>JAEZIZ010000148.1 GCA_023415915.1 Bacillota bacterium | reverse complement strand
CCTATGTGCCTTATCATACCGCGGCCCACCGTCGCTATAAGCGCGAGCCCGGTGAATACTTCCAGAGAATCGGGCTGGCACAACGCGTATATATCATCGATAAGGTCCGACTGTTTTCCATCAAGCTCGCTGTTTGCAATTACTATGCCCAGCGTGTCAATGCCCGAAGGCATATGCTCAAATCTTATACCGTTCTTTTCGAGCGCCGACAGCACGCGCCTGCCGAACCCCAGCTCTGCGTTCATCTTGGCCTTTTCCACGGATATTACGGTAAAGCCCTTCCTGCCCGCTATGCCGGTTATCGTGGCCGTCTCGTCGTCGTCCATGCCCGGCACAATAAGCGTGCCCGGACATTCCGGGTCGTTGGTATTCCTTATGTTTATAGGTATGTTCGCTTTAAAAACGGGGAATATTGCATCCTCATGCAGCACGGTTGCGCCCATATACGAGAGCTCCCGCAATTCCCTGTATGTTATGCTTCTTATTACGTTGGGGTTCTCGACTATGCGCGGGTCGGCAACGAGAAAGCCGGGTACATCCGTCCAGTTCTCATAAACCTCGGCTCGCGCAGACCGCGCAACTATAGCGCCCGTTATATCCGAGCCGCCGCGCGAAAACGTCTTTATCTCACCGTCCGGCTTGCTGCCGTAAAAACCTGGTATCACGGCACGTTCACAGCTGCGCAGCCGCTCGCGCATTACTTTCCTCGTCTTCTCGCCCTCGTACGCGCCCGAAGCGTCAAAAAACACGACGTCCGCAGCGTCTATGAATTCATAACCCAGGTAATCCGCTACAAGCAGGCCGTTAAGAAACTCCCCGCGGCTCACCGTATAATCCTCTCCCGCGCCGGAGAGCACTTTTTTCCGTATATCGCCAAGGTAACGCTCTATTTCCGTATTCACGCCCAGCTCGTCGCGTATTTCAATATAGCGCTGCGAGATCTCGGCATATACCGCTTCGTGATCTCCGCCATTGTTTACCGCGCCGTAATATGCGTAAAGCAGATCGGTCACCTTCTTGTCGCCTTCAAACCTCTTGCCGGGCGCGGAAGGAATGACGTACCTTCTCTGCGGGTCCGCATTTACTATCTGGGCTACTTTCTTTATCTGAACGGCGTTCGCAAGAGAAGTTCCGCCGAATTTACAAACCTTCATTTATTTTTCTCTCTTCCGAATGAACCCAAATAATCCTTTTCCCTTTATGAACCCGAATGATCCTTTTCTCTTTTTGCGCGGAGGCTCGTCTTCGTCAAGAAAATCGTCCTCAAACGCGTCGTCGTCATCTTCAATATCGTATTCCGCGGGAGCTTCATAATTCTCAGCTTCCTGTTCCTCCTTAGGCGGCGCCTCTTCGGCTTCCGTTACGGCTTCAACGGTTTCCGTTTCGCCCGTTTCCGCTTCGCCCGTTTCCTCCTGATGCTCAGGCTCGGCTTCCTCTTCCTGCGGCTTTGCATCAACAAGTAGCCTGCATTCAAAGTAATAGCGCTTTTCCTCCGGCCTTCCCAGCGAGAAAGCCTTCCGTGGCAGCACACCGTATTCTATTACCGACTTGAACAGATCTTCTTTTGCGATAGGTTCCATCAAAAACCCTAAGCATGCGTGCTCTTTGGCAAGGTCGTGGAACTCGTCGTCACCGTGAATATAATCTATTTCGCCCTTGGGCATCTCCTGCAGCAGCCTGTCGAGCGCGAGCGTCATAGTCACGCTTACAAGCTCATGCTGCGGCTTCGATATCTCTATACGCCCTTTTGACATTTTAGACTCGAAATATACTACCTGTACGCCCGGTTTTACGGGCGTCTTTGAGCCCCTCGTATACATCATGCGCGCTTCGCAGCCCATGCCGTTGAGTATCGAAACCAGCATGCGCAGCGCGGTAGACGGCTCGACATTGAACAGCATCCTGTGTATGGGCAGCATAGAAAGGCCGTTATCGTAAAGATTTACGACCTCTACCAGCGTATAGCGCAGCGGGCTTACCTCCCTCTCCTCCTCCGAAAGGCGCGCCTTATGCTTTTCCCATACGGCCTTTGCGGAAACGAGCGAATGGTTGCCGTCGCCCACGGCGAACAGCATGCCGTCTTTAGACTTCGCTTTAAGCTTTTCAAGAGCCTTTACTATGCCCCCGAGTATTTGCTCGTCCTCGAAGAACCAGCCTTTTACGCTGCCGCCGTCCATCAAAAGCGGCGTGTTGTATATCTGTACCGCTTCGCTTCGCGCTTCATAAAGCGGGCCGATGACAGTGTTTTTCAAGTCGTCAATAAGCAGCATCACATGCGGGCACTCGAGTATCGCGCCGTCACGCAGCTGTACACGCGGGGGCACCCTGTCGGCCACCGTCTGCTCGGTAGCGCGTATAAGCGGCTTTTTGGACGGATCCACATCGTATTTTTCAAGATCGACGGCCAACATAAGCCCAACGCGCGTGCCGAATTCCGTCTGGCGCTCAACGAGCACAACGCCTTTCGGAAGGCGCACAAGCACGCCGTCCTCTATATAATTGTTCATCGTGGCCTTTGCGTGCGCTATCCTGTCGTCGATGTCGCCTTGCCTTAAAAATGCTTCGGGCAATATGATATGCAGTGTTGAAGGCGCGCCGCCTACGGCCCTTGACGTCTTTGCCCAGTAGTCCTCATTGGACGTAAACTGGTCGCATGCTATTACCGACCATTTCTTCAAATTTATTTTTGCATCCGGTATAAGTATTTCCGGAAAAATTATACCGACGTTTTCTGACCTTTCCATCAGCGCCTCCTGAATAATAAACTTATAAAACCTTTACTCTCTATATCGTCTTTCACTTTCGGTACCGACAGCATAACCATATCGATAGTTTGTCTTGCCCGGTACCATACTTTTAATAACCTCACGGCTTGCTGGGGCTCATGCTTTACCCCTGATTACGCCCAGGGTAAAATACCTGCCAGCTTTCTCCCGGATAACATACGGTAAATATAACACACCGCACATATGGAATTCAATACAACTTATCAGTTTTTATACGCTGCCGTTTTGCATGGACACCCGTTCAAACACCTGTTTTTTTATATTCCTTAGCGCCGTTTTTAACTAAACCGCGCTTTTTTACCGTTAATTCGCTTATTTTTACTTTGACATCTGCAAAAACGGTCTTGTTCCACAGCTGTACACAAAACCTCGCATAGCGTAACAGAAAAGCCCGGCTTTAAGCCGGGCTTTATCCTTATAATATTATAATACGTCGTAGTAGCATTCAACCTTGTGGTCTTTTTTCCATTGTTCGAGCAGCGCCTTCCATGCTTCGCTTTGCAGCGCTGTCTGCAGGTCGGCGCTTATGATGTCTTTTACGCTCTCATACGCCACCGGCCCCTGCGGAAGCTCCGACGTGTATTCCAGCACCTGATACCCCTCGTCCGTAACGATAAGCTCTGAAATCTTGCCTACGCTCTCAAGCGCCATAGCTGCGTTGGTAAACTCGTCGTCGTACTGCGGCGCTCCCGCAACCACGGGATACCCTTCCGCCGGCATGTCCTTGTCGTCCGACTGCGCCACGGCGTCCGTAAAGCTGAGCTTACCGGAGTTTATGTTCTCTGCCATCTCCTCCGCTTTTTCCTTTATCGCTTTTATCGCTTCTTCCTTTAAAAGATTCGCCTGGTCGTCATAACCCGCTTCACGCAGCGTTAATATGGCTCCCGCCATGTCTTCTTCGAACCCTATAAGCACCGTCCTTATAAGGCGCACGCCTGCCGGCACGTAGTATACCGTGGCTCCGCTGTTTACGCTTGACACGTACTGCGTCGGATCGGCGTCCATCTTCTGCTGGTCGGAAGCTACGTTTTTGTCATACTCCGCCTTTATGTCTTCCTCTTTAGGATTCGTATCTCCCGTCAGCGCGGTATCGGTATAAGCGATATTCACGGCGGTATAGAACTTATACTGGTCAATCAGCTGCTCTTTGGTAACGCCCGTCTGCTCAAGGTATTCCTCTTCCGTCATACTGTATGTGCTGACGGCGTAATCTATCTCGTCCTGCGCGTTCTGCTCTACCTGTTCGAGCTGTTCGGACGTCAGGTTATCGAGGTATCCTCTGTTTTTCAGTTCGGCTTTTATTATCTTATAGCTAATAAACGAATCCAGCAAATCGGGCATTTCCGAGGCGTACATTTCGTTTTCCAGCACGGCGGAACCGCCCTGTATATTCTGGTCAAGCCACTCCTTAAATTCACTCATATATACCGACTGTCCGTCCATCTGCGCCACAACAAGGGAATCGTCCGTCGCGGACGGCGAAGCGCTGGGGCTTGGGCTTGATGCAGGCGTATTGCTGCACGCTCCCAGCAGCATTACAGCTGCCAATGCAGCAGACAGCAATATCGCGATTTTTTTCTTCAAAACTAATATCCTCCGTAATTTGAGATACGTGTATTTTCTCACGAATAAAAACTTATTGCAAGCAAAGCGTCGTTAATAAATTGTAAATACAAAAAGGAGCCTTGCGGGCTTTGCCGCATAACGCACGGCCGAATCAAAGCCTTTCGCTTACAAGCGTTATAATATAAACTGGCATGCTTTATAACAGCTCTAGGGTTGGAATACATGGAAAAACATGATAATATACTTGAAGAACACTTTGCGTTGGGTATAATATATCTAAGCGGTCCCAAAGAAGCGGATCCGTATCCATCATATAGCGGGGGCCTTTGATTGGATTATTCGTTAGGCGACACTGTCCAGATGAAAAAACCGCATCCCTGCGGTGAAAACAAATGGCGTATAATTCGCGTTGGCATGGACGTAAAAATAAAATGCCTTGGCTGTGGCCATATAGTGATGCTTCCGCACGAGGTGTTTATAAAACGGCTTAAAAGGATATTGGCGGATGAAAAAACAACCTGACATTGAATTGCCGGAAGCGGAAGAGGACGAATCGCAGTCAAGAGTGTTGCGTAAAAAGGAATACCGGCAGCGCGAGGCAAAGGGGTGGGTAATCTCTCTTGCTGCCGCTATAGTAATTGCGCTTGCGCTGCGTTTCTTCGTATTTGAGTTCATTCGCGTGGACGGCCCGTCGATGCAGCCCACGCTGTATACCGACGAGTACGTTTTCATGGAGCGGGTGACGTACTGGTTCCGCCATCCCAAGCGCGGCGATATCGTAATATGCTCGTTCCCGGACAGCATCGAATCGTACGTCAAGCGCGTCATAGGCGAGCCGGGCGACAGGATAAAAATAGAGGACGGCGTGCTGTATGTAAACGGCGTGCCCGATTACGAATTTTTCAGCGGCGTGCACAGGGAAGACTTTTCCGAAATTACGGTGCCCGAAGGCTGCCTGATGGTTATGGGCGACAACAGAAACGAATCGCGCGATTCAAGGGATCCGGGCGTTGGCCCCATACCGTACGAAAAGATACTCGGCAGGGCAGAATTCGTCATCTGGCCAATAGACAAAATACACGGCCTGTAAACCGCCAAATACGGATAATCGTTCCGGCGGGGTTTATAGCAAAGTAATCAAGCGATACTGTTGAAGGGAAAATTGATGCCTGACCAGCCCGGCGATAATAACAAAACAAATGAAGAAAAGGCGGCAGAAGCCGCATCCAAAGCCGACCGGAAAAGCGAAGCGAAAGGCTGGATAATTTCTATAGCCGCCGCGGTAGTCATAGCACTCGCGCTGCGGTTTTTTGTATTCGAGTTTATACGCGTGGAGGGGCCGTCGATGCAGCCCACGCTCTATACCGACGAGTACGTTTTCATGGAGCGGGTGACGTACTGGTTCGGCCCGCCCGAACGCGGAGATATTGTCATATGCATGTTTCCGGGCAGCAGCCAGACTTACGTAAAGCGCGTCATAGGCGAGCCCGGCGACAGTATAAAAATCGAAGACGGCGTGCTGTATATAAACAATGCGCCTAATTACGATTATTTTGGTATGCCGCACGACAGGGATATGGAGGAGCTTATAGTGCCCGCAGGCAGCGTAATCGTTATGGGCGACAACAGGAACGACTCCACCGATTCGCGCGATATCGGCCCGATACCCTTGGAAAGGGTGCTCGGCAAGGCCTTATTCATCATCTGGCCGCCGGGCAGGATACACGGATTGTAGTAACGGCGTAAATTAACGTTTTCACACCAGTTTTCCGGCTTAAAGATAACGCCCCGCTTACAATATAGCGGGGCGTTTTGCTCGTACGAAATGTTTTGCTTTATCTATTTCTTAAGCACAGCCTTTGCCTTCGCGACTACGTTGTCTACCGTAAAGCCGTATTTTTCGAAAAGCTGCTCCGCGGGCCCGGACGCGCCAAAAGTATCTATAGCTATTATCTCGCCCTTGTCGCGCGCATACTTTGCCCATCCGAAAGACGAACCCGCCTCCACGACTA
>JAEZIZ010000058.1 GCA_023415915.1 Bacillota bacterium | reverse complement strand
TAAAGAAGCAGGCCGCGCAGAAGGTAGTTACGTCCCGGGCCGCAGAGGACGCCGTGCCGGCCGGCGAAGCATGGGGAAAGCTGCTCGAAGCGCTTAAAAATGACGCGTATTTCATATACAAGCACGCTCAGAAGGCAATTTCCGCGGTACGCAACGGCGGCAGATTCGAGATAACGTATTCTTCCGACAACTCGATAGCCGCCGAGTACATGAAGCAGCCCGCCGTTCAGGATGCTGTTGCGGGAAAGCTGAAGGATATTACGGGCGAAACGCTGTCACTCAGCGTATTGATAGAAGAAAAGCAACCGGAAGCCCCCGTCGATTTGGGGCTGCTGTCGATGTTTGGCACGGAAATAGAAGAAATCTAGGAGGATAGTATATGGCAAAGAGAAAGAGCATGGGAGGCGGCGGCATGAATATGGGCTCGATGATCGCCCGGGCTCAGAAGATGCAGGCCGAAATGGCGGCGGCGCAGGCGGAAGTTGAGGCTGCCGAGGTGGAAGCGTCCGCTGGTGGCGGCGTTGTTACAGTGCGCGCAAACGGCGCCAAGAAGGTACTGGGCATAAAGATTTCGCCCGACGCCGTGGACCCGGACGACGTTGAGATGCTCGAAGACCTCGTAACCGCCGCGGTCAACGAAGCGCTTTCAAAAGCCGAGGAGCTGATGAAAAATAAGATGAGCGGCATTACGGGCGGCATTGACTTAGGGGGCATGTTTTAGCATTGAGCCAGATTATCGAGCCGGTGATGCGGCTTATAAACCAGTTCTCCAAGCTGCCCGGCATAGGCCATAAGACGGCGCAGAGGCTTGCGTTCTATATCATAGGCCAGAGCGACGAGGACGTCAAGGAATTTGCTAAGGACATGTTTTACGCCAAAAAAAAGGCGGCGTACTGCCCTGTCTGCGGCAACTTGATGGAAAAAGGCGAAGAAAAGTGCAACATCTGCAGCGACGCTTCGAGAGACGCTTCGTGCATATGCGTAGTGTCGGATATAAAAGACGTGCTCGCGGTGGAGAAGACGCGCGAGTATAAAGGCGTATACCATGTGCTGCATGGCGTAATATCGCCTATGGACGGCATAGGCCCCGACGATATAAACATTTCGGGGCTGCTTGACCGCCTTGCGCAGGGAAAAACATCCGAGGTCATACTGGCGACAAATCCCGACGTTAAGGGCACGGCAACAGCCGCGTACATAGCAAAGACAATACGTCCTTTGGTATCGCGCGTAACGCGCATAGCGCACGGTATACCGATAGGCGGCGACCTTGAATATACCGACGAAGTCACGCTGATGCGCGCCATAGAAGGCCGCACCGAATATTAACGCGGCCGCGCCTCATTGCTTGCGCTTAACTCCGCATATTATGTGTATAAAACTTCCTGTTTCGGGCAAGATTATACCATCACAGTATACGGAGGTTAGCCATGACGTTTGATTCAAACGCCTATGCGGAAGATGTAAGGCAGGCCTACTCCGACTTGAAGGCGGCTGAAAACTATTTTGATAATGTGGACGATCCGGACCTTATAGATTTCGCTATATACGACCTTGAAGCGGCAAAAAAGAAGTACGCGTATATGCTGAAAAAAGCGCGCGAAGACTACCATAAGTAATTTAAGACAGAAACGGAACCGGCAGCCATCAGGCTGCCGGTTTATTGTTGAATCATGCTCTCGCCGTTTTAAAGCTCCTGTCCACGATAGGCCGCAAAGCCTCCGTCAGCGTCATCAGCAGCCAGGCGTAAAGCGGCAGCTCTATTGCCGCACCGACAAGCCTTGTGGGAATAAGCGCGGCCAGCGGAACGCCGTAGAATACATTGACTAGCAGCGTGTTGAGCACTACAGAGCATACCACCTGCGCGCTCAGCGCAGCTCCCGTCACCTTCCAAATCGAGTTTTTTTGCGACCTTAAATAGAACAGCGCTGCGATAACTCCGAACAACGCCATAGTGAGAGAAAATACGGGGTTATAGGCCTGGCCCTGCGTGTTCATAAAAAAACCTGCGAAGTCTGCTGCAAAGCCTACGAGCCCACCCGCAAGCGGCCCGAAAAATATACCTGCGAGCATCACCGGAACGGGAGTCAGCGAAACCTCTATGGTCTTTACGCCCGCCGGGGTGATCTCTACGGAGAGGAACGCGCTGAACACCGCTCCCAGCGCGGCAAGCAACGCTAAAACGATAAGCGTTCTGAGATTGAAAATGTTTTTTCTCATACAAAAAAACCTCCTTCCCTTGAATATAGGCAACAAGTATACCGCACGATAAGAGAAAAAGGCTCCTCTAAAGCAGCGGACGCGGCCTTGTACCGCAGGCAAACGATAATTTCTGCCTTTCGTCTCCGGGCGACATCCCATCCCGGAGCACTTAACGCACAAGACCTACTCTGCATATATCAAGTTGGAGCTATTATAACAACGCGCCGTACTAAAATCAAATAAAAAAGCACGAATTTTGGTATATTCCTGCTTTTCGTTCGTGTTTACTAAGACATTTTCGAGCATGAAAGCTCCTTTTCCAATTTAATTTTATCATTACTGTCAGTTTAAAACAAGAATGTTTATTTGCGTAAAAAGTAGTATTCTATTTTTAGTTCATTAAATTTATTAAGGGAGGTAAAGATATGACGCCGACTCAACGCTATAACCAACTGCTGGCTCAAAAGCTGATAGAGGAATTTGAAAAGAGGAACATGGAGGGCTACTATTGCGAAACGAAGGCTGACGCGTTGAAAAAGCTGCTTGATATAATACCCAAAGAAACCGTCGTTTCTTACGGCGGTTCCGTAACGCTGAAAGAAACAGGAGCAATAGAGGCGTTAACTAGCGGCGACTATCGTTTTTTAGATCCGAATGCCGCCGCGGGGGCAACGGAAAAAGAAAAAATAGCTCATGATGCTTTAAATGCGGATTATTATTTAATGAGCGCAAACGCGATTTCCATGACCGGCGAGCTTGTGAACGCGGACGGCATAGGCAACAGGGTGGCCGCTCTGGCTTTCGGTCCAAAACATGTTGTTATAATTGCGGGCATGAACAAGGTTGAAACAAACCTTGAATCTGCGATAATGCGAGTGAAAACGCAGGCGGCGCAAAAGTGCTTATTGTTATATAAGCAGGACTATTCTTCTTTTGACGAGCTAAGCCAAGCCGCGAGCGGAATAATAAGCCAACTGGTAATCACAAGCATGACTAACTTCAAAGGGCGGATCAAGATAATATTGGTTGGCGAGAATTTAGGTAATTAGGTAAGGCTTGTCTGTATCGACTACGCCCCACCGTGCCGCAACTAAAGCGCGCTAACCATAAATCAGCCGAATACGAGCCTGTCGCTAACGCCCTGGGCTTTGTGGAATATCTCTATAAGGCCCTCTATCGTCTGCGATTTTTTCTGTTCCCCGGAGATGTCGAACAGCACTTTACCCTTATGCAGCATAGTCATACGCGAGCCGTAGCCTATAGCGTACTCGAGATTGTGCGTGACCATCAGCGTAGTTATGTTGCGCTGCGTTATTATCCTCTGCGTCAGCTCCATTATATGCGCGGACGTACGTGGGTCGAGCGCAGCCGTATGTTCGTCGAGCAGCAGCAAGTCGGGGTTTGATATGCTTGCCATCAGCAGCGCGAGCGCCTGCCTCTGCCCTCCCGAAAGCTGCCCCGCGAGCACGTCGAGCCGTTCCTCGAGTCCCATTTCGAGCACGCTAAGTATTTCCCTGTACTTTGGCTTGTCTTTTTTCTTAAGGCATTTCGTCAGGCCGTAGCTCTTGCCCTTGTTGGCGGCCATTGCGAGGTTTTCCGCCACCGTCATCGTAGCGCACGTGCCAAGCTTAGGGTCCTGAAACACGCGGGCGATATGTTTTGCGCGCTTGTATTCGCTCAGCTTAGTCACGTCCTTGCCAAGTATCTCCACGCTGCCGGTATCGCACGCCACCGTGCCCGCTATTATGTTAAGCAACGTTGTCTTGCCCGAGCCGTTGCTGCCCACTATGCTTACGAATTCGCCTTTGTTTACATGATAATCAAGCCCGGTAAAAAGCTCCGTCCTTGTGGGAAGGCTCGCGTCGTAAGTTTTATAGATGTTCTTTAAGTCAAGCATCGCTGCGACCTCCCCTGAAAACGCCCGAGAGCTTTTTATATATGGCGGGGTTTCGCAGCACTATAACGAGCACGAAGAAAGCCGCCGTCATTATCTTCATGTCTTCCGCGGGCAGCCCGAGTTTTAGCGCCGCGCCTATGGCGAGCTTGTATATTATCGAGCCGAATATTACGGACGTCGAGCCCTGTATGAACCGCGCCCTGCTGAAAACCGCGCGCCCTATTATAACGGCAGCGAGGCCTATGACTACCGTACCGCTGCCCATGCCTACGTCTGCAAAACGCTGGTATTGCGCCATCATAGAGCCGGAGAGCGCCGCAAGCCCGTTCGCCAGCATAAGCCCCGTTATCTTCAGCCTGCCGGTGTTTATCGCAAGCGTCTTTACGAGCTGCTCGTTTGCGCCCACAGCCAGCAGCGACTTGCCCGCAAAGGTTGTCATATAACGGTCGAGCAGCACCTTTACGACTACAACTATCGCAAGAGCTATGAGCACCGAATTTAAAAGGTTCATAGACGGATTAGTTACGTCGGCAGGGAACAGCATCGACTTGGAGGAAAGCGCTATGTTCGCCTTGCCCATTATGTGAAGGTTTACTGAATACAGCGCCGTCATCGTCAGTATGCCGCACAGCAGGTTAGTTATCTTCAAATATACGTGCAGTGCGCCCGTCACGTAGCCTGCCGCCGCGCCCGCTGCTATGGCAAGCAGCATCGCAAGCAGCGGATGCATTCCTGAAACGACGCAGACGGCCGTCACCGCTGCGCCCAGCGGGAACGTGCCGTCTACGGAAAGGTCGGGAAAATCGAGTATCGAATACGTGATATACACCCCGAGCACTATAGGGGCGTATATCAGGCCCTGCCCAATGTTACTTAACAGAAAATCAAGCACAGATGCTCTCTCCTTTTAGTTTAACGCCTCCGGTGAAAGTATGTTACCTTTGAGCGCGTCGGGAATTGTAAGGCCAAGGAATTCGGCCTGTTCCGCGCTTACGGCTATCATCGCCTCTGCGGACGTCATGATAGGTATCTCCTCGGCTTTCTTGCCCTTAAGTATCTCAGCTACCATAGCGCCGGTGTTCTGTCCTAAAGTATAGTAGTCTATGCCCGCGGACGCAAGCGCCCCGCCCGCTACCTGCGTGTCTTCCGAGCCGAACAGCGGTATCTTCTTTTCGTTGCACTTCTGCACTTCGAGCGCCAAAGCCGACACGACAGTATTATCCGTCAGATTCATCACTACGTCAACCTGAGGAAGCAGCGTATCTAAAGCGCTTGCCATCTCGTTAGTGGACGTTATGCCCACATCGACAATTTCAAAGCCGTATGCGCCCGCCTTATCCCTTGCTTCCGCGAGCTGCATATCGCTGTTTACCTCCCCTGTGCTGTGCAGTATGCCAATCTTTACGGCGTTCGGAACCATCTGCTTTATCAGCTCAAACATAGGATCTACGGGAAGCTTGTCGCTCGTACCCGTTACGCCTGCAATGTTGCCGCCGTCGGCATTACAGAGCTCCGCGGCGACAGGTTCTGATACCGCCGAGAACACGAGCGGTATGCCGCCCATGGACGCCGCGTACGCCGCCTGGGCTGTCGGCGTCGCTATAGCCACGATAACGTCCACCTTGTCGGCAACGAACTGCTGGCCTATAGTCGTCGCTGTCGGCATATCGCCCTGCGCGCTTTTATAATCGATTTTGAAGTTTTCGCCTTCCACATAGCCGAGCTCTGCTAGCTTGTCTATTACACCCTGCCGTATCCTGTCGAGCGACGGGTGCTCCACGATCTGCGTTATACCTATCGTGTACGAAGCGCCTTTTACCGCAGACTCTTCAGGCGCTGCTGCGGAAGCCGAAGTTTCGGGCAGAGCGTTTGAAACGCCCGAGTTTACAGTCGACTTCTGTGTCGTCGCCCCCGTGCATCCCGCAAAAACCGCAGTCGCGATTAAAAGCGCCGCCATCAGCAATCCCAGCTTTTTAACCGATTTTTTCATGTCTTTCTCCTTAAAATATTAAAAATTATCTTAAACATCAAACGTGAGAAATCAGGTCAAGAGCGCCCTTGCGGTAACAAAAAACGGCCTTGGGAAGAATCCCGGGCCGTAATAATCCTTTCATCTTCTCATCTCATCTAAGCTCTTCTTATTCTGTTCTCTTCTCGTCTAACGTTTTCGATTGCATGTATTATAACCAAATTAACACGATATGTCAATATGATAATTTTCGATCCACGAGCGCGTCTTTTTCATTTAAAAATGAGCAGGCCGGTCTGATTTAACCGGCCTACTTTGATTCGTTATTGCGCTTACAGCGCATCGTCGCCTTCTTCGCCCGTTCTGATGCGTACCGCCTCCAGAACGTCGTATACGAATATCTTGCCGTCTCCGCAATCACCGTTTGATGCGCTGTCCAATATAGCCTTTTTGACGACGGCGACTTCATCGTCCTTTACTATCATATCCATCATTACTTTGGGAAGCAGGTCAAGGTGGTATTTCTCGCCGCGCCAAACCTGCACGATGCCTTTCTGCTTACCCTGCCCCATCACTTCGCTCAGCGTCACTCCCCGGTAGCAGCCCGCCTTTTCGAGTGACTCGCGCACTCTATCAAGCATCTCCGGCCTGATTATCGCCTTAACATGTTTCATTTTTACTTATCCTCCCAACTCTTCATTTACTGATTCCTTGACGGGCGTTATATTAGCCGGCAAGCGCATATCGGATATAAACGACTGCCTGTGTATTACAAACTCCGGATACGCCTGATTGCCGTGTTCGCCTATATCGAGGCCTTCTATTTCCTCCTTCAACGATACGCGCACGCCCATCGTCGCCTTTATTAGCAGCCATACAACCAGCGCTCCCGCGAATACGAACCCGGCTACCGAAATTACGCCAAGCGCCTGAACGCCCAAGAGATTCCATCCGCCTCCGAAGAAAAGTCCGTCCGCTCCGCCGTTGAATCTGCTCTCGGCAAACAGCCCTACAAAAAGTGTGCCGAGTACACCGCAGAATAGATGCACCGCGGTTGCGCCTACGGGGTCGTCTATCTTCAGGCGATCGAACATCATAACGGCAAGCACCACGGCCACGCCCGATATAGCGCCTATAATGAGGGCGCTCGTTACGCTGACGAACGCGCACCCCGCCGTTATGCCGACGAGCCCCGCGAGGCATCCGTTAATCGTCATGCCGAGGTCGGGTTTGCCCAATATTATCCAGGATGCCGCCGTTGACGTCAGCACGGCCGCTATAGCCGACGTGTTCGTCGTAAGCAGTATGTGGGAAATCGCGTCCGGATTTGCCGCCATTGTAGAGCCGGGGTTGAAACCGAACCATCCCAGCCACAGTACAAAGAGCCCTATCGTCGCAATCGACATGTTATGCCCGGGTATCGGATGGACTTTGCCGCCTTTGCTGTATTTGCCGAAGCGGGGCCCCAGCACTATTATGCCCGCGAGCGCTGCCCAGCCGCCTACGGAGTGCACCACCGTCGAGCCGGCGAAGTCCTGGAACCCCATGGACGCGAGCCATCCTCCGCCCCATATCCAGTGACCGACTATCGGGTAGATGAACGCGGTCAGCAAGAGCGAAAATACTATGAACGAGATGTATTTGATGCGCTCAGCCACCGCACCGGAAACTATCGTTGCCGCAGTTCCGCAGAATACGAGCTGGAAGAAGAACTTTGCCCAAAACGGCACGCCCGCCCACGATATTGCTGAATACACGCCCTGATACGCGTCGCCCACTGCGGGAGAGTTGTCGGCTCCCGAAGCCATAAACAAGCCTTTAAGCCCTATAAAGCCGTTGCCGTCCCCGAACATCAGCCCCCAGCCGATGACAAGAAACCCAAGAGATGCAGCGGCGAAAACTATGATATTCTTTGACAGTATGTTGACCGTGTTCTTAGCCCGGGCAAAACCGCTCTCTACCATCGCAAAGCCAAGATTCATGAAGAATACCAGAACTCCCGCCACCAGCACCCATAGTGTGTCCAGAGTAACCTGTGTGTCCATGTAAAACCTCCAAATAAAAATTCCGCAAAGCCTGAGCTTTACGGTTTCATTCAAAATAAAAACAGCTCAATGACTTAATCAGGTTCGCCATTGAGCCTTATT
>JAEZIZ010000016.1 GCA_023415915.1 Bacillota bacterium | reverse complement strand
CATCTCGCAGCACAAATCACACTTCGCAGCCACCTTCTTTTTGCCCTCGTCGCGCACTATTGCGCCGTATGGGCACACAAGCACGCACGTCCAGCACCCCACGCACCGCTCCACCTCGTTCGTCACGAGCCCGGTTAACGGGTCCTTCTGCATAGCGCCCGTTATGCAGCCTTGCACGCACTTCGGGTCGTCGCAATGCCTGCACTGCAGCGCAAAGTTTACCACGTCGCCCGTCTCTATGTGCAGGCGCTCTACGGGCCTTGGGTCCTCCAGCTTGTACGCCTTAATTATATCCTTGGTGAGCGAATGCGACGTCCTGCAATACACCTTGCAAAGGCCGCACCCCAGGCACCATCTTTCGTCAGCGTAAACCTTCTTCATATATTACTCTCCCGCGTGCTTGATGCCGAGTATCTCAAGCTCCTTCTCGTTAAGCCCCACGCCGCGCAGCATCAGGCGGTTGCCACGAAGGCTTTCTATAGCGTTTATGCCCATGCCGCCCAGCATCTCGTCTATCTCGTGCTTCCAGCCTGTAACGAGGTTGACCAGCCGTTCCGCAGCTATGTCGGGGTTGAGCCGCTTAACGAGGTCTTCCCTCTGCGTCGCTATGCCCCAGTTGCATTTGCCGGTGTAGCATGTCTGGCACATATGGCAGCCCATAGCTATCAGCGCCGCCGACGCTATATATACCGCGTCCGCGCCGAGGGCGATCGCCTTTACGACGTCCGCGCTGCTCCTTATGCTGCCCGCGACTACCAGCGACACCTCGTTCCTTATGCTCTCTTCCCTTAGGCGCTGGTCGACGGACGCAAGAGCAAGCTCAATAGGTATGCCCACGTTGTCCCTCGTCCTGGTGGGCGCGGAGCCCGTGCCGCCCCTGAAGCCGTCTATTGCTATAATGTCCGCGCCCGCGCGCGCTATGCCGGAAGCTATAGCCGCCGCGTTGTGCACTGCCGCTATCTTTACGCCCACCGGCTTTGTATAATTCGTCGCTTCCTTGAGCGAGTATATCAGCTGCCGCAAATCCTCAATGGAATATATGTCGTGGTGCGGAGCGGGCGACAGCGCGTCGGAGCCTTCGGGTATCATCCTCGCCTTCGATACCGCTTCACCCACCTTCGCGCCCGGCAGATGCCCGCCCAGCCCCGGTTTCGCGCCCTGGCCTATCTTTATCTCGAGTATCGCGCCCGCGTTAAGATAATCCGGGTCTACGCCGAACCTTCCGGACGCCACCTGCACAATGGTGTTGTTGCCGTATTTGAACATCTCTTTGGCGAGCCCGCCCTCGCCCGTGTTGTAAAGCGTCCCCAGCTCGGTCGCGGCTCTGGCCAGTGCCTCATGGGCGTTGCCGGAAATGGAGCCGAACGACATCGCCGAAAACAATATCGGTACATTCAGCTTTACCTGCGGGGGCATCTTGGTCAGCAGTTTGCCGTCCCAGCCGAATTCGAGCTTTTCAGGCTTGCGCCCCAGTATTACGCCCGTTTCCATAGGCTCCCGCAAAGGGTCAATGGAGGGGTTCGTCACCTGCGAAGCGTTTATCACTATTCTATCCCAGTACACCGGAAAAGGCTGCGGATTGCCCATGCCCGATTGAAGCACACCTCCCGAAGCGGCCTGTTTGTACACTTCTTTTATCAGCGTAGGCGTCCAGTTCGCGTTGGGCTTAAACTCCAAATCGTTTACGCGTATCTTAAGCGCGCGAGTGGGGCACATTGCAACGCAGCGCTGGCAGTCGACACATTTAGTCTCGTCGGATACCATATTGCCCGTGTCGGAGTCGAGCTTGTGCACCTCGTTGGCGCACTGCTTTGCGCACACCTCGCATTGTATGCATCTGTTTTCATCTCTTAAGACCAGATAATCCGGCCAGACAAGCTGTAAGCTCATTTATGTCCCTCCACAAATCCGAATACCGGCTCCCCGCCCGACGGCGACCATACCCTGTCGGGCGACGGGCATATAACCCTTATCGCCGCTTCCTCGCTCGCCACATAAAGCATGTCGCCTTTCTCGGCGGCCACGAGCGGGCGGAGCTTTATCCTGTCGTTTAGCGCCATCATGCCGCCCTCAAAGCCTAGTATTATCGAGAACGGCCCGTTTATCAGAGCCGAGCCGTAAACGGCGCGTATAGCCTCAAACTTGCGCTTGTTTTCCTCGTCCATCAGCTCTATCTCGCTCCAGAAAGGCGCGGCCATAACGCTTACCGCTTCCCGGAGGTTCATGCCGTGCTTGCGCACCAAGAGGTCTATTATATACGTTATTACTTCCGTGTCCGTCATCAGCGTGCATTCGTATCCGTACATCTCGACGAACCTCTTGTTAGCGTCGTAAGACGATATCTCCCCGTTGTGCACCACCGACCAATTAAGCAGCGTAAATGGGTGCGCGCCGCCCCACCAGCCCGGCGTGTTAGTGGGAAACCTGCCGTGCGACGTCCAAAGGTACGCGTCGTACTGCTCAAGCATGAAGAAGCTGCCTATGTCCTCCGGGTAGCCAACGCCTTTAAACGCCCCCATGTTCTTGCCGGACGAGAATACGAACGCGCCTTTGTATTCGCTGTTTATGCGCAGCACGCACTTCGCCACGAACTCCTGCTCATCCATTTCGGCCTCTTCCATGCGGAACGCTTTGGGCAGTACGAAATAGCGCCATATGAGCGGGCTGCGTCCAATACCGGGCGCTTTTCTAGTGGGCATTCTTCCTGAGCTCTCCACATCGAAGAAACGGTTAATAAACTCTTCGACGGGCGGTTTTGAATCGCGGTCGTCGTAAAATATATGAAGCGCGTAAAAATCCTTGTGGTCAGGGTAGATACCGTAACCCGCAAAGCCTCCGCCCAGCCCGTTGCTTCTGTCGCGCATGAGCGAAATAGAGCGCATCACAGTCTCGCCCGAAAAGCGCTCGCCCTTGCGGTTTAATATGCCGCTGATGGCGCAGCCGGACGGTATCCTTACCTCTCCTTCATGTTTCAAACGGTTATCCCCCTTTATGCCTCCGCAAACCGTATTACGGGGTTATTAAACAATAGCTTTTAGGGTCAAAAAAAAGACGCTGACAAACCTCCCTTGTTTCCAAGGACTTCGAAACGCCTTTGTTTCCCTTCCCGGGTAACCCCAGGATATCTCTTTTGTTTTTTTATTATACTATCCGTATTATAAAAAATCAATAGAAAATTGCGTCAATTTGCATATTCACAAAAATTTTATTGCAAATTTTATAGTTATATTTACTCCGCAATGCCTTTTTCCGCAGTTACTTGAAACAGCGCGGCGCGTTTCTTGCATTTTTATATTTATGCTTTTTTTAAAATGCCAGCCTTAATAATTTAAAGAAAATACAGCGCTAAAAATAAATATTTCGAGCAAAACTACATAGAATATTATCGTAAAGTAATGGCCGTCTTAGCCGGAGCTGACAATGCTGAACTTTGAATAGCGCTTTGGCGCTTATGTTGGAAGACTGGTAGAAGGAAGTATTAATGCACTGGACGTGCATGTAGGCGAACGTATTTTTAGGCCATTCGGTTTTACCGGCTACCGTGAGAGGCCAAGAATCCAGGCGGGTCGTTCCGCTTTAGCCGAAAGCAAGACAAGACATGTTGGCGGCGGCCAGATCTTTACTTAAAAGCAGCGGCACGGTACGTTAAATATCGTGTCGCTGTTTTCTCGTTTAACGCCTTTCAATATCATTTATCGCTGAAATAATGCGCCAGAACGAATTATCCACGCTTTTTAACGCCCGTTTCTCTTCGGCTATTGGTCGAGCTTCATTTATACGATATTGACATAGCTCTATTTATATAATATGGTAAGGTGAATCGGTGTATAGTTCAATGCACAGCAGTTAATAATTGAATAAATGCCGGTTTTTCCTTTAATAAAAGACTACCTTCAAGAGGGCTTTTACTTATGAAAATAATCATTGTCGGCGATGGTAAAGTCGGCTATACGCTGTCTGATAACCTGTCGCGGGAAGGGCATGACATTACAATTATCGACAACAGGAACGACGTACTGCAAAGGTCTTTAGAATCGCTTGACGTTTTTACCATCAAGGGCAACGGCACGAGCGCTTCCGTATTAAAGCAGGCGGGCGTAGCGAAGGCCGACCTTCTTATTGCTGCCACCTCCATGGACGAAGTCAACATACTTTGCTGCCTTATGGGCAGAAAGCTGGGCGCAGAGAGGACTATAGCGAGAATAAGAAATCCCGAATACCGCGAACAGCTTAATATGTTTGAAAAAGAGATGGGGCTCAGCATGGCGGTCAACCCGGAGTTCGCCTCGGCAAAGGAGATAGCGCGGCTTGTCAGCTTTCCCTCCGCTATGAGCGTGGGCACGTTTGCCGACGACAGGGTATTTATGGCCGAGTTCAGAATAGAGGAAGACAACCTTCTTGCCGGCAAGCCTGTTTCCAGCCTGCACGATATGAAAATGGACATATTGATAGGCGTTGTTGACAGGCAGCACGAAGCTTTCATACCCAACGGCGATTTCGTACTCAACCGGGGAGATCATATACACGTTGTCGGAGATTACGCGAATATCGAAAACTATCTTAAATCAGCGGGCCATTACGAGAAGAAGGTCCGTTCCGTAATGATTGTGGGCGGCAGCCTTATTTCATATTATCTGAGCAATATGCTACTAGACCTCGGCATTGACGTTAAGATAATCGAGAGAGACCAGGACAGGTGCGAGCATCTAAGCGAGATTTTGCCCTCGGCGATGATAATAAACGGCGACGGCACAGACAAGGAGCTGCTTGATGCCGAAGGGCTCACCGATTACAGCGCGTTCGTCGCACTTACCAACATGGACGAGGAAAACCTTATTATATCGCTGTATGCGGCATATAAGGGCGTGTCTAAAGTGATAACGAAGATAAACAGATTAGGCTATGCCGACGTGATAAGCAACGCCGGCATAAACAGGGTTATAAGCCCTAAGAACATCGCCGCCAACCAGATAATACGTTATGTAAGGAACATGGAGAATAAAAAAGGCAACCGTATAAAGACGCTTTACCGCGTCGTCGGCAACTCCGCAGAAGTCGTGGAGTTCAGCGCCAGCGCGTCCACTAAGAACCTGGGCGTGCCTTTTTCCAGGCTGCCTATCAAGAACGATGTTTTAATAGCCACGATAGTGCGCAATAACGAAATAATAATACCCAAGGGCAAAGACTATATTGTCGAAAGCGACAGCGTAGTAGTGGTTACGACGATAGAGCACCTTAACGACCTCAACGACATTTTCATGTAATCGGGGACTGCAATGAACTTTGGTATGATAAGATACATATGCGGACAGGTTATACGCTTTGAAGCTCTCTTCATGGTGCTGTCGCTGATAGTCGCATTAATATACGGCGAAATGCGCTCTGCGTTGATATTCGGGGGCGTAATATTGGGAATGCTTATATTAAGCCTCCCACTTGCGCTGAAAAAACCCGCCGACAAATCGTTTTACGCAAAGGAAGGCCTTATCACCGTATCGCTCTCCTGGCTTATAATATCGCTGCTCGGCGCGCTTCCCTTTACTATATCGGGCTTTATACCTTCTTATATCGACAGCCTTTTCGAGACTATTTCCGGGTTTACGACAACCGGCTCCACGTTACTTACCAATGTGGAAGCTCTCGATAAAAGCATGCTTTTCTGGCGCAGCTTTACAAACTGGATAGGCGGCATGGGCGTTCTTGTGTTTGTGATGGCGATACTGCCTATGGCGGGAGCCGACCCCTTCCACGTTATGAGAGCGGAAAGCCCGGGGCCGACAAAATCAAAGCTCGTTCCCAAGGCGCGCCAGACCGCGAAGATACTTTACCTTATTTACATAGGGCTTACGCTGTGCGAAGTAGTGCTTCTGCTGTTGGGCGGCATGCCGTTGTTTGACAGCATCACCCATACTTTCTCGACGGCAGGCACGGGCGGGTTCTCAATCAAAAACGCTTCGGTTGGAGCTTATGGAAGCGTGTATATAGAAGTGGTTATAACCGTGTTCATGGTGATGTTCGGCATAAACTTCAGCGCGTATTTCCTTCTGATAGCGAGAAAATTCAAGTCTTTTTTAACGCATGAGGAGACCCGCGTTTATCTCGGCATAGTTATCGTCTCAATCGCAATAATCACACTCAATCTCACAGGCACGGTATACGACAGCTTTGCAGAGAGCCTTCGCTATTCGTCTTTCCAGGTTTCGTCCGTTATAACCACTACCGGCTACGCAACGGCCGACTTTAACCTCTGGCCTTCGCTAAGCAAGTTTGTGCTCGTGTTTCTGATGTTTATAGGAGCTTCGGCCGGTTCGACGGGCGGCGGCATGAAGGTGTCGCGTTTTGTAATAATGTACAAAGCGCTGCGCCGGGAAGCGGTAAGGATACTTCACCCGCAGGCGGTTAAGCTTGTAAAACTGGATAACGTTCCTCTTGAGGAGCCCGTTATACGCAGCACGGGCATATTTATGGTGGTGTACCTCGGTATAACTTCCATATCGGTATTGCTCGTTGCAATCAACGGCTTCGATATGGAAACGACGGCCACGGCGGTCATAACCAGCATAAACAACATAGGCCCCGGCCTTGGCATGGTCGGCCCCACCGGCAATTTTTCTTCTTTCAGCGTTTTCAGCAAGCTGGTGCTTTCTTT
>JAEZIZ010000055.1 GCA_023415915.1 Bacillota bacterium | reverse complement strand
ATCACAGACGTTATGCAAAGTCAATAAATAATGTATTAAAAATAAGCTTAAAGGCCGCTCAATCCGCTTCAGGCGTTTTTATCGGGGTTTGTTTTCCGTAAGCAGTTTAAATACCGCTTCTTCATCAAGCGGTTTGCCTATAAGATACCCTTGTATTTTATCGCAGCCGTGTTCCTGAAGGTATTGGCGCTGGCTTTCATACTCTACGCCTTCTGCTATAACACAATGGCCTAATCTGTGAGCCATCGATATTATATCTCCTGTCATAGCCTCGTCAGGGCTAAGCGTCAGCAGTTTGTCAATAAAGAACTTGTCTATCTTAAGGCAGTTGATGTTTAACTCCTGCTCCCATGCCAGTGAGGAATAACCCGTCCCAAAGTCGTCTATCGCGATTTTAAATCCATAGCTCTTAAGCTTGCCAAGAATTCTGTTCATTTCCAGGTAACCCGAAACAAACGCAGACTCTGTAATCTCAAGGCAGACCTGTTCGGGGTCCAGCTTTATCTCCTTTATCATCTCCATGAGATTTTCCGCGAATCCGCTTCTAAAAAGCTGTATCGGGGAAATGTTAATTGATATGCTGATAGAGTCGTACCCTTTTTCATTGAGCGATTTTAAAAAGAGCAAGGCCTTACGTATGATTATCTCGCCCAGCGGTATTATAACCTTCGTTCTTTCGGCAATGGAAATGAACCTCAAGGGCTCTATCCTTCCGAACTCAACGCTGTTTAGTCTGGCTAAAGCTTCAAAACCGCATATCTTGTTTGTTTTCAGGTCCAGAACAGGCTGATACTGCAAAAACAATCTGCCGACGTTTTCTCCCGCCGTAATCTGAGTAAGTTCGCGGCTGATATGTTCATCGCGTATGATTTCAGCTTCCAGTTCTTTATCAAAAAAGCAAACGCCAATATCGTTATCATAAACATTAATCGCTTTTTTGGATGCGATCAGTACGTCGGTTAAAAGCTGGTCAACATTATGCTCGCTATAATCGGCTATTTCGACAACACCGATACCTCCGCCGATTCTTTCAATAGCTAGTATCGGCTCCAATGTTTGCGAAATGGCCGTACAGAATTCCGTCAATTCATCTTTCTCCATGTATGGTTTAACATAGAATATGAAATAGTATTCGCTTATATTAAACAGCTGCCGCTTTTTGCTGCAATAGGACTTCAGAGCGGCAGCAACTTTTTTTATTACCTCCTGGCTGTACTGAAACCCGTAAGTTTGCCTTAATATATGAATTGTATTCAGATTAATGCAAACCAGCGCCCTTTTCCTGTCTGTTTGCTTCTTTGCATCGTGCGTTAAAAGACTCTCGAAATATCTGCGGTTATACAGGTCTGTCCATATATCATGCTCGCTGTTGTATCTTACATTATCCTCAATCTGTTTTCTGTCCGAGATATCGAGTACTATTCCCTCAATCGCTTCAACTTCACCTTGTTCGTTATAAACGCCTTCGCCCATCTCCAATACCCATTTTTTCTCTCCGGTGGCTGTTATAATCTCGTATTCATATTTAAAAGGCAGTCTGTCGTCAAGAACGCGCTTCCACTCATTCCACAGCCGTTCACGGTATTTCGGTGTAATCAAATCGTTGTATGACAGTTCTTTGTTATATAAAAGGCTGTCAGGGTTGTAGCCGGTCAGTTTAAAACATCCTTGTGAAATGTATTGCATCGTCCACTCGCGGTCATAGTTGCACCTGTATGCCAAACCGGGGAGGTGTGATAGAAGAACGGACTTGCTGCGCTCATTTTCAACCAGTTCTTTTTCTATCTCTTTTCGTTGGGTAATATCCTGAATCAAACAGATATGCCTGTCGCTGTAATCATTAGTCAGCGTTAACGGCCCCACAACCATCTGTACCCATACAATTGAGCCGTCCGGTTTAATAAAACGCTTTTCCATTGAATACCCGTTTATTTTACCTGCTTTGAATTGTTCGAATTTTTCCAAATCGGCCTGCAGGTCGTCGGGATGAGTTATCTCGGTCCATTTTTTATTTTTTAATTCTTCGCTTGTCCTTCCGAGAATCTGCTCGAACATCGGATTGATGCTCGTATATCCTAATTCCGACTGTGCCTCAAAAGTACTGTCATTGACTATGGCGATACCTATCGGAGCCTGCTCGAATAAACTGTAGTACAGCGCTTCATTAAAAGACAGCTTACTGCTGAGATTCTTTAGAACGAAATGCTGATACCAAACGCGAAGCAAGGCTCCAATGAAGATAAGCACGCTAATAACGACGATTATATCGGGAATCATTTGCTGCTGCAGGCGTGTATGCCACTCGGAGGCGGAGTAGTCGATACCAAAAACAGCAATAACGCTGCCGTCGGCGGGATCTATTACCGGCACAAGAGCGTTTATCCAAGTACCCCACCTGTCCTTCCGCGGTGCGGTCAGCACGGTCTTGGCTGTCTTAAAAGGCTTCCATACAATATCGTCCGCCTCTTCATATACCTGTCCGGGCGGCGAATAACCGGGAGAGCCGAGCGGTTCGGAATCCAGCAGAAATATCATTCTGCCGTCTTTTTCTCCCATAATATATGCAAAGCTGATTTGACTGTTTTCAACCAGCCGTGAAAGGCTAAGCTTGGTCATTAAATATTCCGGCTTCTCGAGGTCTTCAGCGCTGCCTGACAGTTTGGCGATATGCTCGGTATGTAAAAGGGATTCCAACGATTCCGCTAACAATATAGCTTCCGACGAAGCGATTTCTTGATACCTGTTCCAGGAATAATTCAGATAAATACCGCTGGCTGATACGATTATAATGCTAAATATAATTAAGAATATACGAAAATTTCTGACCTTCATGCCGTCGGCGAAAGCCGGTCGTTTTTTTTCTTCCCGTATTACCATGACAGACCTCTTTCGTTTCGATGTTACATTCTTCTTTGTAACCGTTTTTGTTGTCCGCTTACCTCCACAAAAAGATGAGCGGATATGAACTGTCTATCTTCGGTATCATATTTTGGATGAAAAACCGTTCGAGTCCTATTTTATAAATCGGCTACTCAGCCCAATCATAATAGCATTTTTACTTTAAAATTTTGTAACTTCGCATCATTTTAAATTAACTTTTCAAATTATTCTGTTTTTCATTGAAAATCAACTTATAGGATTATACTCCTCCTTATTTACAAATCCCTGATTAAGTTTTTTTTGCTCCAACTGAAATAACTGATATATGTTCTAACGGTAATAGATTTTGACTTACGGTGATGAATTATCTATGTTTACCATATATCATTTTTTGTTTTGTTGTCAAGTATGTGCGGATTATTTATCCCATAAATGTAAGTAATATCACAATACAGTCACCCCCGGCTGCCGCTTTATGATATAAAATACCGTTATCATGCTGGAAAAGAGTTAATCGGTTGCCTTTAAAGGAGGCCGTTTTTTGGGGTCAATGCCTTTTCGCAGCGAATAAAAAAAGCCCGATAATCACGAAGTTACCGGGCTTTCCTGCTGGTGGAGACAGCTGGACTCGAACCAGCGGCCTCTCGCATGTGAAGCGAGCGCTCCAACCGACTGAGCTATGCCTCCAAAACCCACCCCAAAAACTAAGGTTTTCGGGGACCCCGGGCTACCTTAGTTACTGTCTGGTTGAAGTCTGGATAACATTATACAGCAAGAGATTTGTTTTGTGAACCCCGATTTTTCGAATTACAAATCATCACAAGGAATTTTTTCGCAGCGTTTGTTATAATACGCTTGGAGAAAAACATGAACGGGTGTATACTGCAAAATGCGGTAAAAAGGCTTTGCGAGAAGCAGGGGAGGTTTAAAGATGATAAAGCTGCCTACGATTGAAGAAAAAGACGAGCTTTGCTCACTCATAGAGGATATAGGGTTTTTACCGCTGTTTAAGTGCAGCATACCCGGCTTTTCCGTGGAGGATATAACGGTGTGGGAGCGCTGGTTCAGCGACGACGACTCGGAACACGACCCGTGGAAGTGGCGCAAAGCAATAGCCGCGCAAGGCGAAATTGCTTACGGCAAGCTTTTCAACGGCAAGGCAGGGTACATATCGAAGAAGTGGTATCCGAAATTCGTAAACTACCGGCGGGACGGGTACGATTTTGATTCGCTTTATGACGAAGGGCTGGCTCCCCGGCGGCAATCCGTCATAATGAAGCTGTTTGAGGACGGCGCGGCGATACCCTCGTATGAGATAAAGAAGAGAGCGGGGTTTGGGGGAGGCGGCGAGAAGGGCTTTGAGGGAACGATGACGGCGCTGCAGATGCAGACATACCTTACAGTGTGCGGCTTTGCGCGCAGGCGAAACAAAGCGGGCGCGGAGTATGGCTGGCCGATAGCGCTCTATACTACGCCGGAGGCTCTGTTCGGCGCGGACTTTGTGCGCTCCGAGTATAAGACCGACCCGAAGCAGTCGCTCGCGGAGATAGCTGAGCATTGCGCAATGCTGTTCGGCGACGCGGGAGAAGAAGCCATACTTAACTTTATAGGCAGATGATATGTATAACATGCTGACAATGAGCCCCTGCAACCTGTGCCCGAGGGAATGCGGGGCGGACAGATCAAAACAGCCGGGTTACTGCGGATGCAAAGACAAAATAAAGGTGGCGCGGGCGGCGCCGCATTACTGGGAGGAACCGTGTATAAGCGGCACGCGGGGCAGCGGCACGGTGTTTTTCAGCGGGTGCGCTCTTAAGTGCTGCTACTGCCAGAACTTTGATATAAGCGTCGAAGGCCGCGGCAAAGAGGTATCCGTTGAAAGGCTCGCGGAAATATTCCTCGAACTGCAGGCAATTGGCGTGCACAACATCAACCTTGTTACCGCGTCGCATTACCTGACCGAAGTCATAAAGGCGCTCGAAACTGCAAAGCCCCGGCTTAATATACCTGTAGTGTACAACACGAGCGGGTACGAGCGGATAGAAACGATAGAGGCGCTTAAAGGGTATGTGGACGTTTACCTGCCGGATATCAAATACTTCAGCGCTTCGTTGTCTCACAAGTATTCAAAGGCTGTGGATTATTTCAGCGTCGCTTCGGCGGCCGTAAAGCAAATGGCGGAGCAAACAGGGAAGCTCGAATTCGACGAACAGGGTATATTGCGCAAGGGCGTGATAATACGCCATCTTGTGCTGCCGGGCGCAAAGGAAGACTCTATAAGCATACTTAAGTGGATAAGCGCCAACATACCCAAAGACGCGTTCCTGTTAAGCCTGCTCTGCCAGTACACGCCCTTATTTAAGGCGGATGAATATAAAGAGATAGACCGCAGGGTAACGAATTATGAATACAACGCTGTAGTAAGCGAAGCGGTTAGGCTGGGCATAGACGGCGGGTTCATGCAGAGCCGCGGCAGCGCAAAAAAAGATTACACCCCTCCGTTTGATCTTGAGGGGGTATGATTCACACCCCATCAAACCTAACGGTTTGCCGGGGACCCCGTTATATAATCCGATGACAAACCGCCTAATTACATGTTTGTCATCGGGTCTTGCCCATTCTATCACAAAAATCTTTTTTGGGACTCCAGTTTACCTCCGGTACGGACGGCAGGGCGCTTCTGCTAGAATTTTATGAATTTCCGCTTGCCCTTCACTGGCAGAGTCCAGGTGAAGGGTATGTTTATGTTCGGATTTTAACTCCAATCTTATTCATTTTTCATGTAGCAATTTTGTCAGCGAGCTGAAATATTAATATGTATATTAATTAATCGCAGCGTTATTGCCGTTTATCCTTTCAGTGGATGTATATGGTGAGAAATATTTAGCCGCTTATATGTGTAGTACAATGTAATTTAATATTTTCGGAGCAATTTAATTATATATAAGCAATAAAATGGAATCTAGAACCAGTATTGACAAATGGTAGTTAATACATTAATATATTCTTTATATATTACGGAAGTGTTAAGATTTTTGCATACCGGATACTAAGGAGCGCTATGAACAGGCAGATTACTAAAGAAGTATATAATTATCTCGCGCTGCATATGAAGGAAATACAGAGCAGAAAGATTTCCATGGTGCGGCAGTTTTCGATGGATTACGATAAATACGTAAAAGTATTGGGCTTTTTAAACAAGTACATCAAAAATCTAGAAGTATACATCGATAACGCGGAGGTAGCCAAAGGGGAAAGCAAACCTTCGTTCGTGACTATTGGCAGCGTGGTGGATATAAAGGACTCTTCGCGCCGCAGCCGCTCGTATATAATAACAGGCGCGGGTATGGAAGGGACTTACGAGTCAAGCGGCGGCTGTGAGGCGGTATACTGGTTCTCCGAGCTGGGCATGCAGCTGCTGTTAAAGGAAGCGGGGCAGGAGATAAGGCTGGAGAAAGGCAAGGCTACGGGAACTATAACAGGCATCAGGTACGACATGGGCCAGGAAGCCGGGATATTTCTGCAGAGATAACTGCGTTATTTAAGTTAATTAATCTGCCTACACAGAAAATTACCCATTGCCGCAAGGGGTAACGCCTCGCACAACAATGGGCATAATGCTAAACAAAAACGGAGCAATACAAACATTATTTAACTGCACTCATAAATCATCCATATGTTATATTAAAAAGATAAAATATTCAACCTAATTAAGTCGAACGGCTACTATATTTGTCAAAAACGTTCGTATTTTCACGAACGATAATGAAAAAAGAGCGGAACAATTTTTGTTCCGCTCTATGTGTCTTGTATCGGTATATCAGCCGAACAGCGCGAGCAGCACGCCCGCGGCAACTGCCGAGCCTATTACGCCGGCAACGTTGGGGCCCATCGCGTGCATCAGCAGGAAGTTGCCCGGACGGGCTTTTTGGCCCTCTACCTGCGATACCCTTGCGGCCATAGGCACTGCCGACACTCCTGCGGAGCCGATAAGCGGGTTCACCTTGCCTCCGGATATTACATACATGAGCTTGCCTATAAGCAGTCCGCCCACGGTGCTGAATATGAATGCGAGAAGGCCGAGCCCTATTATCATCAGCGTCTCCAGCTGCAGGAAGGTTTCCGCCTTGGCGGTAGCGCCAACCGTAACGCCCAGGAATATCGTTACGATGTTGATAAGCGCGTTCTGCACAGTGTTTGAGAGCCTTTCCACGACGCCGGACTCCCTGAACAGGTTGCCCAGCATAAGCATGCCTATCAAAGGCGCGACCGAGGGGAGAAGCAGCACGCAAAAAACCGTAACGACTATAGGAAATACGATTTTCTCCGTCTTGCTTACCTCGCGCAGCTGTTCCATCTTAACTTCACGCTCTTTTTTCGTTGTCAGCGCGCGCATTATAGGCGGCTGTATGAACGGTATGAGCGCCATATAGGAGTAAGCTGCGATGGCTATCGCAGGCAGCAGATCGGGTGCGAGCCTTGTTGTAAGGTATATGGCCGTCGGGCCGTCCGCTCCGCCTATTATACCTATGGACCCCGCCTCCTGAGGCGTGAAGTCCAGCGCAATTGCGACGGTGAACGCGATGTATATTCCGAGCTGCGCGGCGGCGCCCAGTATAAGGCTGGACGGACGCGCGAGCAGCGGCCCGAAGTCCGTCATGGCGCCTATGCCCAGGAATATGAGCGACGGATAAATTCCCAGCTTTACGCCCTGATAAAGATAATAAAGCAGTCCGCCCGGCTCAGACGAGCCTTCGGCGGGAGCGCTCATAAGCCCTGCCATCGGCAGGTTGGCGAGCAGCACGCCGAAAGCGATGGGCAGCAGCAGCAGCGGCTCGTATTTCTTGACAATTGCAAGATATATCAGCACGCAGGCTACTAGCAGCATTATGCCCTGCTGCCACGTAATGTTCGCAAAACCGGAGGTTTCCCAGATCTTTGCTAGTGTATCAACAAATGACGTCATTTCCCGGCCTCCGTTATTGCAGAACCGCAAGAACGGCACCCGTTTCAACGTTCGCGCCCTTTGCAGTCGTTATTTGAGCTATTACGCCATCCCTTGGCGCTATTATCTCATTTTCCATCTTCATTGCTTCCAGCAGAAGTATGGTCTCGCCTTTTTTTACGGCATCCCCGCTGTTTTTCTTTATATCCAGTATTATGCCCGGCATAGGGGCCGTTATCTTGTCGCCGCCTGCGGTCTGTACGGCAGGGGCGGGCTGAGGCGCCGCCGCGGGAGCAGCCGGTACAGCGGCGGGAGCAGCCGCGGGCGCGGCAGCCTTGTTTACGCTTACAATCTGAGCCTCGCGCTCTTCAACTTCAACTTCATACTCATTGTTATTTATCGTAACTATGTATTTCATTTTGCTGACCTCTCTATTTCACAAGCTTAATGGATGTAAACTGTAACTTTGACAACGGAATATTCGTATTTTTGCTTACTATCGCCATTATAAGAGCAGCCGTTTTCTCGTCCACATCTATGAGCGCAAGCTCGCTGTCTGGCTGCGTCTCCAAAACCGCCGGTACTGAGGAAACCTGTTCATCCGAAGGCGCGCCCGATTTTTGCATGCCGCCGACGATTATGGATATAAGCTTGATAAGCAAGCTAATTATTATCAAAACGGCAAACACGATGGCCAGGCCGAACGCGTCTACCAGCAGGCAATCCAAAAAAGACATATACATTACCCCCTACTTTTCGACAATAGAGTACGTAACTTTCATTACCGAGCGTTTTTCCCGCTCTTCAAAGAACTTTTCGGCTATTTGCGGGAACGCTATGTAAGAAAGCACATCCTCGTCGCTTTTCGCAACACCTTTAAGCTGCTGCTTTGTCTCTTCGAACGCAGGCTTGAGCGTATCTGCAAACCGCCCCTCTATCGGCTTTTCATCGCCCAACACCTTTTTTATCAGCGCTTTATCGACTTCGCCGGGAGCTTTGCCGTATTCGCCCTTAAGATAAGCTTTAACTTCTTTGGATACGGATTTATAACGCTCGCCCATAAGTACGTTTGATACGGCCTGTACGCCGACCATTTGGCTCATAGGCGTTACGAGAGGCGGATAGCCAAGGTCTTTGCGGACGCTTGGTATCTCTGCGAGCACTTCGTCCAGCCGGTCAAGAGAGTTTTGCGCTTTAAGCTGCGCCAGCAGGTTGGAAAGCATTCCGCCCGGCACCTGATATACCAAGGCGTCTGTTTCCGTTCCCATTACAAAAGGCTCCATAAGCCCTGATTCTATATGTTTCTGTTTAACCGGCTTAAAGAAATCGTTGATCTTCTTTAACACCTTTTCGTCGACGCCGGTTTCATGCCCCATCTGTTTAAGTGCGTAAACCAACGTTTCGGTGGAAGGCTGGGACGTTCCTCCCGAGAACGAGGATATGGCGCAGTCGATACCGCTGCAGCCCGCCTCTATAGCCTTTACAAGGGTAATCGGCCCGAGGCCGGTGGTTGAATGCGTGTGCACCACTATGGGCACTTTCACGCTTTCGGTAAGCGCCTTGACAAGGTCGTACGCTTCCTGCGGCCCCATTATGCCCGCCATGTCCTTGATGCAGATGGAATCAACGCCCATGCTCTCAAGCTGGGTTCCCATCGCCGCATATTTCTCCAGGTTGTGTATAGGACTTGTGGTATAGCAGATAGCTCCCTGCGCATGCGCATTGCGCTTTTTCACTTCGTCTATGGCGACTTCGATATTCCGAAAGTCATTGAGAGCGTCGAATATCCTGAATATATCCATGCCGTTTTCCACAGCGTGCGCGACAAACAAGCGTACGACGTCGTCGGGATAATGCTTGTAGCCAAGTATGTTCTGGCCGCGCAGCAGCATCTGCAGCTTGGTGTTCTTGACCTTTGCTTTTATTTTTCTGAGCCTTTCCCACGGGTCCTCGTTCAAGTAACGAAGGCAGGAATCAAATGTTGCGCCGCCCCAGCATTCAAGCGAGTAATAGCCGGCCTTGTCCATCGTTTCGAGTATTTCCTCGAAATCGGAAAAAGGCATTCGGGTAGCGATGAGCGATTGGTTTGCGTCTCTTAGTACTGTCTCTGTTATGTTTACTTTCATACCAAAATCCTTTCTTTTAAATTTTACATTTATATAAAACCGTTGAGGTTTTATTTTCCGTCAAAATTTTCGTTGCCTGTCCTGGCCGCAGCCTTTAAAAAGGGCGGGAAGCGTAAGCTTCCCACCCTAGAAACTCAAAATCTTGAACATCGCTGCCAACCGAAAAAGCAATTACTATTCTATTATCGGTATTATAATAACGTATTATAATACATTGTGAATAAAAAAACAAATAATATTGTCAAAAAATTTTCCCATGATAATTATATTGTTAGAGATTTCTATTGTCAACACTTGCGTGGCATTGTTTTATAGTGCGAGTTTTCTGTTTTTGCAGACTTAAGGCTATGAAAGTATAAATTCGTGCTCCTCAATAATAAGGCCGTCCTTGAACTCAAAAACGTCGCAGGATAGCTCGCCAAAGCTGTTTTTAAGTATAGTCACGATGCGGTCTTCATTGCCGCCGCGGTAAATGCCCTCGCATTTAAACGTGCCGCCGATTTGCAAATACGCGCGCTTTATTGCAGCAAGGTAATTGTCGATACCGCATATCAGACGTTCTTCTTTGGAATGAAGTATCCACTTAACCTGAGGATGAAGAAATGAGCGGTAAGTTTCCCAGTCCCGGTTGTTCTCCGATTCAAAGAATTTGAGGAGCTTTTGCTTGTTACTCATAAACTGCCTCTTGTTATTTATTATATACAGTATAATAAAAAAGCAGCAAAAGGGGAAGGAAAAAGGCAAGTTTGATTCCGCTTATAGGGCAAAATAAAAAAACACCCGTCTG
>JAEZIZ010000125.1 GCA_023415915.1 Bacillota bacterium | reverse complement strand
TTGCCGTACATTGCGAAAATAGCCAGACTAGGGCCGGAAAAAGCGATGCTATGCGACCAATCGCTATTAAAAGGGCTCAATACGTACAAAGGATATATTACGCACTCCGCGCTTAAAGATATGGACGCCTCGCGCTATGTTGATACTGAAAGGTGCCGCAAGCTGCTTGAGGCGGTTTAACAGCCCGAAAAGCTCAGATGCGTGCTTTAACGAGCGGGCAGGCATATTGGAATAAGATCATTAATAAAAGGAGGATAATATGGATCAGCTGGCGAAAGCATATATAAACTTAAACGGCGTACTGCGCGCGCTTACGTATCTGTGCGCGCTTGACCCCGTGGCTTCGGATATCGTTAAAGACGCCGATGTAACAGTGCAGTTTCGCGTTAAAAACGGGCCGGCGGCACGGCTTGTTTTCAAACGCGGAACGTGCAAGTTTCTGAGCGGCAGGGGCAAGAACGACATCTCGCTTTATTTTTCTACTCCCGAAAAGTTCAACAACATGATGGAAGGCAAAGGCAACCCGTTTATACGCAAAGGGTTTACGAAGCTGGGCTTTTTGCTTAAAGACTTTATGAAGCTGACCAAGCGTTTGGAATACTTTTTAAAGCCCGCGCCCGATACCGTACGTGACGAGAAGTATGGCGAGATAAACACGCTGCTTACGTTCTATACCGCTTTCAACTCCGTCGCCGAGATAGGCATGCACGACTCCGTAGGCAAGAAGATAATCGGCCATGCCGCAAACGGTCAGCTTTGCGCGTCTATAGAAAACACGCCGCATATCGTGAGGGTGAAGATAGACAAGGGGTATATGAAGCCGATAGACGCTTCGGACGGCTCGCCCGAGATGCATTTAACGTTTGCCGATGTTGAGAAGACGGGCGACATATTGAGCGGCAAAAGCGATTTTATTACCGGCATAGGCCACGGGGACGTAAAGATATCGGGGTACATACCGGTGATGATGTCGGTAGAACACCTCGTGCCGCGGCTTGCGTTGTATCTGAAATAACCGTTTGTGAGGTAATGTTATGGAAACTTATAAATACACAAAGAGCCATGAGCTGTTCGGCCGCGCGGCGAAGGTAATACCCGGGGGCATATACGGACACCAGGGCCCGGCGAACGGCTGCTTCATTCCCGCTGCCGCGTTCCCTTATTTCTCGGAACGCGCGAAGGGAACGTATTTCTGGGACGTGGACGGCAACCGCTTCATAGACTACATGTGCGCGTACGGCCCTAATATACTCGGATACTGCGACGACGACGTGGATAACGCGGCGATAGAGCAGGCAAGAATGGGAAACTGCGTAACGGCGCCCTCCGCAAAGCTCGTGGAGTTCGCCGAAACGCTCGTGGATATTGTGGAGATGGCGGACTGGGCGTTCTTCATGAAGAACGGCGGCGACGCGACGACTTTCGCGATAATGATAGCCCGGGCGGCGACGAACCGCAAAAAGGTGATACTCGTGCGCGGCAACTACCACGGAGTGGCGCCTTGGGCGCAAGGCATAGGCTGCGGAGGCGTGATTGAGGAGGACGCTGCAAACGTGCTGTACGTGGACTGGAACGACGCGCAGCAGATAGAAGACCTTATAAAGCGGTACCCGGGCGAGATAGCGTGCTTTATGTCCACGCCGTACTGGCACGGCAATTTTGCGGAAAACGCACTGCCCGCCGAAGGCTACTGGCAGGCCGTGCGCAAGCTGTGCACGGACAACGGCATAGTGCTGGCAATCGACGACGTGCGCTGCGGCTTCCGCCTCGATATCGCGGGATCGGACAAATACTTCGGCTTCAAGGCCGACCTTATGTGCTTCTGCAAGGCGATAGCCAACGGCTGGAACGTATCGGCTATTTGCGGTGCCGATTCGCTGAAAAGCGCGGCTACCGACGTGTTCTATACGGGCAGCTACTGGCTTTCGGCAGCGCCTTTTGCCGCTGGGCTTGCGTGTATAGAGAAGATGAAGAAGCTGGGCGGGCCGGCAGTGCTTCACGAATACGGAAAGAAGCTTACCGACGGCCTTGTGCGCGTCGCGAAGATGAACGGCTGCACGCTTATAGTATCGGGCGCGCCTTCTATGTTCTACCTGCGCATAGCCGACGACCCTTCGTTCAGCCTTCATCAGAGATGGGTGGCCGAATGCGTAAAGCGGGGAGTATATATAACAAACCACCACAACCATTTTGTAAACTACGCGCTGACGGACGAAGACATAAAGTACACGCTCGAAGTGGCGGACGAAGCGTTCCACGCGATAAGGACAGGCGGATAACAGCGGTACCGCGACTCGGCGGCGGATGAAACCGTTAGGTTTTAATGTAAATGAAAAGGGAGGTAAAGTAAATGCCACTAACCGACAATGAACTGCTCGAGCTTGAAAACAAAGCGTGCGAGCTGCGCTGCCTTTGCATTGACACCGTGGCCTGGGCGGGAAGCGGACACATAGGCGGCGCGCTCAGCGCGATGGACATCTTTGTGCTGCTTTATTACAAGTACCTTAATATCGACCCGAAGCGCCCGGACTGGGAGGACAGGGACAGGTTTATACTGAGCAAGGGGCATTCGGGCGTGGGGCACGCGCCCGTGCTGGCAGACAGGGGCTATTTCGACAAGGAGCTGTTGAAAACGTACAACCATTCGGGCTCGGATTTCGGCATGCACCTTAATTCCGCCAAGGTGCCCGGCGTGGACGCGTCCACCGGCTCGCTGGGGCACGGGATATCGATAGCGGTGGGCACGGCGATCGCGGCAAGAGTGCTCGGCAAGTCCTACAAGACGTACTGCCTGCTGGGCGACGGCGAATGCAACGAAGGCCAGGTATGGGAAGCGGCGATGGCTGCGTCGCATTACAATACGACCAACCTTCTGGTATTCGTGGACAGGAACCACCTGATGATAGACGGGCCGACCGAGAGCGTAATGAAACTCGAGCCGTTCGCTGAGAAATGGAAAGCGTTCGGGTTTATTGTAAAGCAGGTAAACGGGCACAGCTTTAAAGAGCTTTCCGCCGCGATAGACTTCGCATTGCAGGAGAAAACGGCTCCCGTAGTAATAATAGCCGACACGGTAAAGGGCTGCGGCGTGGACTTCATAGAAAACAGGGCGGAATCGCACTATATGGGATTCGACGACGAGAACATAAGGCGCGCGAAGGAAAGCATCAGAAGATACCATGAAAACAGGTTGAAAGGAGCGTAGAGCCATGGGCGGAATGAATTACGACGTATACAGTCAGATAAAGCTTCAGACGGCCGAGATATATGGAAACACGCTTTGCGAGCTTGCGGCCGAGCATCCAGATATTGTTGGGCTTTCGGCGGACCTTGCTAAGTCCACGAAAATAGGGCTGATGCAGGAGAAATTTCCCGACAGGTTTTTCAACGTGGGCATTGCGGAACAGAACATGTTCGGAATAGCCGCAGGCATGGCCAAGGCGGGGCTAACGCCGTATGTCTCCACATTCGCCATATTCACTTCTATGCGCGGCCTTGATCAGGTGCATACAGATATCTGCTATCAGAACGCAAACGTTAAGATGATAGGTACGCACGCGGGGCTCTCGTTCGGCACGGCGGGATCGACGCACCACTGCACAGAGGATATATCTATAATGCGCACTATGGCGAACTGCAAGGTGATTGTGCCGGCCGACGGCTTCGAGGCGGCAAACGCCGTGAGAGCCGCCTACGATATACCGGGGCCGGTTTATATACGTATAAACCGCGGTTTTGACAGGCTTGTATATGAGAACGGCGACTACGGTTTTGAATTCGGCAAAGCGCATACAATGACGGAGGGTACGGATATAACGATTATCGCTTGCGGTGCGTGTGTGTACCAGGCGGTGGAAGCGGCGGCGGTGCTTAAAAACGACGGCATAAAGGCGCGGGTTGTCAACATGCACACGATAAAGCCCATTGATAAAGACGCAATACTCAAAGCGGTGGAGGAGACGCGGCGCATAGTGACGGTGGAAGACCACAACATAATAGGCGGCCTCGGCAGCGCGGTGGCGGAGGTAGTTGCGGAATCGGGCAAGGCATGCGCGTTTACGCGGCTCGGCATACCCGACTGCTTCTCTATAATAGGGCTGCATGAGGACATAATGGCGTTCTACAAAATAGACACTAACGGCATAGTGGAGAACGTGCGCGCTCTACTTAACAGGGAGATAGAGGAAGACGAAGACTGGACGGACGAGGTGTAGCGCTATGGCTGAACAGTATGATATATATGCCAATAAAATATTGCTTAACGCGGTGCTTCCCGTAATAAAGGTCATCGTGGAGAGCAGGGAGAAGTTTTCAAGGTCGTTCGCGGGCAAAAGCGGCGTAGTGCAGTTCTCCGCGCTGGATAATGGCGTAAAGGCGGGCATGCACTTCGTTATAGAAAAAGGCGCGTTCACCGCAAAGCTGGAGACGGCGGAAAAGCCCGACCTTGAGTTTGAGTTTCCAAACATACCGCACTTTAACAGGTTCTTCACCGGAAAGACTAAGAAGCTGCCAAAGATAAGAGGCGTAAGGCATTTTGGGCTGCTGCTCGCGGTGCTTAAAGTGCTGCTGTATATGCCGGGGCTGCTGCTGACTGAAAAGCCGCATGAGAAGCAGGAGTACAAAGAGCTGTATGTAAAGCTTATGTTTTACATCGCCACGTCGGGCATAAGCCAGCTTAACCATGCGGGGCATCCGGAGGTCGCCGCGTGGACTAAGTACAGCCCCGACCGCATAATACAGATGGAAGTTAAGGATAGGCCGGATTTAGCCGCGTACTTGCGCGTTAAGCTCGGCAAAACGAAAGCGGCGCGCGGCAGGTACGAGAAGTCAAAACCTTTCCTTACAATGCTGTTCGATTCGGTGGACAGCGCGATGCGCATCGTAATGGGTGTGGAGGACATGATATCCGCAACGGAGC
>JAEZIZ010000011.1 GCA_023415915.1 Bacillota bacterium | reverse complement strand
CCATACACACCTCCAAAAATATAGCTTTCTTCAGCTTCCCTAATTATATCCAGATTATTTGAACAAATTAGAAACGGGAAGTAAACAATGCGTTACATAACTGCCGCCCCATCAAGTCTCACGACTTGCCGGGGACCCCGTTTGCCACCCCAAAAAGCCTCACGTCTTTTCGGAGTTGCTGATATTCTGTTTTTTCACTTTACCCAAAGAACGCGTCAGCGTGAACGTAAACGTAGTCCCTTTACCGACCGCCGACTGCAGTGTTATTTTTTCACCGTGCTGCATTATTATCCGCTTTGCTATTGATAAACCAATGCCCGTGCCCGGCGTGTTTCTGCTGTGCGACTTGTCAACTTTATAGAAGCGCTCGAACACATATTGCTGTTCCTTTGGCGGTATGCCTTCGCCCGTGTCTGATACATTGACATAAACCTTGTTTTCCACCACATGAGTCCACACCTTGAGCTCTCCGCCCTCGTATGAGAACTTTACAGCGTTGTCTATAAGGTTTGTTACGACCTGCGATATGCGGTCTTCGTCCGCCCACACCATCAGCTTTTCTTCCCCGAGATTAACGTTGACTATGAGCATTTTTTCCTCTATGCGCTGCTCGAACACTATTATGCAGCGCCTTATTAGCTCGTTGATGTCGAATTCGCTCAGCTCCATCGGGAACTGACCGGACTCTATCTTGGCAAGACTTAGAAGGTCGGTTATGAGCGCGCTCATGCGCTTCGTTTCTCCCAGCACGATCTCAAGATATTTATCCCTGTCCTCAACCTCTATCGCCCGGTCGAGCATACCCTGTATGAAGCCCTGAACGGACGCGAGCGGGGTTCTCAATTCGTGCGACACGTTGGCTATGAACGTGTTGCGCAGCGAATCCTGCAGCTTTAACTCCTCCGCCATCTTGTTGAACGTTACGGCAAGCTCGCCTATCTCGTCCTTTGTCATGGGCTTGACTCTCCAGTCGAGGTTGCCCCTTGAAAGCTCCGCGGCGGCAAGCGACACCGCTTTTATGGGCCGCACGATATGTCTTGACAGTATGAACACGAGTATGGACGCGAATATGATTGATATAAGCAGCGGGAAGAAAACCTGTCTGAATATGTCGTTAATACCGACGCCTACGTCTTCTACTTCCTTATGCACCATGATAGAGCCTATTATCGTATCGCCTAACAGCGGGTCTTTAATGATGAGCGGTATGGCTACGGACATAACAACTTCCTTAAATGTATTATCTACGTTGGAAATAAGCTTTGCGGAGTTTCCCTTCAGCGTCTCTTCAAAAAAACGGGCAATGCTTCTTGACGAGACGTTGTCTTCAATATCGCCCTTGCCCTCGGGATCGGCGTACATGTAAGGTGTTCCCAGATTGGTGTATATCCATATGACCGTCCCCTCGTCCCTGGCTTTTTGCAGCAGCTTTGCTTCTAACTCCTTCTCAGTTGTTTTCCAGTAATACGTATCCGTAATCCAGTCGTTGATTTCCTGCGCGTTGCCTATCATGTTGTCCATCTGCGTACTTAAGTATTGGTTCCTCAGCGTGTTGAAAAAAATGCCGCCCACAAGAGTGAACGCCATAAGTATGATGAGCAGATAGACAAAAAGCATGCGCAGAAACAGCGACTTCCCCATCATCTGACCTCGAACTTGTATCCTACGCCCCAGACCGTCTTTATCTCCCAGTTCGGGCCCTGGTCAAACAGCTTCTTACGGAGCCGCTTTATGTGCACGTCCACCGTTCTCGAGTCGCCGAAGAACTCAAAATCCCAGACCTGCTGCAGCAGCTGCTCGCGCGTATACACCTTGTTAGGATGCGACGCAAGAAAGTAAAGCAGTTCTATCTCCTTGGGCGGCATCTCTACAATCTCGTTTTTATATGTTACGGTGTAGTTTGACATGTTGATAACAAGGTCGGGGAACGCTATTTCGGCGGGGCCTTCCTCCTGCTTGTTCACCCTTCTGGTAACGGCTTTTACGCGCGCTATGAATTCCTTGGGGTCAAATGGCTTTACTATATAATCGTCCGCACCAAGCTCCAAACCAAGCACTTTGTCGAAGGTTTCCCCCTTCGCCGTCAGCATTATAACGGGCACGTCGCTCGTCTTCCTTATCTGCTTGAGCACTTCCCACCCGTCCTTTTTGGGCATCATTATGTCGAGCACTATAAGCTCGGGCGTCTCGCGGAAGAACTCGTCAATCCCCGTCTGCCCGTCGTAGGCAAGCGTTACCTTATAGCCCTCTTTTTGCAGATACAATTTTATGACTTCGCAAATGTTTTTGTCGTCATCTATAACGAGAATGTATTTAGACATGCTGTTCACCTCAGTGTAATTATAATTCAACGGCAGTTGTAAACAAATATATGCAATATTATTTCACCGTTTATTCATAAAACATTCATACTTCTATTACTTCAATGCCGTTTTGCATAAGCAGCGCACTCGTTACTCCCGCGCCCGGCTTAAGCTTGCCAGAAAACGTGCCGTCGTATATGGCGGCAACGCCGCAGGATGGGCTTTTCGATTTCATATATGCGCGCTTCGCGCCGCAGGCTTTCGCCGCTGCAAGCGTTTTCTTGGCGCCTTCAATGAACTCATGAGTCCTGTCGCTTCCGTCCTGCCCGAGTACGCGCGCTTTGCCTTGAAGCACGTCCGCGCCGTCGCCTTCCGCTATCTCGGAAGGGCAGCGCGGTATCTTCATACCCGCGAGGCATTCGGGGCAAACTGCTTTTATCTTGCCCTGCTCGTAAAGCCGCTTAATTTCTGCGTTCTCCCTCGCTTCGCCGTCGTATCTGCACTTTCTTCCAATCAGGCATGCGCTCGCTATATCCATAAAGCCTCCTACTTCTGCTTAAGCGTAACTATGGTTACGCCCGTATCGCCTTCACCGTACCGCCCGAGCCGATAACCTTCGACATGGCTGTGAGTCTTTAAGAAGTCCCTGAGCCCTGAGCGCAGCACGCCCGTTCCCTTGCCATGTATTATAGATACCTCATTAAGCCCCGATAAAAACGCGTCGTCGAGATATTTATCAACCTCGAGCACGGCCTCGTCCAGCGTCATGCCGCGCACGTCTATCTCAAGCCCTGCAGGGGCGGCGCTTCTTTTAACGCCGCTTACGCGCGACACCTGCCTGTCCGCCTTGGCAAGCTCCACTTCCGCAAGCGGCACAGTGAGCTTTAAAACGCCGGCCTGCACGTACACGCTGCCGCCCTTGGGTTCTTTTAATACAATCGCCTTTACGCCGTGGCTTATTAGCTGTACCGTGTCGCCCACCGATATGTCATCCGGCTTTACGTCGCTCTTTATTTCCTTCTTCCGCAGCTTTGAGGACGTAAGCTCAATTTTCTCGGAAAGCTGCTTTCTTGCCGCGTTGATGTCCTCCTGCCTTGCGGCTTGCGCCGCCTTTAGCTCTTTTATAACGCGCTCGGCTTCTTCACGGGCTTCTTTAAGTATCTCCAGCGCCTTCTCATTGGCATTGTCGATTATCTTCTGGCTTCTGTCCTTTGCCTTTTTAAGCTCGGTGTCCGTTTTGTCCTTTATTGACTGTGCGGTGCGGCGGAAGCTCTCCGCCTCCTGCTCCTTTTTCAGCGCAAGCTCTCGCTGCTTTTCCGCCTCTCCGATGAGCTGCTCGAACTTTACCGTCTCTTCCGACATATGCCGCCTCGCGCGTTCAATTATCTCTTCACTAAGGCCCAGCTTTTTCGATATTTCAAACGCGTTGGATACGCCGGGTATGCCCATTATCAGCCTGTATGTGGGACTGAGCGTCTTTATGTTAAACTCCATGCACGCGTTTTCATAAACATCGCTTGCGGTGGCAAACGCCTTTATCTCGCTGTAGTGCGTAGTCGCGAGCACAAAGCTTCCCCTCGCCGCCAGTTCCTCGAGTATTGCCATAGCAAGCGCAGCGCCTTCCGCAGGGTCGGTGCCTGCGCCAAGCTCATCGAGCAGCACCAGCGAGCCTTCGTCCGCCGATTTGGTTATACGCGTTATGTTGGACATATGCGACGAAAACGTACTGAGGCTTTGCGCTATGCTCTGCTCGTCGCCTATGTCGGCATAAAGCCCGGTAAACACCGGCAGCGTAGTGCCTGCGTCTGCGGGCAGGAACATGCCGCACTGCGCCATAAGCGCAAGCAGCCCGGCAAGCTTCAGCGTCACCGTCTTGCCGCCCGTATTCGGCCCAGTTATTATAAGGCCGCTGCGGCCTTCGCCAATGCTCAATGAAACGGGCACCACGCGTTTTGCGTCTATCAGCGGATGGCGGCCGTTTTTAATTACTATGCGCCTTTCCTCCGTTATCACCGGCGGCGACGCCTTCATAGACGACGCGAGCGCTGCTTTGGCGAATATTACATCAAGCGCGGTAAGTATCTCGAGGTCGTATTTTAATTGCTGCCAATATTCGCGCAACGACTCGCTGAACATATGAAGTATGCGCTCTATTTCGGCGGCTTCCGCAAGCTCCAGCTCGCGCAGCCTGTTATTGGCCTCTACGACCTCAATAGGCTCGATGAACACCGTCTGGCCGCTGCTCGACTGGTCGTGTATAAGCCCCTTTACGTTTTTTTTGTGCTCCTGCTTTACGGGCACGACGTAGCGCCCGTTCCTTATCGTAACTATCGCGTCCTGCAGGTAGTCCTTGCTTAATGATGAGCGTATTATAGCGTCCAGTTTTTCGCGTATGCCTGCGTTCTCGCGTATTATCTTTTTCCTTATGCTGAAAAGCTCGGGCGACGCGGCGTCGGAAACCTCGTCTTCGCCCGCTATCGCATTGTCAAGCTCCGCTATCAGCTTTTCCGAATAAAACAGCCCCTCCGCCATATCGGGAAGCATGTTCGTTCCTGCATCCTGCTTTTTTAAGCCGTTCTTTGCGCGGCGCGCCGCTTTCATCACGCCGAGTATGCGCAGCAGTTCCCTGCAACCCAAGTCCGCTCCCGCTTTTAGCCGCAGCGTCTCGGATGAAATATCCGAAAACGAGCTTATAGGGAGCGACGGTTCGCGCATCATAACGCTCTCCGCCTCGAGCGTCTCGGCCTGAAGCCTTAAAACGCGTTGCATGGTTTTTTCGGGGCGCAGCGCTTTCGCCGCCTGCTTGCCCGGATCGGACAGCGCCTTATCGGCCAGCATATCCAGTATCTTATCGAATTCCAGTTTTTCAAAAACCCGGTTGTTCATAAATGTCCTTTTCCTTTTAAGTCGCTTTTATATTACCACGACGCGCGCAACATTAACAAATAAAACCTTTTTATATTGATTTTATAACATGAATATACCGGCTTCAGTCAATAACGCCGAGGTATTCTTCGAGGCAATTGCCGCTTGCCTTCATGCTTACGGCGGCCTCTAAGCCCACAAAGCGCCAGTGCCACGGCTCGTATATTACCTTTGTTATCAGCGTCTTGCCTTTTGGGTAGCGCAACGTAAAACCGTAGTTGTGCGCGTGCTGTAAAAGCCATTTATAAGCTTTTGTATTTGCAAAGCCGCTGTTCATTTTGGTATATGACGGCGTCACTATATCGAGCGCAAGCCCTGTCTGATGTTCGCTCGTGTCGGGCCGCGCGGTGATAGTCGCGGCTTTTTTCTCCGCGTCTGTGCGGCTGTAGCCCTTGGCTATGTAGCTGTCTACCTTCTTTTGGTACAGCTCGCTTTGGCGCTTGCGGCTGCGGTACGCGTCCACAAGCTTAAGGCTTACGCCGTCGGCTTCGGCGTCCAAAAACATCTGCACGCATATATCAAGTATGCGCGCGTCCACCTGCCCGCCCTCAAAATCCGCGAGCGTCACCTCAAAACCATTTGGCAGACGATGCGCAGGGTTGACGAGTATCAGGCTCCATTCGCCCGACGGCACGGGCACGTCCGGCGTATATAGCTCTTCTAAGCATTCGCTTTTTACATAGCCGACGCTTCCGCCGTACGCTATATGGTACCAGCCGTCAAGCCGTTCTATTATATCGGCGATGGCGCCGCTGTGAATCGTGCCTATTGTGCTGCTGTCGTATCCCGGCTTGTCTTTTATATCCGCCGTTCCCGCAACACAAAACGCTTGCCCGACAAAATCGGGCGCTGCCTCTGCGGAAACTTCGGGCGCTGTGGACGTTTCGGGTGTTTTGGCAGCTTTTGGCATTTCCATGCGCGGCGTTTCTATGGCAGGAGCCTCCGTATTAGCTGTCTGCGAATGGCTGCTGTCCGGCGCGCCGCAGGAAGAGAGCAGCAAAAAGAAAACTGCGGAAGCCAATAAGCATCCGCACGCCCTAATGTAATATGCTATTTTACCGTTAGTAATCAATGCGCCAGTTACCCTCAGACACACCCCAAAAAGCCTCACGCCTTTTTAGGGACCCCATATTTACACCCCATCAAGCCTCACGGCTTGCTGGAGACCCCAATATTAAAATCCGTCCGGATGCTCTTTATGGAACCGCCACGCGCTTTTGAGTATATCCTCTATGCCGTGCGCCGGTTTCCAGCCGAGTTCATTCCTTATCTTTTCGGACGACGCTATCAGCACTGCAGGGTCGCCCGCTCTGCGCTGAGCTATCTCATAGCTTATATTGCTGCCTGCAGCTTTTTCCGCCGCGCGTATTATTTCAAGCACCGAAAAGCCTTTCTCGCTGCCAAGGTTATATGCGCAGCTCTCTCCGTCGCCGTTTAAATTCTGTAACGCCAACACGTGCGCGTCCGCAAGGTCTGTTACGTGTATATAGTCCCTTATGCACGTGCCGTCCGGCGTGGGATAATCGTCGCCGTATACGCATAGCTTATCCCTTTTGCCGTTTACAAACTGCAATATAATAGGAATAAGATGCGTCTCAGGAGTGTGGTCTTCGCCTATGTCGCCCTCTTCGTCCGCTCCCGCCGCATTGAAATATCTTAAAGCCTTGTATTTCAGCCCGTAAATGTCCGAAAAATCGCGCAGCATGTTTTCTATCACGAGCTTGGTGCGGCCGTAGACATTCAGCGGAGCTTTTTCGGAATCTTCGGTAATAGGCACGGTTTTCGGTTCGCCGTACACCGCCGCCGTCGACGAGAATATCACCTTATCAACGCCAGCGTCCATCGCAGCCTTAAAGAGGTTGAGGCTGCCTGTTACGTTGTTTTCATAATATATGTACGGGTCCTTCATAGACTCGCCCACGAGGCTCAGCGCCGCGAAGTGCATCACTGCGTCAACATTGTATGCCTTGAAGAACGCTTTTAGGCTGTCTTTATCAAGCAAGTCGCCGACAAAAAGTTCCGTGTCCTTTACGGCTTCTTTATGCCCTTTCGAAAGGTTGTCGAACACCACGGGCTCATAGCCCGCTTTTTTCAGCTGCCTTACCGCGTGGCTTCCTATATACCCCGCGCCGCCCGATACCATTACTTTCATAACGCTATTTCTTTATCCCCATTTCTTTATACAATTCTTCAAGCGCAGCAAGCGCGTAATCGAGCTGCTCAGCTTTATGCTCACTCGTCAGGCAGAAGCGCAGCCTCGCCTGATGCCTCGGCACCGCCGGATATACTGCCGGAGGCACGAACACGCCCTTTTCCAGCATCTTCGTGGAAAGCACATACGCGTCTATGTCCTCTCCCACCATTATAGGCACTATCGCCGTCTCCTTGGCAAGGCATGTGTTAAAGCCCATATCCTTTGCCTTGGATACAAAATACGCTATATTGTCCTGCAGCGCTTTCACCTTCGGGTTGCCTTCGAGCATAATGTTCACCGCTTCAAGCGCGGCTGCCGCCAGCGGCGGGCTTATGCCCACCGAGAACGCGAACCCCGGCAGCAGGTAATGCATGAAGTCCACAAGGCTCTTGGAAGCCGCGATATAACCTCCGCATGTGCCGAGCCCTTTTGACAGCGTGCCCATCTTTATATCGATATCGCCGGGGTTAAGGCCAAAGTAATCGTCCACGCCGCCCCCGCGTTTGCCTATTACGCAGCTCGAGTGTGCCTCGTCCACCATCAGAAACGCACCGTACTTCTTCTTGAGCGCTACAAAGTCGGGTATGGGCGCTATGTCCCCGTCCATAGAATAAACGCCTTCGACAACTATCAGTATCTTCTCGTATTTATCGCGCGCGGCCTTGAGCATGTGTTCGAGCGCTTCAAAGTCGTTGTGCGGGAACGCCTTAGTATCGCTCCTCGAGAGCTGGCAGCCCTGCATTATTGAGTTATGAGACAGCGCGTCGTAAAGTATGAGGTCGTGTTCGTTGCAGAAGTTTCCTACGAACGTGACGTTTGTTGAATGCCCTCCGACGAGCACTATGGCGTCTTCGGTGTGCTTCCACTTGGCTATTGCTTTCTCAAGCTCGCGGTACAGCGTCTTTTCACCCGCTATCAGCCTCGAACCCGACGCCGACGTGCCGTATATATCTATCGCCTTTTTCGCCGCTTCCGCAGTCCTGGGATGGCCCGACATGCCGACATAGTTATATGAGGCAAGATTTATTACCTCCTTGCCCTCACAGATTGACGTATCGCGGAGCACCGAGTCGTGAGGCACAAAATAAGGGTCCCTTATTTTAGCGTCGTTGATCTCGAGCCTGCGCATTGCGTACTCGGCGTATTCACGCGTATCCTCAAACCGTGTTATCCTCTTTATCTCCTGCGGTTTTAAGGGGGCCTCTCTCTCGATCTCCATATCGTGAAGCTTGCGGTACAACAGCTTGGAGAGGTCCGCTACGCTCGTGCACGAGAAATATTCCGTGTCGGGTATTATTATGTCGTACATCTCTTCGGCCTTGGAAAACACGCCGAGGCTCGAGAGGCTGTCGCCTCCAAGGTCGTCTATGAAATGGTCTGTGTCCTTTATTGTCGCGGGGTCTATGTTTAGCACTTCCGCGAATATCTCTCTTACCTTCTCCGCTATATCGGACAGTTCGGCTTTGTCGTAACCGTTGCTCTGAACGGCGGCTTTTTCTTTTGCTGCCTTTATAAGCGCGCCGCTCTTTATGTCTATCTCTTCAAAGCGGCCGTGCCCTCTCTCTACCGCTTCCTTAACTTTCTGGCGCTTTACCTTTATGCCGTTAGCGAGCGGCAGCGGGTCAAGCGAAAGGTACGCCTTTTTAAGCTTCTTGTATATGGGCAGCAGGCCGTTTATGCGAGTTATCTCGGCTATAAGCTCCTTTACCTTCCCGGCGTCGTTTGCGGCGTCTCCCATGTATACGATAAGCGACGTGTCGTCATAAACGCCCCTTGCCGCAATGCCCGCGACGCATATGTGCTCTACATGCGGAAGCTCGGAAAAGCTGTCTTCAAGCTCGTCGGGATATACGTTTTCACCCGACTCGCCCACTATGACCTCTTTGAGCCTGCCTTCTATGTAATAGCCGCCGTCTTTTTCCCTCGCTATATCTCCGGTCGGGAACCAGACGTCCGACGACTCGCGCGCTATATATATGCCGTCTATCATCCTGCCCGAATGCATAGCCTCGCCCTTTATCTGAAGCTCGCCCGTCTTGTCGCCTTCCTTATCGTATACGATGCGGTACTCCATAGGCGCAAACGGCTTGCCAACGCTGGCTTCGAGCCGCTTGTCTATGTCGTTGGAAAGCTCTACTGAATCTATGCCCGTCTCCGTCATGCCGAAGCCGTTTACAAGATTATAGCCTATGCCGTTTATCAGCTTTATCGCCTCGGGCTGTATATGCCCGCCGCCGCTTATCATCATCTGTATGCTGCTGCCCACTAGCTTTTGCTGAAGCTCCTTGAAGAACAGCTTTGAGACGATACGCCTGCCCGCCTTGCCGAAGCGCCTTTGCAGCTTAATACTGAAGTCGCTCGCGTTAATAAGCTTTTCGTATTGCTTTTCACCCTGCAGCTTTGCCTTTCTCATTATGCTCTTCGCCACGTTGTTCCACAGCAGCGGAACGGCGTATATATGCGTCACTTCGTGCTCTTTGCAGGCGGAGAGTATTACTTCCGCAGTCTTGTTCTTTATGTAGACGATAGTCTTGCCGAAAAAAGAATACCATAAATAAACGGCAACGAATCCGAATATGTGGTGGAACGGCAGGAACGCAAGCTGCTTTATACCGCCGTCGTGTATTATGTCGGTGTTCTGCTTGCTTATATATTCGGCAAGCAGCACCTGATGGCATATCGCCTGTTCGTTGTATACGTATACCTTAGGAGTCGCTGTAGTGCCCGACGTGCATAATGCCATTGCGTCGGAGTAAACCGGCAGATAATCCGTATCGTCTGCGTCGAGGCTTAAAAATTCGTCGGGAGATACTTTTATTATGCCCGTTATGCCCACGTCCGTGTCCGTTATAATAGTGCGCGAGCCCGCCTGGCGCAGCACGTGCATTACCTGTGTGTCGTCGCAAGCCGAATCGAGCAGCAGCGGCCTGTATCCTGCAAGCACCACCGCCCAGAACGCGGCGGGCCATAGCGGGTTGTTGGCATACCTTAGCGCAACAAAAGTGTTGCGTTCGACGACGGACAGCTTTTGCGCAAGCTTCTTTGCTCCCGCAAAAGTTATCCTCTCGTAGTCGGAATATTTAATATTGCGTATTTCCCCATCCTCCATGTACTCGGCGGCGACGGCGTCGCCGTTGCTGCATATTATCGAGAACAGGTTGCAAAGCGTTCGTTCCTCCTTAAGCTCGTCCAGCTTCTTTGCAATATCACTCATAATACCAGGGCCTCCAAAATATAAAAAATATGATGCCAAAAAATATTACAAAAAAATACGTTATTAGATTAAATAATACTATAAAAAAGGTGCGGATACAAATATTATACGAAAATAGTTTTATATATTAACTATTTTTAATATATAGTAACCACGCTTCCGGATAACGGCATTCGGAAGCTTTTGGTTTCATGTATTATCGCCGCAGGCGACGGCGCGCGTGCTTACTCAGGCGAGTTTGCAGCGTCCGCTATTCTCTTTCTCCGTTCCGCAAGGTAGCTTTCAAAGCGCTCTATGGTAAGGTTTATGATAAGCGATTCGGGAAAACCTTTTTCTTTAAGCAGGCTCGTTGCGGCGTCAAACTTGCCTATGCCGAACGCGGAGTGCGCGTCGCTCGACACGGCTATGCAAAGTCCGTATTTTTTGCACAGGTGCAGCATAACGTCCATATTCGCTCCGCCTGCGCGGTATTCTATCGAATGGTCGTTTACCTCTAAAAGCTTGCCAAGCCGCGCCGCTTCTTTCACGACGGCTTCATAGTCGAGCACATATGAAGGATTGTCGGGATGCGATATTATGTCGATATATTTGTTATTCAGCGCTCCAATTACAGCGTCCGTATCCTTGCCCATGCCGCCCGAGTCAATGACTACCTCATGCATGCCGGCTATAGCGAAGTCCAGCAGCTTAATATACTTCTCGCGTATATCGACAGACCCGCTGTAATCCGTGATGTTAGCCTCTATGCCCCCGTATATCCTCACACCGTCCATATGAGTCGGCAGATACGCGTATGTGCCGATGTTGTAATCGGGCGCGGCAGAATGTACTCTTGGCCCGTGGTCGGTAATTACAAGGCCTTTTAGCCCCAGCTTTGCCGCGGCGGCAGCGTTCTCCATTATCGTTGAGTGCGCGTGCCCTGAAAGTACTGTGTGCGTATGTGTGTCAACCTCGATGTTCATTTTGTCTCCCTGAATCAAAAAATAGTTTACTTTGTCAGTCGCGCCGCTTCTCTAACAGCGCCCGCGGCGTCAGCGGCGTATGCGTCCGCGCCTATGCTGCGCGCGTAACTTCCGGTAACGACTGCTCCGCCTACCATTATCTTGGCGCGCAGCTTTCTTTGCTTAGCGAGCGCTATCACGTTCTCCATTTCCTTAGCGGTAGTCGTTATAAGCGCGGAAAGCCCTATTATGTCGGCGTCCTGATCTGCAGCTGCTTCTATTATCGTTTCTGCCGGAACGTCTTTTCCGAGGTCCGTCACCGCAAATCCGTGGTTGCGCAGCAGCATCGCCACGAGATTCTTTCCGATGTCGTGTATGTCGCCTTTAACGGTAGCTATGACTACCTTCTTCTTTCCCTCCTGAGATCCTGTTATATAATGCTTCTCAAGATGGTCAAAAGCGGCGCGTGCGGCTTCCGCGCTGTATATAAGGTGCGGCAGAAAATAAACCTTGCGCTCGTAAAAGTCTCCCACCTGCTGCAGCGCCGGTATTATCATATCGTTTATTATCTGTTCGGGCTTTACGCCTTTGGCAATCTCTGCGTCTATCATGGCGGTTATCGGTTTTTTCTTGCCCGTTAGCACGGCTTCTGCTATATCCTTTGCGTCATGCTCGGGCACGCGCGTATCCGAAAACCGTTTTATATAGCGCTTAAAACCGGCGTCCGTGCCGACAAGCGCCTCGGCCGCGTGGCACATGTCCATCATAAGCTCGTCGTTGGGGTTCATTATCGCAGACTTTAGGCCGTTCTTTATCGCCATAACGAGATACGCCGAGTTAATGAATTTCCTCTCGGGCAGCCCGAACGACGAATTGGAAACGCCGAGCACGGTGCTAAACCCGTTTTTGCTGCACCATTCAACGACTTCGTGCGTCACTTTTCCGGCGTCCGGGTCGGAAGATACGGCCATCACAAGCCCGTCAACGAGCATGCTTTCCCTGCCGAGGCCAGCCTTCGTTATAGCCGTGTAAGCTTTTTGTATCTCTTCTATGCGCTCCTGAGCGGTCTGCGGTATGCCGTTGTCGCCGATGGGCAGCAGTATGAACATAGCGTTATACCGCTTTACTATAGGCAGCAGACGCGCAAGGCTTTCCTTTTTTGTGGATACGGAATTTACCAGCGCGCGCCCCGGATAAATGCGCAGCGCCCGCTCTATTACGTCGGGTTTTGACGAATCTATCGAAATCGGCAGCTTAATCCGCGCGGCTATCGCCTCTACCGTACGCTCCATAGTCGACTTCTCGTCTATTTCGGGCATGCCTACGTTTACGTCGAGTATATGCGCGCCGCTGTTCTTCTGCTCGAGCGCCATGTCGAGCACTTCGTAAACATCGCCGTTTTTCAGCGCTTCTTTCAGCTTCGGCTTGCCCGTGGGGTTTATCCTCTCCCCTATTACGCGGAACTCGCCTCCGAAATACACCTCGTCGGATACGGACGTCACTGCGGGCGGCAGCGCTTCGCGCCATTGCACGGGCTTTAGCCCTTTTATCTCTTCACTTATCGCGCTTATATAATCTGGCCCTGTGCCGCAGCACCCGCCAATCAGGTTCGCTCCCGCTTCGCATAGCGGCCTTACAAACTTTCTGAAATCCGCGCAGGAAAGATCGAAATGCGTCTTTCCGCCTTCGATATGCGGCATGCCCGCGTTAGGCTTTACAAACAGCGGCACCGACGATGCCTTTTTCATGCTCTTAACGAAGGGTATCATCTCTTCAGGCCCGGTTGAACAATTAAGGCCTATTATATCCGCGCCCGCAGAGATAAGCGTTATTACGGCCGCAGCAGGGCTCGTGCCGGTGAGCGTACGCCCCGAGCTGTCGAAAGTCATGCTGGCCACTACGGGCAGCGAACAGCATTCCTTTGCCGCTATCACGGCGGCGCGCGCTTCCTGTACGTCTATCATCGTCTCAATAACGATGAAGTCCGCTCCGCCCTTTTCGAGCGCCGTTATCTGCTGCTTGTATATTTCTACCGCCTTTTCGAACCCAAGGTCTCCTAACGGCTCGAGGAACAATCCGGTGGGGCCAACGTCTGCGCCTACGAAAGCTTCGTTGCCCGCAGCGCATACAGCCGCGGCAACTATCTCCCTGTTTATACGCTCGACGTCGTTTTCCAATCCGAACTCTTTGAGCTTTACAGCATTTGCTCCGAATGTGCAGGCAAATATCGCTTTCGAGCCCGCATTTATATACGCCCTGTACATGTCGCGCACGACATCTTCATGCTCCAGCACGTACGTTTCGGGGCATACGCCGGGGCCCATGCCGGTTTGCTGCAGATATGTGCCCGTCGCACCGTCAAGCACGAGTATATGCTCTTTAAGATATTCAATAAGGCCAAGTCCGCCTATTTTTTTCATCTATTCCACTCCCGCTATGGCTATCACCGATTTCTCGGGTATCAGCAGATATTTATCCGTTATTTTCACTTCCATATCCCGCATATTCAGAAGGTCGTAAAAAACGCGCTGGTACTTTATGTCGAGATCGCCGTAACCCGCGCTGAAGCGCTTTTTAGTAAGCGCCTGCCCCGTGCGCCTCAAAGCCACGTTCTTTCGCTCCATTATCACGTCGAGAGCGCCGTCCACGTATTCCGACGCATACGCGTCAAGCACCAGCGCAAGCAGCCCGTTTCCACGCTCTATAGCCTCGTTTATCTTCGCCACGTCGCGCTCAAGTATGGCAGCGCACATGACGTAAGCCTTATCGCAGGGCATTAACAGCTTGGCGAGCAGCCGGGATTCTACGATGCGGCCCGCTATCTCGATCGCGCTCTCGCCGATATGCTTTATATCGAATGTCTCCGCCCTGCCTCTCACGGAAAACTCGGATTGCGCCCGCTTAAGATATTCGTTTATCTCCTGCTCCAGCCCCGCCTCAAACGACGCTTTATATGAGCCCATCCTTCGCAAGACGCTGTTTCTGTTTGGAACAAAAGGTATATACGGATAATTATTCATTCTTGCCTCTCGGCATATGATACACTACTTGTGTTCATTATTCAACCTCTTGAAAATAACGCAAAATTATGATTAAATAAACGCACGCCTAACATAAGTGTATATTGTTTCCAAGGGGTCGTATTGTATGAATATTATTGAAAAGCTGCGCCGCAGCGATCGTTCGTTTTCACTGGAGTTTTTTCCGCCGAAAAAGGATATGCCGATAACATCGGTGTATGAAGCAATAGAAAAGCTTTCGGGTTACAACCCATCGTTTGTCAGCGTCACATACGGCGCGGGCGGAGGCAACAGGGACAGGGTAATAGACATTGCTTCCCACGTCAAATCTCTGGGGCTCGAAGCGCTTGCGCACCTTACCTGCGCGGGAGCCGACCCCTCCTCGATAGACTATACGCTCTCTCAGCTAGAATCTATTGGCGTAAGCGGCGTGCTCGCGCTGCGCGGAGACGTGCCAGAAGGCCTTGACAGGGATACGGCATATAAGCACTTTAAGCACGCGAGCGATCTTATAAGCGCTATTAAGCGGCGCGGCGGCTTTTGCATAGGGGCCGCGGCATATCCCGAGGCGCATATGGAAAGCGAATCGACCGAAGAAGATATATCGTACATGAAATTAAAAGCGGAGCTTGGCGCGGATTTTTTTATAACGCAGCTGTGTTTTGACAGGCGGGCGATAATCGCGTTCTATGAACACGTGGAAAAGGCGGGTATAAAGGCCCCAGTTATTACCGGCATTATGCCTATAATGAACCCTAATCAGATAACGAGAATGGCGTTTCTCTCAGCGTGTTCGATACCTGCGCCGTTGAGCAAGATAATTAGCAGATACGGCTCAGACCCGGACTCGTTCAAAAAAGCGGGGCTTGGCTACGCTGTGGAAGAGATAGAATATCTAATGGACAATGGCATAGGCAGGTTTCACATATACACTATGAACAAACCCGATGTGGCCGAGCAGATAATACTCGGCAGCCGTCTGAAAACTATTTAGCGGATTTCCTGCGCTTTTCCCTGTACATGTCGTGGTCGGCAATGCTGACAAGCGAATCTGCCGACTCGCCGGGGAAATACTCGGCTTGCTTGAAACCGAAGCTCAATGACACTCCCTGCGCTTCGCCCGCGAGGCATGCTTTGGCATCCTTTTCTATCTGAGCCGTGAGCGCCATGGCCTGCTCCTTTGTTACGCCCGGAAGTATGAGTATGAACTCGTCTCCCCCCAGCCTGCACACCGTGCCTATTCTTTCTGCATGCCTGCGCAGCACGTCCGCAACGGAGACTATCATGGCGTCTCCCGCACCGTGCCCGAAATTATCGTTTATTGACTTTAAGCCGTCTATATCGGCAAAGCACACCGTCAAGGGTATTTGCCTCTCCCGGCAGTCGTCGTACATCTCTTTAAGCTTTTCGGTGCCCGCCCTGCGGTTTAACAGACCGGTCAGCATATCCGTCTTTGCCATCTGCTCCAGCTTTGCTTCCGCTTCCCTGTACTTTGTGATGTCGCTGATTACGGTAACGACTATCTCCTGCCCGCCTATTTTCGCGGGAGTGTGCGTAACGCTGTAAAAATGTCCTTTGGCGTCGGTAAACGTTTCTTCGAGCGACTTTTTGGACCTGCGGGAAATGCCGCAGCCCAGCATCTCGTTTAACCGGCGGCTGCGCGAGCCGAACAGCTCTTTATATGCTTTGTTTTCAAACATCAGCTCGCGTGTGGCAGGATCCCATATAGCGAACCCCTGGCTGATGGAGTCAAGGCCCTT
>JAEZIZ010000132.1 GCA_023415915.1 Bacillota bacterium | reverse complement strand
ACGACTTTTCGGGGACCCCCGTATTAAATGCAGGTTTGATCTTTATAGTCAAAATTACCGCGAGCGCAGCAATGACAGCGAATACGCCTTCAATCGCCCAGCCCGGAAGGCCTTGCATTAAAGGTATCGTTGCATCGACGAGCCCATGAGCCAGAACAGCAAGTATATAGAACAATATCATCCTGCGTTTTACCGCATACAGCACGATCATAGTTAACCCCGTGTGCATCGCTATAGCGAGTATCCTCTCTACTCCCCCCAGCAGGAAATAATAGGGCTGCACGCCCATTAAAACCGCCCCATTGCCGCCCATAACCTCAACAATAGGCTCTATATATTTTAAGCCTACCCAGAACGCTTCTATACCGCCGTGGCCCAGCCCGAACATTATTCCGTTTTCCCATGTAAGCAGGTCTCTATTTATAAACCTTAATACCGCATATCGGCCGGTCTCCTCAAACACGCCCGCGCTCAGCGCCACCAGCAGCGCGCAAAGCAGCGGCTGCGTAATGGCAAACATATTGAACCATACCGTGTTCTGCAGCTCGCCGAGCAGCGGTATGCGCAGCAGCAGCTGTGACGCCGCAAAAGAAGCGGCACCGAGAAAAAACATAAGTATGCTGCCCTTACGCTTCAGCGCAAGTAAAACTGCGGCGGCCACCGGTAAAAGCAGGCAAATAGCCGCCGATACAAACATAAAAAATAAAGACAGTCCCATAAATATCCACCTTTATAACTATACCATCCGCTGCAGGAATTAACAACAGCGCTACTTGAGAAAAGAGAAAAGGCGGCATTTTCTGCCGCCTTGAGACTGTCAAAAAAGTATATACTGTCATTCCGTCAGCTTCGCTTGAAGGAGTGTAACGACTTAAGAATCCCCTTATACAAAGCACTACCCATGGGATTCCTCGCAAGCTCACCCAAAGGGGACTGAATGACAAATTGGGGTTTATCGACACTCTGAGGCGGCATTTGCCGCCTTAGCATGTATTTCTGTTACGGTTATGGCCTCGCCAGCACCTTCTTAAGCTTAGCGAATCTGGGCATGCCTTCCTCAAACGGGGGCTTCGATTCTCCCTGTATGAGCGGCAGAGCATATTCTATGAATTTCTCGTTTACGCCCGTGCCGTCTTTCGTTATCCACTCGAGAGGCACTTTTTTCTCCTTGTTCGCGACGTCCTGAAGGTTAATAAGCTTTATGCCGCATTTGTATTCGGCGCCTTTTTCACGCTCGAATGCGACCATGAAATCTGTCTTGCCTTCGACGGCGCTGCGCACGGCCATCTGTCCCGCCAGATATGCCTCGTCGACGTCCGCCTTGGACGCGATATGGGACGCGCACCTCTGCAGCAGGCTGAACTCTATCGGGCGAACCTTCGCGCCTGTCTTCTGCTGCGTAAGATTTCCGAGAGTCGCGGCAAGGCCTCCCATCTGGGAATGGCCGAACGAATCCTTGATCTTGGCAAGGTCCGAGCCGTACTCGCTTATATACTTGCCGTCCTTGTCTTTTATGCCTTCCGAAACGGCTACTATAACGTAGTTGTTCTTCTTGAACAATTCGGACACGCGATCATAGTAATCATCTATGTCGAACGTGACTTCGGGCAGATATATAAGATCGGGTCCCGTACCCTTGTAAGACGCGAGCGCGGCCGCGCCCGCGAGCCAGCCCGCGTTCCTGCCCATTATCTCGAGTATAGTAATCGTTCCTTTGTCGTAAACCCTGGTGTCGCGGTATACTTCCATCGTGGACGTAGCGATATACTTCGCCGCGCTGCCATATCCCGGGCAGTGGTCCGTTCCCCACAGGTCGTTGTCCACAGTCTTGGGCACGCCCATCACGCGGCACTCGTAGCCGACTTTTTGCATATACTTGCTTACCTTGTTGCAGGTATCCATAGAGTCGTTGCCGCCGTTGTAGAAGAAATATCTGATGTTGAATTTTTTAAACACTTCAAGCATCTTCTTGTAATCCGTCTCGTCTTCGTCCGCGGACTTAAGCTTGTAGCGCACCGAGCCAAGCGCCGACGACGGCGTCGTCTTCATAAGCTCCAGCTCTGCCGGGTCCTCTTGACCGATATCGTACAGCTTTCCTTCCAGCAGGCCTTTTATGCCATGCGCCATGCCGTATACTTTGGTGATGCACCCCTGCTTCAGTGCTTCCTGGAATACCCCCGCCGCGCTTGCGTTGATAACGGCCGTAGGCCCCCCCGACTGTCCGAACACACACGCGCCTTTGAGTTCGCTCATTATTATCCCTCCTGACGTAAAATAAAAACTTGCCTTTCTAATTATACCAGCAACAAGCTGTTTTTCAATGCCAAATTACGCTCATTACTTACACAAGTTTGTCCGCCGGGAATGTTAATATGCTTTTTTGCGCATATAAATATTTAGGAAAAACTACGCAAACATATTGCATTTTGAGAAGATTTGTATTATATTATAAAGGTCAAAGTAAGTCAAAGTCGTTTTTTCGGGCATTTGATTGCATGCCTTAACAATTTGTCAATACAATGCCTGATTTAGAGGAGAAGATATGCAGTATAAGGATTATTATAAAATACTCGACGTCGAGAAGACGGCGTCGCAGGACGAAATAAAAAAGCAATACAGGAAGCTCGCCAAGAAGTATCACCCGGATATGAACCCCGGCGATAAAAAGGCCGAGGAGAAGTTCAAGGAGATAAGCGAGGCGTACGAGGTGTTGAGCGATAAGGACAGACGCAGCAAGTACGACATGTTCGGCAGCCATGCGAACTTTGCAAACGGCGCGGACTTCGACCCGTCGCAGTTCGGCTTTGGCAACATTCGCTATGAATACAGCGGAAACGGCAACCACAGCGATTTCTTCAACATGTTCTTTTCGGACGCGTTTGATCTTGGCAGCATATTCGGTAAAGGGCGTGCGGGAACAAGGAGCACTCGCATGTACGGCGACGAAGACCTTGATGAGCTTTTCGGAAGCCGGCATTCGTATTCGTCCGGGCGCGTTCAGGCGCGCGACGGCGAAAACGTTGAGGCAGAGATAGAGATAACGCCCGAAGAAGGCGCGGCGGGCGTGGAAAAGCGTATATCGCTGCATACGGAGAATGGCGCGCGCACGATAAACTTTAAAGTGCCCAAAGGCGTAGGCGACGGCGAAACCATTCGACTTAAAGGCCAGGGCCACGCCGGCTCGGGCGGCGGCAAGGCTGGCGATTTGCATATGAAGGTGCGCATAAAGCCTAGCGCGCGCTTCACGCTTGAAGGCAACGACCTTATTACCAACGTCGACGTGTACCCATGGGATGCGGCGCTTTCGGGCAAGGCGGAGGTAGAGACGCTGGACGGGCGTATAATGGTAAAGATACCCGAAGGCGTGCAGACGGACAGTAAGATAAGAATCGCCGGCAAGGGGTACCCTTCGCGCACCGGCAAGCAGGGAGATTTGTTCATACGCGTGCGCATAATGAACCCCCGGCATCTGACAGCAGAGCAGAAAGCGCTGTACGAGAAGCTTAAGAAAACGGTGAGAGCATAAGGATGTCACATCAGCCCTCCCCTACGACACGGATTTGCAGTTGACGGTTTCCATACCGTCCGGTTCATAAACATTTATATCTTAATTTTAGGAGGAAACAACTATGGAAATGGATAGATTTACTGAAAAAGCATTGGCCGCTTTAAGTTCCGCACAGGAGACCGCGGTGCGTATGGGGCACCAGCAGGCGGACGGCGAACATATACATTACGCGCTCTCGGTGCAGCAGGACGGGCTTATACCCAAGCTGCTGGGCTATATGGGCAAAGACACGGCGCTGTACGTAAAAGACCTGGAAAACGAGCTTAACAAGCTGCCCAGGATTCAGGGCAGCAGCGTTTCGGAAGTGTACGCCACGCGCAGGATGAGCGAGATAC
>JAEZIZ010000073.1 GCA_023415915.1 Bacillota bacterium | reverse complement strand
TTTAAGGGTTGCCGGTAACAAGCCCCATGCGGTTGGCGGAACCGTAGTATGCCTTTAGGCATTGCCAGCAAGAGTCCCTTATAGGGTTCAAGAAAAACCACCCCTTGAAGGGGTGGATGATTATTTTGCTAAGATAAAGCCTTTCACTGCGGGGAGCCGAAGGCGAGCGCGCTCAGTGAGGATAAAGTGAGCCGGAGGCTCTGTGACTAGCGTTTAGCTGGGCGGTAAAAGAGCATGCCGAACGGCAGTATCAGGCGACTATTACGAACAAAGGAAGGTTGCGCGTAGCGCCGGATGAGGTGTAACAAACATACCCTGCACACTACGTTTCTGGCGGTCAAAGGCCGCCCCTACGTGTACGGACGCTTTTTACATATCGTAGGGGCGGGTCTCCGACGTGTGTCCTGAAAGGGTATACCCGCCTGCTGCTTAATCTATCAGCAGCTTTGGATACCCTTCAGTCGCCTGCGGCGACAGCCCCCTAACAGGGGAGCCTATATCAGGTGTAATACCGGCATAAGCGCTCAGAAGTGTGATTGAATCAAGGCTTCCTCTCTTATCCACCCCAGCGAACTATGCTCGCCGGAACCCCGGTAGGGGAAGTGGCGCAAAGCGCTGATAGGGTATGTTTCTGGCTGCTCTACATTCAGGCGACCACAGGCCGCCCCTACGTGCGCTGACGGTCCTTTCGTATCGTTGGGGCGTCCTTAGGACGCCCGCACGTTGATTAAACTCGAGAGGGATACATTTCTTCGGGAAGGCATGGATGCATTGCGGGAGGGCGTGGAAGCCTACACACGCTGATATTGCTATTCCGTTCGTAGGGGCGGGTCTCCGCCGTGTGCCCTTAAAGGTATACCCGCCCGCTGATGAATTTTCTCGGGGACACATACCCCTTCGGAATGCAAGGAGACCCTCAATATTAACTTGGTGAATGGAGGGGCATATTGGCTCAGACGATGGATTTGAATAGCATTATCATGCCCAGCACACAAAGAGGTATGGCTGCGCCAGAGATAAACTGCGCATTAGTGTGGCGCTTCATATAAACGCTGGAAACCCACGCGGCGGCAAGCACAGGCAATCCAATGATATATCCGCAACTATGCCCGAAGTATACCAGCAGCGCGAAAGGCCCCGTTATGCCGCAGGCGTGGCCGCTCGCCTTAAAGCGTAGCAGCTTGTTGATAAGCAATATAAAGGCTCCGGACAGCAGGTATGAAATGTATATTGTAAACACGTTTTCAGGAGCGCTTAAAACAGCCGCGAATATACAGCCGAGCACGTATCCAGAGACGGCGAATATTATCGCAAGCGTGCGCTGCCCTTCGCGTCCCTTATCCTTATAAGGCTTTATCAGCGGTTGCAGCGGGTAAGCGAGCAGCGGCAGCACTACGAGAAAAAACGCCATCAATATTAATTCAACCGTATCGCCGAAGAATTTTGGATCACGAAAGTGTAGCACGAGCATCATTACGAGCGCCATAAAAGGCGCGACCGTTATAACGCGGACGAAAAAGGCGAGTTTTTTAAGCATACCGCGCCGTCACTTCCTTTTGTCGCCTATGAAAAACAGCGCGAGCGTGCCGGGGCCGGTGTGAGAGCCTATAACCGTTCCCACGCTGTTGATTAGCACTTTTCCGTTAAGACGTGGAAACGCGGCCTCTACCATGCGGGCGACGGTCTCGGCGTCTTCACGGCACGCGGAGTTGGATATGAAGCACTTGCCGCTGTAAGCGGAGCCGCCTTGTGCGTGCTGGCGCATCTTTTCCACTATTTCCTGTATTACTTTCTTTTTCGAGCGTATGTTCTCGCGCGGCACTAATCGGCCGGCCGCGTCCATGTTAAGAAGCGGGCATATCTTAAGCAGCGTGCCTACAAGCCCCGCCGCTTTGGAAATCCTGCCTCCCTTTATATAAGAAGATAGGTTTGTGGAAAAGAACCAGTGGTGGATATTAAGCTTGTTTTCTTCCGCCCACTTCAGCGCCTGTTCGTAAGCAGCGCCGCTGTCGCGAACGTCGGCAAGCATGTCCATGAGCAGCCCGTAACCCGAGGAAGCGCCGAGAGAATCTACGATGTTTATACGGCGGCCGGGGTATTCGGCCAGCAATTCCAGCCGCGCGGTGCAGGCGGAATTATACGCTCCCGATATGCCTGAGGAAAGGCTTATATGGAGCACGTCCTTTCCCTGTTTGAGAAACGGTTCGAAGAAGTCCTTGAATTCCTGAGTGTTTACCTGCGACGTAGTGGGCTGCGCGCCCTGGCGCATCCTCTCGTAGAATTCGTCCGGCGGCATTGATCTGCCTAGGTCGTCCGCGTAAGTTTTTCCGTCCATATGGAAATGAAAGCACACATAAGGGATAGAGCGCTTTTTAAAATATTCTTCCGTCATATCCGCTGTAGAGCAGCAGGTAATTACATAATCGTTCATAGCATTTCTCCTGTATAAGTTAATTATGGCCATAGCAAGTCAAAAAGAATTCAAAAGCCTGCAACCACCTTACAGCATTGCGGCGCTTTAGTCACCCTAGCTTTGGGGGGATGCGGCTCTATACGTCGTTTACGGGGGTGTAGAGAAAAACAGCGGCAATTCTACCAACGGTAGAGTCAAATACTGCGGATTTGATTGTTGCCTCGGCATATGGTATACTTTCCTAAAACGCTTTGGGGGTTGTTTTAGCGTTGGTGGAACTAAAGTCTGTTGTCGCGATGAATATCACATTATTGCGCAAAGGCAGGAACTGGACGCAGACAGAGCTTGCGGAGAAACTGAATTATTCGGACAAGGCGGTTTCCAAATGGGAGCGCGGTGAATCCATACCCGACGTGACCGTATTAAAAAAGATTGCGGATTTATTTGACGTCACCGTAGACTACCTGCTGGAGGCGGAGCATACGGCGGCCAAAATCATACCCGTACCGAAACAGAAAAAACGCAACCGCCTGATAATCGCGCTGCTGTCCGCTTCATCCGTGTTTCTGATAGCCACAGTGCTTTTCGTATTTTCGGGCATACTTCCGGCGGCGCTTATAGAGCCTGCGTGGATGATATACATATACGCGCTGCCCATAGCGCTCATTGTGCTTCTTGTGTTCAATTCGATATGGGGGAAGCGCGCCGTCAACATAGCAATCATCACGCTGCTTGTGTGGAGCGCGCTGCTTGCGGTTTATCTTTCTTTTCGCGCGGACAACATCTGGCTTATATTTGTGATAGGCATACCCGCGCAGGTGATCATATTGCTGTCTTCGGGGCTTAGACCCGCGCAGGTGAAACACCTGCTGTCGGGAAAACGCGGGGGCTAAAGTTTAATCGCGGACAAAAAGTTTATTTAGTATAAAAAAGAAGGAGCGAAGGCGCTCCTGTAAAGTTCCAACAGGGGGTTTAGTGATTGGCTGATATTCTGTTGGCTTTATTCACACTATAAGCATATGATATAACATTGCGTGTACAAAAATGCGTACTTTTACCGGCGGAAGGCGATCGTTTTTACGATATCGCGTTCAGATAATACAAGTATTGCATCGAATATGATAATGATATATTATGACTGCAAACAGGAGAAAATATGGGAGATTTTTTAACTAATATACTGGCGCATCCAAGCATTTGGGTATATCTTTTTGTATTCTTCGGCAAGATCATTGAAGTTACCGTGTCGACGATAAGGATTGTGCTTATAAACCGCGGCGAGAGGCTGATGGGGTCTATAACCGCTTTCTTTGAAATAACGCTGTGGCTTATAGTCACCGGTACGGTGCTGGTGGGCTTTCAGCAGGACATACTGAGGTGCATAGTGTTCGCGCTTGCGTTCGCGTGCGGAAACTGGCTGGGCTCCTGGCTGGAAGGAAAGCTCGCTTTCGGTTTAAGCTCGCTGCAGGTAATCGTGCCCACAGATGACGACGCGGACAGCCTTGTGGAAGAATTGAGAACCCACAATTTTGCCGTGACGGTGATGGAAGGCGAAGGCAAGGACGGAAAGAGGGAAGTGCTGGTGCTGCACCTTAAGCGCAAGCGCATACCCGTCGCGCTGTCCATAATAAAATCGAAGCTGAAACACGCGGTAGTAACGGTGAACGACGTAAGAGTGGTAAGCGGAGGATATATAAAGAAGTAGGAGATATTGGAGGAGCGTTTGAGCGTTTATTTTATAGCGAATATACGTATACACGATCAGGAAGAGTACGGAAAATATTTAAAGGACGCAGACGAAGTGTTCGCAAAATTCAAAGGCGAATACCTCGCGGTGGACGAAAAACCCTGGGTGCTCGAAGGCGGTTGGGATTACACAAAGACAGTGCTCATACGGTTCCCGAGCAAGGAAGAATTTAAACGCTGGTACAATTCGGACGAGTACCAGCGTATACTCAGGCACAGGCTTTCCTCTTCTGAATGCGACACAATAGTGGTTGAGGGCAAATAGTTAATTTAAGGCGGCGGAAAAATGAAAGCTATAGTAACGGTATCGGGAAAAGATAAGACAGGCATAATAGCGGGCGTATCGGCTGCGCTGAGCAAACGCGGAGTTAACATACTGGACATAAGCCAGACGGTGCTGCAAGATTACTTCGCGATGATAATGCTGGTGGACCTTGAAGGTTGTACTGAGTCGTTTACAGCGCTTTCCGACGAGCTAACCAGCGTGGGCAAAGAGATGTGCATGGACATACGCATAATGCGCGAAGAGATATTCGACGCGATGCACAGGATATAGCGGGCGAGTACGGCAGCATGAAAACGGGCGCACATCGTGCGCCCGTTTATATTTCTAAGAATGAATTACCCCATTATGAGTATCCTCTGGCCCTGCTGCAAATTGTCTTCGATGTCGGGGTTGAAGCGCCTTACGCTTTCCAGCGTCGTTGAATAACGCTTTGCAATATCCCACAGGTTCTCGCCGCCGTCCGCGAAATAGATAGTGATGCCTTTTTTATGCGGCGCCATTTCCTCCGTCTCCTCGATATCCGAAACGAGCTTAAAGCCGCTTCTTGAAAACGCCCTTAACTGCACATCCATCATGAACTTTACGCTAATATCCCTGCCCGCGCCTTCGTAAGAGCAATATTCTACTTCGGCGGATACGTCTACGTCGTGAGAGGGCATAAGTCCGTCCATCTGCGCTTCCGACTCGAACGGTATTTCTCCGGAATAGCTGCGCATCCCTTCGGACGACGCGTAGCATATAGTGAACATCATCAGCCCCTCTAAGTATACCCGGTCGACGTTGGGCGCGGCGGCTATTATTACGGGCGACGCTTTCATGCAAACAACCCTTGAAACGCTTGGCTCGTAGGGAGGTATCGTTATCGCGCTGCGCGCGAACGCTTTTACGCTGCCCGAGAGGTCGGCAGATCTAAAGCAGCAGTCGCCGTAGCGTATATTCAGCCTGTTCCTCAGGGAATACGCGTCCTCCATGTATTCGATGTCGTTATGCGTGTTTACGGTGCACATCACGTTTATCTTCGCGCTTATGCGAAGTATATCGCCCTCCTCTTCGGCTACATCCACGCCAAGGTCGTAAAGGTCGGCGTCGGCCAGAACTGTGTCGTCTATTGCCGCGTTCTCGGACGCGAGTATGCTTCCGAAAGGCAGCGAGTCGTAGAAGTATTGAAGCGGCGCGTTCTTGTCTTCAGAAAGGTACAGCACCATAAGCTTTATGTCGCCTTCGACTATTATCTTCATATCTTCCGACTTTACGGACTTCACAACGGCGTATGCGTCGGAATACAGCACCTTTTCGGCCTTGGGCATGCTCTGGGGTATGCGTATGTCCTCGCGCATCGTTGCGGTATCCCGCTTATGCTCCCTGGCGACAGGGATGCGCTGCTTTAACGACCTTGCCTGTATATCGGGCGAATCCGCGCCGACGACCGCTTCGTGCGCGTCTTCAACGCTGCCGTTTATGCTGAGCGCGACTACGCCCTTTACGTATATCGTACGGTCGTCTTCGACGTTGAATTCTATCTCCTTTACGCTGCCTTTGGCGTATACGTTCATGTTCGCGCCTGCGTTTTCCACGTTTTCGGTGTGCCTGAACGGAGAGGACGATTCAAAGGAATCTATGCTGCCTTCAAAACCCATATATACAACGCTGAACTTCACGGTTCCTTCCATAAAAACCTTACCGTCGCCAGGCTCCGCGTTTACGTGCACCTTGCCCTGCACGAGCAGTATGCGCCCTATGTCCGCTTTGTCGGCAGGTACCGTAAGCTTTCCTTCGACAAGGCTCTCGACGGGTTTGCTCGCAAGCGCCGTCTCCGTTTTGAAGGATGTTTTCTGTATTTTCATATTCTTAACCTCTCTTTTTGAAGATAGTTCTCTTTAACATATATACATATAATTTAAAGGAAATATGACCGGCCAAAAGCAAAATACACAAATTCACAGATAATTTACACCGGTATATTTG
>JAEZIZ010000047.1 GCA_023415915.1 Bacillota bacterium | reverse complement strand
ATCAGGGAACAAGAAACTAACGATAAGATGACGGATAAAGTGAAAGAACCGGACAATCCCTTTAAGGGATAGCCCGGTAAGAAACGCGGAAGTCGGTCACAAGTACCTTGAGGTACTGCGCAGAAAGATGCCCTTATAGGGCTAGTGCAAACTGCGCGTTGAACGCGCAGTTATGATTATCGGGTAGTGTTGAATATGGACGATAATGAAAGATACATGAGCGAGGCTTTAAAGTTGGCGCGCAAAGCGGCAGATATTGACGAAGTGCCCGTTGGCGCCGTAGTAGTGCGTGGTGGCAAGATTATTTCCCGTGCGCACAACTTAAGGGAGACTAAAAAAGACCCGCTCGCGCATGCCGAGATAATCGCGATACGAAAGGCGGCAAGAAAGCTCCGCGGCTGGCGGCTCGAAGGCTGCGCACTTTATGTGACTTTGGAGCCCTGCCCGATGTGCGCTGGGGCAATAGTGAATTCACGGATAGAACAGGTGGTGTTCGGCGCGTATGACCCGAAAGCCGGCGCTTTTGGCTCGCTTTACGACCTTGGGGAAGGCAGGCTTAACCACAAGCCGAAAGTTTTGGGCGGCGTACTTAAGGACGAGTGCGCGAAGCTGTTAAAAGACTATTTCGCGGCAAAAAGAAGCTGAAAAACTTTAAGCATTGCGTATCAGTTATATGCAGCAAAAAGGAGCCGGCGGGCTGCTTTTTTATGCGTGTAATGACCGTCGTTTGGCCTATGCTATCAGTGATTTTAAATAGTTTTCTTAATGCGAATATATGCCCGCCCGCTGTTTCAACGGCGGGCTTTTTGTTTATATTATTAGGGTAATTGCATTAAAGGAAGCAGCTCGGAAAGGTTAACAGACTGATGGTGACAAAAGCCGACGATTTTTTCCATAGAAGCGTTTCGGAAACACATAAGGATTTTTGGGACGGAGATGTTCACAGCGAACAGCTTGATATGTTTGACAAGCTGGACGTAGCGCTGTATTCGGCCGATATGTACGCATGGGAAGCCGATTATAAGGCGAAGAAAATAACGCGCACCGACCTTCCGAGCGGAAAAGGCACCAGCATTGACTTCGAGGAATTTTTCAGACTCATTAACGAAGACGACGCAGCGGCTTTAAAGGAAGATTTTTTAAATGTCAGGGAAAACCGCCATGTGATAGATCATGACGTCAGGATAAAGAGGGGCGGAAGCGAGCGGTGGTATAAGGTAAAAGGCAGCGTTTACCGCGTAAGCAGGGACAAAGTGTACGCTGCGGGCGTCGCGTATGACATAGAGAACACCAAAGAGCATATGGAGCGCCTCGAATATCTGAAAACGCACGACTATTTAACGGGGCTCGATAACCTCGGCGCTTTTGACAGGCTTGACGAATCAGTGAGCTGCTTTTACCCGCGCGCATTGGTAATACCCTGCATTGACAACTTGCGGGAGATCAACGACTCTTTGGGGTATCTTGCAGGCAACAACCTGATAAAGAACGTCGCGGAGGTTTTAAAGGAGTGCTTTTATGACGCCGACTTCATGGTAAGGATAGGCGGCGGGGAGTTCTGCGCTCTGTTCTCGGGCAAGGACGAACTTGAGATAAGCATGAAGATAAAAGAAGCCAACATGATGATACACAAGATGTATCTCAACCTTATAAAGACCGAAGTGTCTTTCGGCTATTCGATATGCGACGAGCCCACCGAGCTTTTCAGCCTTTACAAGCAGGCGGCGGGCAAAGTGCAGAAAAACAGGGTGCTTAAAAGAATATTGTCGCGCGAAACGTTAGCGGACAGGCTGAATGAAATAATAAGCGCAAAAACCGGCTGGGGAGCGAGAAATAAAAGGGTACAGAGCCTTGCCGCGCAGATAGGCGCAGAGCTAGGGTGCAGCGAGGAACAGATAACTGAGATAAAGGCGCTCGCCAAGATAGCCGACTTGGGGCTAATAGGCATAAGCGACAGTCTTCTTATTAAACGCAGCAGCTTAAACGACAACGAGCGGCAGGAGTATATAAAGCATATCGAAATCGGCCGGACGCTGATAGCTGGCATGGAGGATATATCAGGGCTCGAACCGCTTTATATCGATGTTTACAGACGTTACGACGAGTGGCAGGACGGCATAGCGCTGCCGGGCAGGATAGTCGCGGGAGCGATGAGCTTCGACGACATATCCCTTGGCAGCAAAAACGCAAAGATGAAAAGCATAATAGCGGCCGTCAAGGCGCAAAGCGGAGCAAGGCTTTGCCCGGAAGTAGTAAACGCTATTGTTAAAATAACTACAAAGCATCTGGCGCCCTGCATTTAATAACGGGGTCCCCAGCAAACCGTTAGGTTTGATGGGGTGTGAATAACGGGGTCCCCAAAAAAGTTGTGAGACTTTTTGGGGTGATAATAACGGGGTCCCCAGCAAACCGTTAGGTTTGATGGGGTGTGAATATCGGGGTGATAATATATCAGAGAAGTAATTTGGAAATTCGCTTTTGTATTGCGACGCACAACGGTATCGCGAAAGCGAATTTTATTATGTCCACAACTATGAATATACCCGTCGCGGAAGCGACTACCGCCCACAGTGATTTTGGCTGCCCCGCATACAGGTTGAGTATAATAAACATATAAAGCGAGCCTACCGCATACATCGCGGCTACGGATGCAAGCGCTCCTGCCAGGGCTTTTGACATTGGCTTAAGCCTGCCGCTCTTTGACGATATGTATTCAATAAGGTTCCTGCGCACAATAAGGCTTATAAGAGGCGCGCATACGCAAAAACCCACTATGAAGCCAAAAGAGGGGCGCAGCACGTACGCTATGCCGCCTCCTTCCGAGAACACCGGAAGGCCGACAAGCCCTATAGCGGCGTACGCAAGCTGCGAGAAAAACGCGTATTTCGGTTCGAGCAGCAGCCCCGACATAAAAACGAAAAACGTCTGTAGAGTGATTATGAGCGGCGTACCCGGAACGGGTATTTTAAGCAGCGAACCTGCCGCGGTAAACGCAGCCATAAGGCCGCAGAACAACAATTTGTTTAGTTTCATATGCCACCATTGTAAACCATAAATATGATAACGAGTTTACAATAATGTAGTGTCGGTGTCAAGAAAAAGCTTTGCAACCACTAGATAATAATGTATAATTCTTTTATAATGTAACTGTGGTGGAGTAAAGCGGAGGTTTGGGTATGCCCCTAGACGACGAGCTTCTGGTGAAGCGCGCTCAGCAAGGAGACGGCAAGGCATTGGAAGAGTTGCTGATTGCCTGCGAAAAAAGAGTATACAATATTGCCTACCGCTTTATGGGCAACGAAGCCGACGCCTACGACATGGCACAGGAATCTCTCATCAAGATATATAAAAACATAAAATCATTCAAGGGAGAAGCTTCCCTGTCGTCATGGATATACCGCCTTACCGTCAATACGTGCATGGACGGACTGCGCAAGAGAAAGAGCGCGCCCGTATCACTTGAACATTCCATAGAAATAGGCGTACCTTTCGAAGACGCATATTGCGAATCACCCGAAGCTCAGGCGCTGTCCGTTGAGAAAAGCGAGGATATAAGGAAAGCAATAAATATACTCTCCGACGCGTATAAGCATGCAATAATAATGCGCGACATAGACGGCTTTTCGTACGAGGAGATATCGCAGCTTCTCAACATAAGCGTCGGCACGGTAAAATCGAGGATAAACCGCGGCCGTCAAAGGCTCAAAGAAATACTGAGTTTCTAATTGCTTTATACTTTTAACCTCGCGATATAAACCGGCAAGCCTTATGGCCTTGGCCCCCCGTTTTATTGTCGTATTGATTTCTGTTGGAACAAAAACGCATAGTTTACCGTCTAACTTCCGAAGAACGCAATGTGAATGAAGCAAAGTATATATTATTGGAGGTGCATGTATGAAAAGGATATATTTACACCCCAACAAGCCTCACGTCTTGTTGAGGACCCCGTATATTATTGTCTCTTTTGTGTTGATTGCGGTAATGATATTCGCGGGCTGCTCGAACGCCGCTCCAAGCACGCCGCAGACAGCGAACGACGCTTATTACAATAAAAGCGAAGCGGGAACTGGGGCTGCGGCTGCACCCATTGAGGCGTCCGCTGCGCCTGCTGAAGCGCCCGCGGCCGAGGAAGGGATAGCCGATTCGGGAGTGCTGGGAGGCGTCGAAGCGGGAAAGGGAGATATCTCCATACTGGAGCCGGGTGTAAAAAGAAAGGTGATTTACAACGGCACCATAGAGGCAAACACGAAAAAATTCGAGTCGGACTACGATATGATAATGAACCAGCTGCGTACAGCGGGCGGGTATGTACAGAGCTCGAACATCTACGGCTCAAAGCCCGAAGACTGGCAGGACGAGGGCAGGGTCGCCCGTATGACTATACGCGTGCCCAACGACAAGTTTGACGCGTTTATTACCATGCTGAAGGGCATCGGCCAGAACATCACCACGTCGATAAACGGCGAAGACATATCGCTGCAGTATTACGATACCGAGACTAAGCTCTCAACATTGCGCAACCGCAAGAGCAGGCTGGAGGAGATGCTCAAAAACCCCGCGTATACGCTCGACAGCATTATAGAGCTGGAAAAAGAGCTTGCGGACGTATCCTACGAGATACAGATGCTTGAGACTAACTTGCGCACATACGACAGCCTTATAGACTATTCGACTATAGACATAACGCTGTACGAAGTAATGGAGATAAAGGAGATAACGCCCGCCAAGGACGATTTGGGAACGCGCATATCAAACGGGTTTTTCTCGGTGCTCAACGCGCTTGCAGATTTCGGTGAAGGGCTGCTCGTATTCTTTGTATCCGGCTCGCCCATTATAGTACCGCTGGCGGCAATAATCGTGCTTATAATACTGCTGGTGCGCCGCTCGCGCAGGAAACGCGGTAAGGGAACCATGCCGCCTTATACGGGAGGAGGTCAAAACGATGTCAAGCCGCAGTAAAACGATAATACTTGGAATATCTATATTGCTGGCCGTATCGCTGGCGCTGACTGGATGCGGCGCGGCTCCAACGATAAACCCGACGACCGGTTCGCCCGAAGCAACGCCGAGCCCGACGCCTGCGGAAACAGCACCTGAGACGCAGCAAAGCGCGGTTCCCGCGTCCGTAACTAAATTGGTAGATATAGAAGGCAACGAGATATTAGCCAATAAGATGACGGTAAGCGCTAGCGGCGTAAAGAAGGTGATGCCCGACGTAGCGTACGTAACGTTGGGAACGACTACGCAGAACAAGTCGATGTCTAAGGCGCAGAGCCGCAATCGGGAAATAATGAACGCTCTTATTGAGGCACTAAAATCAGCGGGCCTTAAAGACGGCGATATAGAGACGGTAAACTATTCCGTATACCCGACGTACGATTACACCTCAGGCACAGGCAAAATATCGGGCTACGAGGTAAGCAACATGATACGGCTTACGATAAAGGATATCGACAAGGTGGGGGACTATATCGATGTTGCCGCGGCGAACGGCGCTAATGAAAACTACTCAATAAACTTCGACCTTGAGAACGCAGCGCCGTACTATAACGAAGCGCTTGCCGACGCGATGACGAAAGCCAAAGGCAAGGCGGACGCGATAGCGCAGGCGGGAGGATACCAAATTACCGGAACGCTGGAAATAACGGAGAGCCAGGCGCGTTACTCGCCCGATTACCGGGAATACGCACCGGCCTCGGCTGCGGATGAAGCGGCGCCGACGCCCGTAAGCGCGGGGCTGCTGGAAATTACGGCGAACGTGACTGTAATTTACCGCATAGATTAGTGTGTCTGCTAAAAAAAGTCCATTTGATTATCAACAAAGCCTGTGCAGGCATATACAACCGCGCAGGCTTTTGTTTTGTTATTATAGAAAAACTATACGGACAAAAGTAACTAGCACCTTAAACAGGCTTTTATAGAAGAAAGCTCATGTGTCATTCAGACGAGCGAAGCGACGAAGAATCTTGACCCAAAGAGATTGGCGGAAACGTAATATGCCGCGAGGTTGTTCGGCAAGAGCCTTTACAAATGGTGGAAGATTAATACGCTTTTTGTTTTATGAATCGGGGTATAAACGCGCCCAAGTTATACATTCTAAACTTGGGAGGACGCAATGGAACGCTTTAAACCGGCAAGAGTATATGTTGAACACGGCTGCGATAAATATACGCTGGGAAGGCAGCTTATAGATAAATACTCAAAAGCGGGTGTTGAGATTTTGGAAATAGACGACCACAACAACATACCTGAAAACCGCGAGCGCCCGGACAGAGATTTTCCAAAGATGAAGGACTATCTCGTGCTGGGCATAAGAAAATCGCTCACGTACCGGCGCAACCACAAGACGTCGGATTTCCTAGTGCCTTACACGTCCTCGGGATGCAGCGCAATGTGCCTTTATTGCTACCTCGTCTGCACATATTATAATTGCTCTTACCTGCGCGTATTCGTTAACAGGCAGCAGATGATGAGTAAATTAAAAGCGTCGGCGGACAAATATCCGGGAAGCGTATTCGAAATAGGCAGCAACTCTGACCTTGTGCTGGAGAATTCGGTAAGCGGCAACCTTGAATGGACGGTAAGCGAGTTTTCCAGCGTCACGAACGCTCGGCTCACGCTGCCCACCAAGTTCGATATGATAGACCCGCTGCTCGATATAGATCACGGCCGCAATGTGACAATACGGATGAGCTTAAATCCACAGGAGATAATACGGCGCGTGGAGTTCCGCACGTCGGGGCTTAATGAGCGCATAGAGGCGATAAATAAGCTTTATAGAGCGGACTACGACGTAGGCATACTTGTCGCACCAATAATACTGCTCGAAGGCTACGAGCAGATGTACGAGCGGCTTTTTAAGACGATGGGGGAGAGCATAGACCCCGAAATACTTAAAAACGTACTGATAGAAATAATATTCATGACGTATGGCACGACCACAAGGAAGATAAACGACGAGGCGTTTCCAAACGCCGTGCAGCTGTATAACGAAAACACAATGTCGTACTGCGGACGCAGCAGGTACGGCTACAAGCAGTCTCAAAAGGAAGAGGCGTCGCGGTTTTTAAGGGAAAGCATAGCGCGCCACATACCGGGCGCGCGTATTGCGTATATAGTGTGAAGGTGTTAATTTGCCCGCCGGGAGGGGTCCCAGCAGGCACTGCGGCATAACTTATTCCATAGCGTTAATCTCGTCCATAACCTCGTCCGAAAGAGCTATATCGGCTGCGGTTATGTTTTCGTAGTACTGTTCCTTCCTGCTGAATCCGAGTATCGGTATTATACGCGGTTCCCGGCGTAGCATCCACGCGAGCACAAGCTGGTTGCCCGATATGCCGAGCCGCGACGATACCGCTTCAACCAAATCGAGCTTTTTCCTGTTATATTCGCTGTCATATAAGTGCCAGTTGTAATACTGTTCGCGCTTTGCCCTGTCGCCGTAAATCCCTTTGAGCAGCGGCGAGTATGCGAGGAACGCCATGCCGCTCTCTTCGGCGAAGCTGAACATTTCGCTGTCTCCGTGTGCCGTTATTCCGGTGTCTGCGCCTTCGATAGGATGCAGGTAAGAGAATTCCTGCTGCATCGCGGCGTATGAGATGAAGCCTTCGCGCTCGCAAATCTCATTGGCTTTTCTTATCTGCTGCGTGGTGATGTTGCTGCATCCTATGAAGCGGACTTTGCCTTCCTTTACAAGCTCGTCAAGCACCTTCATCGTTTCTTCAAGCGGCGTGCGCTCATCATAAACGTGCGTATAATAAAGATCGATGTAGTCAGTCCCAAGACGGCGCAGGCTGTCCTCGACTCCCTTGCGTATTACAGACGCCGAGAGGCCTTCGTATTCACTTCTTACGCGGCCCCATTCGGGATCGCCGTTGGCGTCGCGTATATTATAAGGGTCTTTAAGGCGCGCGCCCACCTTTGTCGCAAGGAATACGTCCGACCGGTTTTTCCTTGACTTCATCCATTTGCCCAATACGTTTTCGCTCTCGTCGCCTATAAACTCGCCCTTGCCCATCCACCACGCGTAGCAATTCGCGGTGTCTACAAAATCTCCGCCCGATTCAAAGAAATGGTCAAGCACCTCGAAGGAAGATGCTTCATCCATAGCGGTACCCATCATCATACAACCGAGGCAGAACTCGCTGACAGTTTCGCCCGTCCTGCCCAATGCAACCTGCTTCATGCTTTGCTCCTTTTTTTACCGTTAAAGGCTTGATATATTAACATATTAAGGATACTATATAATTGGAGTAATAAAAGTGCCAATAAATCGCCATTTCTATGGCACCAATTTAAAGGAGCATGTGTGTTTGGATTAACCATAGAAAAAGCATCGGGCGTATCGCTGACAAGCCAGCTTGCGAGGCAGTTAAGGGAGGCTATACTAAGCGGAAAGATAGAAGCGGGAGCAAAGATGCCGCCCACGCGCAGCCTCGCAAAAGAGTTGGGCGTTTCGCGTAACACCGTCGTACAGACGTATGAGCAGCTTATCGCTGAAGGATATCTGAATAGCGTCACAGGCTCGGGCACGTTTGCCGCCGACATAGGCGATCCGCCGAACCTCAAAAAGCGTACTTTGGAAACGGAACGCGAGTACTGGCGCGAAAAAGAAAAGGACGTAATCGCATTTTATGCAGGCAACCCCGACGTTTCTTCGTTTCCCAGAACGCTATGGGGCAAGGCGCTTAAAGAAGCGTGCCTTTACGCCGAAGACGACGCGTTCGGGTACGGCAGGCCGGAAGGGCATCCCGATTTGAGAAAGGCGATACAGGGTTACCTTTACAGGGCTAAAGGAATCTACTGCAGCAGCGACCGTATTATAATACTGCCCGGCACCGCTATGGCGATACAAACAGTCGCCCAGCTTTTGTACCGGGAGGGCTGCGCGGCGGCATTTGAAGACCCTTGCATAGATTTTGCACCAAACGCGATTAAAAGGGGCGGGCTGAAAACAATACCCGTTGAATCCGATTCTTTGGGGATGCGCACAGACCTGCTGCCCGCGGGGGAAAATATAAGGCTTGTATACGTCGCGCCGTTGCATCAATATCCGCTGGGCGGCGTTATGCCGATAGCGCGCAGGCTAAAGCTGCTCGAGTTTGCGCAGCAGCATGACGCGTACATAATAGAGGACGATTACGACAGCGAGTTCCGCTATCACGGCGAGCCGATACAGTCGCTTTGGAATCTCAGTGACGAAAGGGTTATATACCTTGGCAGCTTCAGCAACGTGTTTTCGCCTTCCTTGCGCATGGCTTATATAATAATCCCCGAGCAGCTTAAAAAAAGCATGTCCGGACTTCTTGGCAGGCTTAACATATGGGTCGGGGCGATAGAGCAGATAGCGCTTGGGCGCATCATAGAAAGCAAGCAGTACGACAGGCACGTCTATCGCATGAAGCGGCTGTACGACTCCAAGCGCAAGCTGCTCATCGATTGCTTAAAAGCCGCGTTTGGTTCGCGCATTCAAATATCGGGCGAACTTGCGGGGCTTCATATGCTTGTCACACTGGACAGGGACATAACCGAAGAGGATAAAAAGGCGATTGCGGATAGCGGCGTAGAAGTCGATTATGCGGAGGATTACGCCGCCGTCAAAGGCAGATTTAATAACAAGCTCGTGCTGGGATACGGAAATCTTGGCAAAGCGCAGATAGAGGAAGGCGTAATAAGGCTTAAAAATGCGCTTAAATAAAACTGCAAACTGTTTCGGCGCGGACAGAAATGGTATAATCGCTAAGGGAGGCGCTATGCTGAAGAAAAACGAAATTATTGAACTCACCATAGAGGACCTGACGGTGGAAGGCGCAGGCATAGGAAAACATGACGGCATGGCTGTGTTCGTGCCTAAAGCGCTGCCCGGCGAATATGTGAGAGTAAAGGTAATAAGGCTTACGAAGAGCTACGCAGCCGCCCGGCTTCTGGATATAATAGAGCACTCGCCCGAGCGCATTGAGCCGTTTTGCGGAGTGTTCGAGAAGTGCGGGGGCTGCACATTGCAGCACCTTTCGTATAAGGGGCAGCTTGAATATAAGGCGCGGTATATAAAAGAGTGCTTCAAGCGTTTGGGCGGCATAGACATAGAAACGCCCGAGGTGGTGGCCGCTGGCAACATACGCGATTACAGGAACAAGGCGTCGTTCCCTGTGGCGGCTGCGGACGGTAAAATACGGGCGGGGTTTTATGCGCCGCGCAGCCACCGGCTGGTCTCCGCAGTATGCCCGATACAAAAACAGCCCGTAAACGATATAAAGGAAGCGGTACTGGAATGGGCCAAAAAAGAAGGCGTAACTGCGTATGACGAAACGAGCGGCAGCGGCACGCTGCGGCACATAATAGGCAGGCAGTCTTCAAACGGTGAAATTATGGCAGGTCTCATCGTAAAAGGCAGCATAAATGAAAAGTCGCTGGCATCTGCGCTCAAAGGCATGCCGGGCTTAAAGAGCGTAGTAGTTAACAGAAACGATAAGAATACAAACGCGATATTGGGAGACGTTGAGTGCGCCATAAGCGGCGAGGGATATTTAACCGAAACGTTCGGAGGGCTTTCGTTCAGGGCGGGACTGTCGAGCTTTCTTCAGGTCAACCACGAGCAGGCGGAGAAGCTTTATAAGCTCACGATAGATTACGCGGACATATCGAAAAGCGACGTGGTGTTCGACCTATACTGCGGTATCGGCACGCTCTCGCTGCTTGCCGCTTGCAAAGCGAAACGCGTGCTCGGCATAGAGTACGTTAATAGCGCTGCGGAAAACGCTAAGGAGAACGCCCGCATCAATGGAATCGATAACGCCGAGTTTATCGCGGGAGACGCAGAGCGCATGCTGGACGAAGGGGTAAAGCTTGCGGGCGAGCCCCAAATCGTAATACTTGACCCGCCGAGAAAAGGCTGCGACAGGGCGCTTGTCGAGAAGCTGATTTCATTGGCGCCGTGTAAAATAGTATACGTATCGTGCAACCCTTCAACGCTCGCGCGCGACGCGTCTTTGCTATCCAAGGCGGGCTATAATATAAAAGCTGTAAAGGGCGTAGATATGTTTCCGCACACTACGCACGTTGAGTGCGTGGTATTGATAACAAGGGTGGATAAACAAAAAGCTCAAAATGATTATAAATAAAGGGTTTCCAGTCACTGACTCGATGGGTTAATGGAGAAACGGGCGTTAGGCATGAGTGTGTAGTAAATCAAGAAATACTACTTATATCTTTGCTTTGATAGATAAGTTTAGCAATGATTAAAGGTCTATAAATTAGGTGATTAAGTGATTAGTATAGAGAAATTCATTGCACGTAGGAAAAAAGAAGCCAGTGAAAGTAATATGACTGAGTGGATATGTTCCTGCTAACGTCGGTTTCTGAAAAAACAGCCAATACTCATTGACATGTTCCCACATACAGATACTATAAAAAATAGCCCACAGACATCAATTTCATCAACTCGAGCCATTACAGAATGTTGCGTGGAAACTAAACGCGATAAGACCATTTGAGATCAAGGGGTATACAATAATATGGGATTAATAAAACTGGATTTTCTCGTCGCTGCTCCGGTTGAACATGTCTGGAACCTTGGATTGCAGGCTGAAAAGATTCCGGAATGGCAGTTTGACGTTGTTGCGGTAAAGGGAATCAGCGGCCCAATTGATCATAAGGGAACAAAGTACATTTTGGTCTATAAAAAAGCAGGAATTCTATTAAACAGCCCGGTGGAAGTATCCCGCTTTGAACCTGAAAACCTAACTATAGAAACAACAGGACAAACTCCATTGGGGGGCCATTTCAAATCGTGCACAACTATGCGGGCTATAAATGAACAAACGACCCGTGTTGATTGGGCAATGGTTTATAAATTGCCAGGTTGGATCTTCGGGGTCTTGATGGATAGATTGTTATTTGAATGGGCTTTTAAAAAAACTGTCCAAAAATATAACAAGAGATTCAAGATGCTTGCGGAAAAAACATTTTCTCAAAATGATAATAGCCAGGTAAAGCGATATACGAAAGAGATGGATATCACCTCTGACGAGACGAAAGCGAACTATTAAGTTGTTACTACAATGAGAATGGGAAAGATAAGCAATTATGAATTTGAGAGATATTAATTACATTGGCATTGAGCGTGTTCTCCGGAGAGGAAGCGGAAAGGTAATAGAAGAGTATGAAAATGCGCTTTTGGTTTTTGATCATATGAGCCAGGCATATTTTCTTGCCTGTGAAGATAAGGCGCTGGGCATATCTCTTCTTGATAAGCATAATGCTTGGGGTTTACCGCTTCTTATGACTTCGAATTACGAGATTGGGAAAACGGCCTTTGAAAGATACGTATTTCAGGAAAAGCTCGACTGTTATCAGGTGGCTTATTTTGGGGAAAACCCGGATATAAGCACACGGCTTGTTTTTAGAGTAGCTGATAATAACGACGTTCCCCAGCTTATGAAAGTCTATGATATGATTAGTGCCGAAGAGATGTATAAAGTGGTGAATAGGAAGTCTCTTATTCTCGGATATGAAGGAGAAAGCCTTGCCGGATTTATAGGAGAGCACCTGGAGGGCAGCATGGGTATGCTTTATGTATTTCCTGAATTCAGAGGAAAAGGATATGGAACAGAACTTGAGAGAAAATATATTGCTGATACAATGGAGAGAGGATTTATCCCATTCGGTCAGGTAGAAAAGAATAATTTCATTTCCCTGGCACTCCAGAAAAAGCTTGGAATGACTCAGTCGGAAAATTTAATATGCTGGATGTGGCGCAGCAAATTATAATTGCTCTGCAAATAAGAGTTAAACTCTTCGGCCTCTTACACAGAACGGGACAAGCGGAGTGCGTAGTTTGGTAACAAGACTGTAATCATTTTCATAACAGCATGAGCGTTTGTAATTTCATTATGAAAGCCGGTAGGCAGAACTTAATTCTTAAGTTATAATAAAATATTGCGTAATATAAGAACAAGGGATTGACTATATGAAATTACTGATTGTACGGCATGCTGACCCGGATTATGAAAAAGATTCACTAACCGAAAAGGGCTGGAAAGAAGCAGAGCTTTTATCAAACAGGATATCGGCTTTGGATATAAAGGAATTTTATGTTTCTCCGCTTGGAAGAGCACGTGATACAGCAAATGTTACATTAAATAAAATGAACCGTACTGCTGAAGTATTACCATGGCTTAGAGAATTTCATGCTCCGATATATGATGAAAATTTGGGCATGGAGAGGATTTGCTGGGATCTCCTTCCGCAGGATTGGACAGCAATTAATGAGTATTATAATAAAGACCTCTGGCATACAGTGCCGGCTATGAAAAACGGCAATGTGATTTCGGAGGCAAATAAGGTTTTTGAAGGAATTGATAAGATTATACGAAAAAACGGATATGTTCGTGAAGGTAATTTGTACCGGGCAATTAATCCGAATAGGGATACGATAGTTTTTTTCTGCCATTTCGGCGTTGAATGTGTAATCTTAAGCCGCTTCTTAGGAATCTCACCTGTAGTTTTATGGCACGGATTTTGCGCTTCACCAACTTCTGTAACCACCCTTGTAACGGAAGAACGCAGAAAGGGGATTGCTTGTTTTAGAATGATTGCATTCGGAGATATCTCACATCTATACATAGCAGGAGAAGATCCGTCTTTCTCGGCCAGGTTTTGTGAGACCTATGACAATTTTGATGAACGTCATGATTAATATATTGTAGGCCAAGGATTACAATTGACAAGTTTCTTTTTTATGAAGCTAATTAACATGGAATTCGGTTTGTTCATAAAAATTTACAAGGTTAAGGTTTAGGCGGATGAGCAATATTGTATTTGTTTTAATGGATTGAGGCTTGTAAGAGAGAAATATAAAACTATTGTTGGGTTTGTTTGTTAAACTGGTATTTACCTTGACGGACGGACAGTGAGAAAACTACAGTAGATGAAAGGAGCAAACAAGCGTATGATGATAAGCCCTGAAGGATTTATTCAAGAACATATTGATAAACCATATGAACAACTCCTTTGTGTGAGAGATGAATTAATAGCAGAGATCCGTGATTTTAAGAAATGTAAAGTTAGTTCAACAGAAATCATTATGAGTCCTTCGCCTGATGTTATATATCAATGTAATCTGGAATATTTAGGGAGGCTGTGTGAACTAATTTCCGAAAAATACAACAGTAATTTTGTGGGTTGATTTTCATTTCGTTTATTGAATATTGTCAGACACTAGGGACGTCAACTATTTTGTAGACAATTTGCTAAGCTACTCTATCCGACCTGCCTTTTTTCTTTGCTTTCAATGATTTGAGATATTCTTTCGGTGACATATACCCGAGTCTCTTCTGGATTCTCTTCA
>JAEZIZ010000033.1 GCA_023415915.1 Bacillota bacterium | reverse complement strand
GCAAGAAGCAGTTCAGGATAGCCGAAACCGAGAAGTACGCGCACGTCACGTTCTTTTTCAACGGAGGCGTGGAAAAGCCCAACGAAGGCGAAGACAGGTTCCTTATATCGTCTCCCAAGGTAGCGACATACGACTTAAAGCCCGAGATGAGCGCTCCCGAGGTTGCGGACGAGGCGGTAAGGCGCATAGAGTCGGGGGATTACGACGTTATGATACTCAACTTCGCGAACCCCGACATGGTGGGGCATACTGGCATGCTCGGTGCCGCCGTAAAAGCGGTCACTACCGTAGATGCATGCGTCGCAAAAGTAGTAAACGCGATACTGAAGACGGGCGGAGAGGTAATAATCACTGCGGACCACGGCAACTCCGAAAAGATGATTGACGAAAACGGCGGGCCGTTCACGGCGCACACGATTAACCACGTGCCGCTAATACTCGTAAGCGAGAGGTTTAAGTCGGCAAAGCTCAGGGAAGGATGCATACTTGCCGATATCTCGCCCACGCTGCTTGAGCTTATAGGCCTGCCACAGCCGGAGGAGATGACGGGAACGTCGATTATTGCAAAGTGAATAAACCGTAAATAAGGGCTTTTCAGTCTGGATTAATGCAGGAAATCATTGTATAATGACCGTAAGGGTTAAACTGATGATTCCAATAAAATAAAAAAGCCAAAAGGAGTGATTGTATGATACGTTTGATCTACGGTAAAAAGGGCAGCGGGAAATCCAAAAAACTGCTGGATATGGCCAACGCAGAAGTGGATACGTCCTCGGGGAACATCGTATATATCGACGACAACAACCGCTGCATGTACGACTTGAAGCATGAGATTCGCTTCGTCAATACCGCGGATTATAACATCGACAACACGGACAAACTCTACGGCTTTGTATGCGGGATACTGTCAGGGAATTTTGACATTTCATCCATCTATATCGACGGGCTGAAAAAGCTGATAAAAAACGAGAATAAGGATCTTGTGACGCTGCTGGCGCAGTTTGAGGCTATGTTCGCGGACGTAAACGCCTACATAGTCGTAAGCGGCAGCGAGCCGGCTCCTGATTATCTGAAAAAATATTTGGCGTAGAGGATATTACATAGCTCTAGCCCAAAAACAGTATGCATTCCCTCCGGAGACGCAAAAGGTTTCCAGGGGTGATAATCCTGCGCGGTTGTGTTCTCGTTTTATCAAACGTGAAAGCTATGCGCAGGTTTGTTTTATCCAGGGTCGATATTTGGGAGGCTTTAGACATGAAACTTATCAGTACAAGGAACGGCCAAAACGGCATTGAAGCGTCAAAAGCGACGCTCAAAGGGATAGCGCCCGACGGGGGGCTTTACGTGCCCGAACGTTTCCCATCGATAGAAGACATGGGCGCCATAGAGGGCGCGGCGTACCCCGAGCTTTGCGCAAAGGTGCTGGGGCTTTTTTATGACGATATACCGGGCTTAGGAGAGCTCACAAAAGCCGCGTATGAGCGCTTCGACGATAAAGACGTAGCGCCCGTAAAGAAGATATCAAGTAGCGAATTCGTGCTCGAGCTGTGGCATGGGCCGACGCTCGCTTTTAAGGATATGGCGCTCAGTGTGCTGCCACGCCTGATGACGGCGGCGATGGGAGAGGGAAAAGACATACTGATACTCGTGGCTACTTCGGGCGACACGGGCAAGGCGGCGCTCGAGGGCTTCTGCGACGTGGACAGGATAAGCATAGTAGTGTTTTACCCGGACGGCGGGGTGTCGGATATGCAGCGGCTGCAGATGGTCACTCAGGAGGGAAGAAACACGCATGTGGTCGCCGTAAAGGGCAATTTTGACGATACACAGACGGGAGTTAAGGCGATATTCGCGGACAGCGAGTTCGCAGAAGCGGTAAGCGCAAAAGGGTATACGTTCTCGTCGGCCAACTCCATTAACTTTGGCAGGCTTGCACCGCAGATAACGTATTACATATGGGCTTATAAAAAGCTGCTTGAGTCAAACGAGATAAAAAAAGGAGAACGTATAAACTTTGTCGTGCCCACCGGAAATTTCGGCAACATACTCGCGGCATACTATGCAATGAGGATGGGTCTGCCGGTCAATAAGCTCATATGCGCTTCCAACAGAAACAACGTGCTTACCGATTTCTTCAATAAGGGCGAATACTCATTAAAGCGCGAGTTTTACAGGACGATGTCGCCTTCGATGGATATACTTATATCGAGCAATTTAGAGCGCCTGCTGTTCGAGCTGACGGGCAAAGACCCGGAAGCGGTAAAAGACATGATGAAGAAGCTTAAGGAACAGCGCGGTTACACAATAGACGGTGCGGCGAAGAAAACTTTGGAGCAGTATTTTTACGCCGACTGGTGCGGCGAAGACGAGACTATGGATTGCATAAAGCGTACGTTCAAGCAAAAATCGTACCTGTTGGATACGCACACCGCCGTAGCGGAGAGTGTATACGAAAAATACAGGCGGCAGACGGGCGACGATACAAAGACGGTAATAGTTTCCACAGCGTCGCCGTATAAGTTCCCGGACGACGTGCTCCGCTCGCTGGGGGACGACGTATCCGGACTTTCCGGGTTCGAGACGGCGGAGCGCCTGAGCCAAGCGACAGGCACTGCCGTACCCGAGCAGATAATCGCGCTCAAAAATAAGCCCGAGCGGCACACTACGGTAGTGGAAATAAGCGGCATGAAGCGGGCAGTGATAGAGGCAATCTGATGTTTTCGAATTTTAAGGTGACGTTCGCAATACCGGGAGCAGCAAGCCTGAAAGAAAAGCGCATGGTAGTAAAAAGCGTAAAGGAACGCTGCAAGTCGAAGTTTAACGTATCGGTTGCCGAGTGCGGGCAGCAGGATAAATGGCAGCTGTGCGACATGTGCTTTTCGGTCGCGGCGGCGAGCCAGTCGGCGGCGGAGCAGTGCGCGCAGGATGTAATAGACTATCTCTACAGAGACGACAGAATAGAAATTTCCGATATCGAGAGGTACTAGGAGGCAGACATGGACAAAAAGACGATATTTTCCGGCGTTCAGCCGTCGGGAGTGCTCACGCTGGGCAACTACCTGGGGGCAATAAAGAACTGGGTCGCGCTGCAGGACGAATACAACTGCTATTATTGCGTAGTGGACATGCACGCACTCACCGTCCGGCAGGACGCCGCGGAGCTGCGCAAACGCTGCCTCGATACGCTGGCGCTGCTTATTGCCGCTGGGCTCGATCCGCTGAAGAACATAATGTACTTCCAGTCGCACGTTTCGGGGCATGCCGAACTGATGTGGATACTCAACTGCTTTACGTACTTGGGCGAGCTTTCGCGCATGACGCAGTTTAAAGAGAAGAGCGAGCGCCATGCGGACAACATAAACGCGGGGCTGTATACATACCCCGTGCTTATGGCAGCTGACATACTGCTTTTCAAATCCGATCTCGTTCCGGTGGGAGCGGACCAGAAACAGCACCTCGAGATAACTCGCGATATTGCGATAAGGTTCAACAACATATACGGCGACGTGTTCACCGTGCCCGAGCCTTATATACCCAAAACGGGTGCGCGCATAATGAGCCTTCAGGAACCGGAGAACAAGATGAGCAAATCCGACAGCAACGAAAACGCTTATATATCGCTGCTCGACCCGCCCGAAGTCATACAGAGGAAATTCAAGCGCGCCGTCACCGATTCGGAAGGGACGATAAAATACTCGGAGGATAAGCCGGGAGTATCCAATCTGATATCGATATACGGCGCCGTTACAGGCAAGACGATCGATGCGATAGAAGACGAGTTTGCGGATCAGGGCTACAGCGCGCTTAAAGCACGGGTAGCCGACGCAGTATGCGCCGAGCTTGAGCCGCTACAAACAAGGTACAGACAGGTGCGCGCAGATAAGGCGTATCTTGTGGAAGCAATGAAACTAGGGTCGCAGAAGGCTGAAGCAAACGCGGTAAGGATGCTGCGCAAGGTGCAAAAAAAAGTCGGCCTCGCCGCAAGAGAGTAGCTTTATAATATGGGCATAAGCAAAACATACAAACTGTATGTGTTCGATCTGGACGGCACCGTAGCCGACACGAAGGTGGATATGGCGCGCGCTTTGCAGGCCGCCGTGACAGCGGCCGGGTTTGAAAAGCCCGGCATAGACGAGGTGGTCTCCGCGATAGGGCAGGGCGCGCAAAAGGCGGTGCAGAAGCTTACCGGGCTAGGCGAAGACGAAGTCGACCCTTATGTCGATATATTCATGGAGAAGTACGACGAGTTCTGCTGCGACAACGTAACGCTGTATCCGGGAATGAAAGAGCTGCTGTACAGCCTGAAAACAAAGGGTGCGAATATCGCCCTTGTTACAATGAAGTTTAAAAGCGCTGTGCATAAGATACTCAAACGCCTCGATATCGACATATTCGACGCGGTAATATCATTTGAAGACGCTCCCAAGCGCAAGCCGAACCCCGAAAGCCTTTTCATGCTTATGGAAAAGTTCGGCGCTTCCGCCAAAGAGACGTTGATGATAGGCGATTCAATCACCGACCTAAAGTATGCAAAAGCCGCAGGCGTGGACGCATGCATGCACGAGCACGGCTATGGGCGTTTAAGCGAAATGGTTCCGTTAGAGCCTGAATATATGATAAAAGACTTTTACGAGTTTTAATACGCACCTGAAAAAGGGGTTTTTTCAATAAAAGAGGGCTTCTTTAAGGCCCTCAAGTCACTTATGCTCCGCTTTGCATATGTTATTTGCCGTGCTAAATGTAATTTTGCCCGGACCGGTTTTCCGGCTGCTAATTTAGCATTTCGGCTCGCAGAACCCACGGCCGCCGCCGCAGCAGCAGCAGAGTATCAAGATGATGATAATCCAGCAGAAGCAGCCGCCGCCGCCAAAGCCGCCAAATCCACCGTCGCAGCCCGCGCCGCCAAATCCACCGTCGCCGCAGCAGCAGAGTAATAAGATGATGATTATTATGCAGCAGCAGTTACCACCGAAGAATCCACCACCAAAGCCACCATCAAATCCCATATAAGACGTCCTCCTTGAAATATATTGTAGGTTATCCTTTATTCAGGCTAATGTATACTACGCAGGAGGAGAATAAATGGTGCATATAAGCGTTATGGCTTTGCTTTGCGGATATGTTATTATGGTTCCGTATTACACCGGAAAGCCGTTGGCTTTACGGCTCGTCGGCTTGCCTGGGATCCCGTTTAATCTTCTATCGAAAGCGTGTCGTCATAGCTGTCTACGCTTTGTAGCCGTTTCTCTATAGTCCGTGACCTCCTTGAGGCGTCTTCAAGGTTGTTCTGCGCCGCGGCAAGGCTCTTTTTCGTCTTGTCAATGGCGTATGTAAAATCGGAGAACGCCTTCCTTACGGATTCAAGCAGCTTTAAAACTTCGCCCGACTGCTTCTCTATCGCAAGCGTGCGAAAGCCCATCTGGAAGCTGCTTAAAAGCGCCGTAAGAGTGGAAGGGCCGGCTATCGTCACATGGTATTCCCTCTGACACACCTCAAACACCTTGAGCGTTATCGCGTCCGCATAAAGCCCTTCGGTCGGCAGATACATTATCGCAAAATCCGTAGTGACCGGAGGGTTGATATACTTATCATGTATTCTGCGCGCTTCGTTAACGATACTCTTTGCGAGAAATTTCATCGCGTCGGCAGCGAGCTCATTGCTGCCCATATCGAGCAGTTCCTCTTTTTTAAGGTAGTCCTCCATGGGAAACTTTGAATCTATGGGCAGCAGTACGCTGCCGTCGCGGCCGCCCGGCAGTACGATGGCGTATTCTACGCGCTCCTGATTGCCCTTTACATTGGCGTTTTTCATATACTGCACGGGGGAGAGCATTGAGGAAATCAGGCTGCCGAGCTGCATTTCGCCCCATGTGCCGCGCACCTTTACGTTGGTAAGCACGCGTTTTAAATCCCCGACGCCTGTCGCCAGAGACTTTACTTCGCCCATGCTGCGGAACACCTGCTCAAGCTGGTCGGACACCTGCTTGAACGAACCGGTAAGCCTTTTTTGCAGCATGTCCTGAAGCTGGTCGTCCACAGTTTTTCTCATCTGTTCGAGCCGCTTTTCGTTGGTTTCCGATATCTCCTTAAGCTTTTGCTCAACCGCGCATTTAAGCCTGTCCATGTTTTCGGTATTCTTTTTCGCGGTTAAGTCCAGCATATTAGAGACGTTGCCGCCCAGCAGATTGAACATCTCCAGCACTTCGCGCCGCAGCCTGTACGAGCTGTCGAGATTCTGCTTTTTGATGTCTTCGAGCTGCATATTAAGCGACGACTGCAGCCTGTCAAACTCGTGTCCCATATCAAAGGCCGAGCGTTTCCTTGAAAGTGTAATTATCAGAAGTATTATCGTCACAAGAAGAGTAGCCGCGCCGATTATTATGTATGGCAAATCCATAGAACGTACCGCCTTTCCGCGAAACAGTATACCATATATTGAGGGTAATTTTCCGTACACAATTACGCAAAGGCCTGTTACTGACGCCCATCCATTTATTGAAAACCGATAAATAATTGTTGACATAAATGATTAAGGTATGTTATTCTCACCAAAAACGGAGGTGTATATGGGTATAAGCAAATGGAATATTCCGCTTATTTTAAAGCGCATGCTTGAAATCGTAATGGTACTCGGCATTGCGCTTATGATAGCGGTACCGTTCATACTCGCTCCTATGGAGCATACACATGTTTCCGAGATATCCGGTTCTTCGCAGAACATATGGATTACGATAATGTTTTTGGAGATCTGCGGCATATTCTGCTGGTTCATACTCCTTTTGCTGCATAGATTGCTTAAAACCGTATTGGAAAGTACGCCGTTTGTTTATAAAAACGTAAGTTGCTTAAAGTATATATCGTACCTCTGCGCAGTAATTGCTTTTGTGCTTGTAATAAAAACGTTTGCTGACTTTTCGATACTTACGCCTGTCGTCGCGGTCATAGCGATGCTCGCGAGCCTGTTCTGCCAGACTCTCGCCGCTGTCTTTGACAAGGCCATACGGCTCAAAGACGAAAACGACCTAACAATTTAGCGGAGGAGGTATATAATTGGCGATAATCGTTAATTTGGATGTTATGATGGCCAAGCGGAAGATCTCGCTTAACGAGCTTTCCGATAGGGTGGGGATCACAAAGGCCAATTTATCAATATTGAAAACAGGGAAGGCGAAGGCAATACGCTTTTCGACGCTTAATGCGATATGCGTAGAGCTTGGCTGCCAGCCCGGAGATATTTTGGAGTTTAGGGAGGATGACAATGACTGATACTAATTATCTCTACGAATACTTTCTGAAAAAGTCAGAAGATTCGCAGAGTGAACAGGAAAACAAAGACCAGTCTGACGACGAACAATCGCAGGACAGTAAATAAACATAAAAATCGTCTGATACACTCAGGCGTATTTTTATATTGGGGTCCCCGGCAAGACGTCAGGCTTGCTGGGATGTAATCGGGGTCCCCAAAAAGGCGTGAGGCTTTTTGGGGTGTAAATGCGAAGCGAAATCCCCCCGCTATGCGGGGGAGTTCAAATAAGGCAAGGCCGTTGTGTTAGAAAAAATAGTCCTTAACTATAAAATAGAAGTTGACCGACTTCTAAGCAAATAGAAAAGGAGTATAAAAATGGACGCTAGTTTAGAACATACGCGATGGAATTGCAGATACCACATAGTATGGGCACCAAAGTTCCG
>JAEZIZ010000026.1 GCA_023415915.1 Bacillota bacterium | reverse complement strand
GCATATTACCGACTGCGCTATCGCGCGCCTTAAACCTTCATGGTCTTCAGCGCCGAAACGCTGCGCAAACAGCGCTCCGAAGCCTTGGGAAAACCCGAATATTATGCTGAGTACGAGCCAGTAGTAGAACCCCGCAGCGCCTACCGATGCGAAAGCGTTCACTCCCATTATGCGGCCTACGATAACGCTGTCTGCTACGTAGTAAAGCTCCTGAAATATATTGCTCAAGAACATGGGCAGCGCGAACAACACAATAAGGCGGAGGGGCCTGCCCTCCGTCATATTGGTAGTCCTGTTCATATGATTTCCTTTGCGGCGGCTTGCTTGGCTCTGTTCACTTAGCTTCACCTTATGTCGTATACGCTCCGGGCTTTAACCGATTTCGGCGCGCCGCGCAGCACTTTTACGCGGCGCTCTCCTGCGTTCATGTCGAAATAGTTATCGCTCAGCACGGAATCGTCGTCGCATATTATCTCTACGCTGCGCGCGTAAGCGCACGCGGATACGACTATTTCGTTCCCGTCGATATACGCGGAAAGTTTAGGGTCCTCAAAGCAGAAATGCTTGGGAGGGCAGAACAGCACGCTGCCGCCCACCGTACCGTGCTTGCTCTCGAGCTCGTATGCATAGTAGCATCCGAAGGTGTCCTCGTCCGAAAAATCCTGCTCGGGCAGCCACACGGCGGAAAACGCAGGCACTTCAACGTCGAAAGTCCCTTCCTTGATTATCTTGGCGTCCGGGCTTCTCAGCGACCAGCGCGCTACTCCGGTAAACGCTTTTGCCGTTTCGTTGCTCACATTGAGCCTCGCGCTCTTTACAAGAGGGAAAGGCTCGGCGTTTACGTTGGTGTTCTGCGATAGCACGCCTTCCTCGTGGCAGGATATAAGCACGGGGGCGAAGAACCTTTTCATATAATAGTGCAGCGCCTTCCAGCGCCCGAAATAGTCGATGCTCGACCAGCTGATCACCGGCCAGCAGTCGTTGAGCTGCCATATTACGGCGCCCATGCAGCGGCCGCGGTTTCTGCGCCAGTGTTCCACTCCGTATTGCATCGCCTGCGCCTGAAGCAGCTGCGAGGCGTATATGAGTATCTCAAAGTCGCGCGGATAAAGGTACATCTGGGAAAGGTAAGAGAGTATCTTTCCGTTAGCTGACGCGTTCCGCTGATGCTTTTCCATTATGTAAGAGAACATGTTGCGGTCGCCCGGCTCGGTAAAAGCCTCTATCGTTTTTACAGACGGGAACGACTGGAAGCCGAACTCCGACACATAGCGGAACTTATGGTTGCGGTAGTCGGTAAACGGAAGGCCTCCGTGCCATACCTCCCAGTAATGAACGTCGCCTCGGTTGGGATCGTTTGGCTTATCGAAGCTACCCCCCGAAGAAGGGCTTGCAGGCCAGTAGAAAGTATTGGGGTCTTCCTTCTTCAATATCTGCGGGAAGATATACTCGTACATCTTTATATAATCTGCTTTTTGCCTGTCGCTCGATACCCATTCGCCCATAGCGACGAACATCTCCATCTCGTTGTTGCCGCACCAGAGGCCAAGCGAGGCGTGATGCCTTAATCGCCTTACGTTGTCGGTTATCTCCGCGCGTATGTTCTTCTCGAACTCGTCCGTAAGGTTATATACCGCGCACGCGAACATGAAATCCTGCCAGACCACGAGACCGAGCTCGTCGCATATATCATAGAAGTAATCGTCGGGATAGTATCCTCCGCCCCATACGCGAATAACGTTGAAATTCGCCGCCGCGGCGTCTTCCAGAAGCCTGCGCGTACGCTCTTTGTTAACCCTGCTGAGAATACAGTCCTCGGGTATATAATCTGCGCCCATAGCGAAGAACTCTACGCCGTTTACGCAATGCGCGAAGCTTTCACCCCACTCGTCCTTTTTTATGCTTATAGTCATAGTGCGAAGGCCTATGCGCCTTTCCCAGACGTCGAGCATGCGCCCGCCTGCGCTTAGAGAGACCTTGACGGTATACAGCGGCTGATCGCCGAGGCCTCTTGGCCACCACAGCAGCGGGTCGTCTATGCGTATGTCGCATTCGGCTCCTTTGGCGCTCCACGTTTTGCCGCAAGGCGCAGTTACTTCCACGCTTATATCCGTTTCCGCGTTGGTCACAGCGTCGACAGCTGTCGAAACATGTAACATTACGCAACCGATTTCGTGAGACTGCGAAACATATACGCCGTCTATACGCGCGGTGTCAACCCCTACGAGTGATATGCTTCGCCATATACCGGCGTCAGGAAGCCTCGGGCCCCAATCCCATCCGAACATGCAATGGGATTTGCGCAGCAGCGGAAACCCCTTCATCGCGTCGGAAGTGCCGTCGGCTCGCGAAACAGAGTATGCATTTCTGATATATTTTATAGGGGAGAAGAAACGTATCTCTATGCTGTTCTGCCCAGGGTTAAGCAGCAAGCGCACGTCAAACTCCCATGTTCTGTGCATGTTGTCGGCGTTCCCTGCGGGTTTCCCGTTGAGGGAAATAGCGCAAAGCGTATCCAGCCCTTCGCAGCGCAGCAGCACGCGGTCGCATTCAAGCAGGCTCTCATCGGCGGTAAACGTTTTCGTATAAACGAAATCATGCTCCATAAGCTTTAAAGCGGCGTTTTCATTGTCCCGCCAGTACGGGTCGTCCATTGCACCGGCGGCAATAAGGTCCGAGTATACCGAGCCGGGCACTGAAGCCTTAAATATATCGTTTTCGTCTGCAAAACGCATTTTCCAGGCTCCATCAAGTGACAGAATAAACATAATACGCCAAATGCCTCCTTGCACACATGCTATTTTTTGAATAAATATAGCCATTGCTTTAACCGGGGACATAATAAATGGTATATCATTTGGGCAGGATGTCAAGCGCGATTTCTCCTAAACCGTTTTAAATATGCGGAAAATGGTGGAAGTGAAAGAATATTCACGTAAAAAAACGGGCTTGACATAGATAAAATGTGATACTATAATAAGGCCAGAGAAAACGATTAAGTAACTATCATTACTATCAGAGGATACGCATACATATGGTAACAATACGGCATATAGCTGAACAATGTGGCGTATCGGTTGCATCTGTCAGCAAAGCGCTCAACAACGCCCCGGATATCGGCTTTGAGACTGCCAACCGTATAAGGCAGGTTGCAAGGTCGCTTGGATATTTCCCGAATGCGGCGGCGCGCGCTCTCAGAACCAACCATTCATATAACATAGGCGTTCTTTTTGTGGACGGTACCAGCAGCGGGCTGACCCACGAATATTTTTCTCAGGTGCTCGACAGCCTTAAAAACGAGGCCGAGCGCCAGGGTTATGACGTGACATTCATAAGCCGCAACATAGGCCATACCAGCATGAGTTATCTTGAACACTGCAAATACAGAAACTGCGACGGCGTGGTTATAGCGAGCATTGATTTTCAGGATCCGTCAATAGCGGAGCTGGTTAACAGCAGCATTCCTGTTGTTACAATAGATTATGTGTTTGATAATTGCGGAGCGGTAGTATCCGACAACGTGCAGTGCATGCGCGACCTTGTACGTTACGTATACGGCAAAGGACACAGAAAAATAGCGTTTATACACGGCGAGGACACCGCAGTTACACGTTTTCGGCTCGCAAGTTTCTATAGAACCTGCGAGGAGCTCGGCGTTCCGACTCCGGATAAATATATACGTAAAGGCTTATATCACGACCCGCGCACGAGCGGGCTTGCCACGCGCGAATTGCTCGAGCTTGACAGTCCCCCTACATGCATACTCTACCCTGACGATTTTTCATTTATCGGGGGAATGAACGAGATTGAGCGAAAAGGGCTCGTTATACCCGACGACATCAGCGTAGCCGGCTTTGACGGCATCTACTTAAGCAGGGTGCTCCGGCCAAAGCTCACGACATTAAAGCAGGATTCCAAAAAGATAGGCGAGCAGGCTGCAAAGCTGCTCGTCAACGCGATTAAATCTCCAAGAACATACATACCCAGCCGTATTGTCGTTCCCGGCGTTATATGGGAAGGCGAAACAGTAAAGCAGCTCTGAGTTTATAATCAGCGTTATCGGCCAATAAAGGCCTTAACGATAAAAAACAAGGAGGAACAATCATGAAGAGTACATGGAAGATAATGGTGTTGGTACTCGCTATAGTGTTCGCATGCGGAACGCTGTTTGCGTGTGCTCCCGCACCGGCCGCTTCAAGCACTCCGGCGCCTGCCAGCGAAAAACCGTCTGAGGCAGCGGTTGAGCCGTCTGAAGAGCCTTCGGCGGATGTGTCTGTCGTGCCGGGCGGGGAATTGCCCAGAAACGAGACTATTTATATGGCTGGTTTCCAGTACGGCGCCATCAAAGGATGGAACCCTTACAGCGCAGACATGAACAATGCTATCGCTGTAACGGAAGAGCCCGCGAGGCAAGTCGTCAATGAGACGCTGTATATGTACAATCTGCTTGACGGCAAGATGTATCCGCTGCTCGCCGACGGCGATTACGAGTGGAACGCCGACCAGACCGAGATGACCGTAAAGATCAATCCCGATGCGAAGTGGAGCGACGGCACGCCCGTAACGGCTGAAGACGTAGCCTATACGTATGAATGCCACCTCAAATACGAGACGAACAGAGGCCTTGAGTTCAAAGACTTCATCGAGAAGATCGAAGCTGTCGACGCTTCGACCGTAAAGATCTACTCTAAACTCGATAAGCAAGGCAAACCGGTCAATCCGCTTCAGGTAGTGCGCTACCTCGGTAAGACGTTTGTCAACCAGAAAGCGTTTACGCAAAAGCTTGAAGAACGCGCAGGCGGAGACGCCTCGAAGTTCAAGAACGATCCCTGCGAAGACTTTGTAGCGTCCGGACCTTATAAGAGCTTCTATGCCGACGATCAGAAGGTCGTATATATACGCGACGATAATTACTGGGGCCAGGCTGCATCCATGTGGGGCAAACTGCCTGTTCCCAAGTACATCTGCCACGTAATTTACGAAGGCAACGAAGCTTCACAGGCCGCTTTCGAAGCCGGCCAGGTAGACGTGAACCAGCAGTTCCTGCCCGATATACAGAAGCTCTGGCTCGAGAAGGGTCTGCCTATCTCCACGTATATCGATGAACCGCCTTACGGCATCTGCACGGCCATACCGACCGCATGGTACAACATGAAATCCTATGGCCTCGATCAGGTTGCAGTACGTAAAGCCATAGCCCTTGCTGTTGACTACGACGCGATAATCGCTAACGCCATGACGAATCAGAGCCCGTCGTTCAAGGATGTGCCGCGTTCATGCATGAACCCGACTGACGGCGAACAGGCTGCGTTCGATCATGATGCGGTGAAAGACCTGCAGTGGGCCGGAAACGATATCGAAGGCGCCAAGAAGCTGCTCGACGAAGCCGGCATCGTCGATAAAGACGGCAATGGATTCCGCGAATACAAAGGCAAAGAGCTTCACTACAAAGCTTGCTGCCCCGAGGGTTGGACCGACTGGCAGGCGGCTATGGAAATAGTGGCTGCCGCCGGACAGAAGATCGGCATCAACATTGAAACGTACTTTCCTACATGGGATGTATATCAGACTGTGTTCACGAACGGCAAACAGACAGAGTACGACATATTCATGTGGTCGGGCGACGGCGCTTCCGCAACACAGCCCTGGTCGCGCGTACGCCAGTTCATGAGCAGCGAGTTTGTAGGCCAGGAGAACAACTGGGTTGGTAACTTCGGCGGATACTCCAACAAGAGAGCCGACGAGATAATCGCGGCTATCCCCAAAGAGACCGATCCCGCGAAGCTGAAGGCGCTTTACACCGAAGCGGTACAGATATACCTTACCGAGGTTCCTTCGTTCGCGCTGATGTATCGTCCCGAACTATTCCACGCTGTAAACGAGTCTGTATGGACGAACTACCCCGAGCTTGACGATGGTAACAACATCCCGCCGACGAACCTTATGTGCGGGTACGGCATTGCCGGCCTCTACAATCTTGAGCTTGTAGAGTAAAACGATACAGGTGAGAAACAGCCATGTTTCTTTAAACATGGCTGTTTTCTCGTGTTTGACCTTTTTGGGAAGAGTGGAGGTGTTAATTTGAAAGGCTACCGCAAATATTTCGGCAAGAAAGTTTTATGGCTTTTAATAACATTGGTATTTGCCATAATTCTGAACTTTTTATTGCCCCGCCTTATGCCGGGCGATCCCGTAGCCGCGATAACCGCGCGTGCGGCTGCAGGAATGTCTACCCCGACCGCCATACAGAAGATCTACGAAGAATACGCCAAAAAATTCGGTACCGACCAACCTATCCATGTACAATTTTACAACTACATAAAAAATCTGCTGAAAGGGGATTTGGGGATCTCTTTTAGCGAATATCCGCGGACAGTGTCCGATATCATATCAAACTCTATATGGTGGACCATTGGGCTGCAATTGCCGGCAATAATAATCGGCTGGCTGATAGGAAACCTTTTAGGGGCTCTGGCCGCATATATACGAAAAGGATTTGACAAGGTGGTAATGCCTGTCTGTTTGTTTGCAACCAGCGTACCGGCATTCGGCATGGCCACTGTGCTGCTTGTGATTTTTGCGTTAAACCTCAAGATTGCTCCGATAGCGGGAGGATACGCATACGACCTTATACCAACGTTCTCATGGCAGTTCGTGGCTTCGGTCATATCGCATTACCAACTGCCGTTCTGGTCCATAGTCATAATAGCCATCGGCGGGCAAGCTATAGGCATGCGCTCAATGTCCATATATGAGCTGAATGCCGATTATGTTAAGTACAGCCGTTTTTTGGGTATAAAGGACAGAAAGATAGTGCGTTACGTGTTCCGTAACGCCATGCTGCCTCAGATAACCGGGCTTGCGTTATCGCTCGGAACCATGGTAGGCGGCGCGCTCGTCGCGGAGACGATATTCAGTTACCCGGGCCTGGGCACCACGATATTCAGCGCGGTCACGGGTTCCGATTATCCGCTGATATCCGCAGCAACGCTGATAATAACTTTTATGGTGCTTATTGCTAATTTCCTGATAGAAATTCTGTATGGATTTATCGACCCGCGCGTAAAAGCGGCGCAGATGGATTAAGGGGGGGTATATATGAGAAATACATTCCGTCAGGTCTTCCATTCCCCGAAGTTCGTCGTGGGGTTTATCATACTCGCGATAATGCTGCTCACAGTCATAATATACCCGATATTCGTGCCGGACGATCCTCTTAAGATGATAGGCCTCGGAACGTTTTCCAAGCCGGGCATATACGTTTCAGTGCAGGACAGCATCAATACCGGAAAATTCTATACATTCAAGATAGACGACGCTGCCGCAAAGCGCATAGAGAGCAAGCTCAGCAGCGAGGATCGCATAGAGATGAAGAACTGGCTCGTCGCTTTCGGCATACCTGAAGAGGAGATAAACACAGAGGATACCGAGCGCCTGCTCAATGTCTGGGAAGCTAATTTTGACCGCAAACTGAAGTTTAAAGGTATGACGTCCGCAAAGCGCAAGTACTACGGCAGGCTCGACGATAAGCTCAAAACGATACTCGGCGAAGAAGGACTCATCGTTATGCAGAAAGATGGTGAAACAGAAGAGCTTCAGGAGGTAGTGAAGGTCACAAACACCGACTATGTAAACGTGGACGATGTGGCAAACACTATAAACCTGCCGCTGGGTACGGACAACTTCGGGCGAAATGTGTTTACAGAGCTGGTATCGGCCGTGGGAACGTCGCTGCTTATAGGCCTTATAGCAGGCTTGGTAGCGACATTCATCGGGCTGGTTTTAGGTTTGCTCGCAGGTTATGTAGGCGGCATACTCGACGACATAATAATGTTCATTACAAACCTGTTTACCGTTATACCGTCTTTCGTGCTGCTGATACTTATATCGTTCTCGATAAGTCAGAACGAACGCGGAGCCGCGACCGTCGCTTTGGTAATCGGCTTGACTTCGTGGGTGTGGACAGCAAGAGCCGTCCGCGCGCAGGTCGTGTCTTTAAGGAACCGCGACCATGTTAACCTAAGCAAACTTTCAGGCCATTCGCTGCTGCGCATACTGCTTACCGACATACTGCCGTATATCGCGTCGTACGTTGTGATGGCGCTTATTCTGCAGATAAGCACGGCGATACTCGCTGAAGCGCAGCTCTCCATACTGGGCCTCGGTCCGAAAACGACGGAAGTTCCGACATTGGGGTTGATGATGTACTGGTCCATGGCGTACGCGGCGCATATAAACGGCGCCTGGTGGGCTTTCATACCGGTAATTTTGTCTATAGCGTTTGTTGGATTTTCGCTGAACCTGATGAATACCGGCCTCGACCAGGTGTTCAACCCGACTTTGAGAGATTAGGAGGCCAGATATGGGTAAAGTTATACTGGAGGTTAACGGCCTTACAACAAAATACATTACGCGTTTCAGAGAAGACGTTTACGCCGTGGACGACGTCTCGTTGAAGGTAGAGGAGGGCAAGTCGCTGGGTATAGCGGGAGAGAGCGGCTGCGGAAAGTCGACGCTTGCCTTGAGCCTTATGGGTTATTACTTTCCTCCTTTGCATTACATGAGCGGCGAAATAATAGTAGACGGCGTAAATATATCGTGCATGACCCCGGACGAAGTGCGCAAGAAGATACTCGGCACCGAGATAGCGTACATACCGCAGGCGGCGATGAATGCGCTTAATCCTACGAGAAAGATAATCCGTTTCGTCGAGGACGTTATACTGGCGCACGATCCCAAGGTTACAAAGGCGGAGATATACGAACGCGCCAAAGAGCGCTTTGAGGTATTGGGGCTCTCTGCTGACATACTGAAAAGATACCCCGTTGAACTGTCGGGAGGAATGAAACAGCGTACGGTAATCGCTGTTTCGACGATACTCTCGCCCAAGGTGCTTATTGCCGACGAGCCGTCGAGCGCGCTCGACGTCACAAGCCAGAAGATGGCCATTAAGATGCTTCGTGATCTTATGGACAAAGGCTACATAAAATCAATGATATTCATCACTCATGAACTGCCGCTGCTCTATAACGTGACCGACGACATAATGGTAATGTATGCCGGGCAGATAGTGGAAGAGGGTATGGCAAAAGAAGTGGTGTTCGACCCGCTGCACCCGTATTCCAAAGGGCTTATGGGCTCGATAATCGTACCTGAGGAGCATGCCCGCGAAATTAAGCTTACCGCTATTCCCGGCACTCCGCCCAACCTCAAAAACCCGCCTTACGGCTGCCGGTTTGCGGAACGCTGCAAATACGTAAAGCCCGAATGCAAGGTGTCCAAAGTACCTCTGTTTAAATCGGAGGCGGGGCGCAGATACCGCTGCATATTGTCGGAGAAAACGTTGAGGGAGGTATACGCAAATGAGTGAAGCGGCCGTGAATTTTGACAAAAACAAATCGCTGAAAGACCGTCCTCTCTGCCTTTCGGGCAAGGGCGTTACGAAAGTATTCGGCATCGGCGCCAACAAATGCGTGGCTGTCGATAACGTGGATTTTGAGTTCCGCGAGGGCGAGCTTATATCTATAGTCGGAGAATCAGGCAGCGGAAAGACGACTCTTGCCAAAATGCTGCTCGGGCTTATCAGCGTTACGTCGGGCGAAGTGTTCTTCCAGGGTGCGCCGCGCGACATCAGCACACAGCGTAAAAAGCGCGAGTACTGGAAGAACATACAGGCTATATTTCAGGATCCCTTTTCATCGTTTAACGTGTTCAACAAGATAGACACCGTGCTGCTCGACTGCATCAATATGCGCGGCGGCAGGAAGCTGCCCAAGGAAAAGAAGATTGAGATGATGAGGGAAGCGTGCAGCTTCGTCAATCTAAAGTTTGCTGAATTGACTAATAAGTATCCGTTCGAGCTGTCGGGAGGGCAGATGCAGCGCCTTATGATAGCGCGCATATTCCTTCTAAAGCCGAAGATACTGCTTGCCGACGAGCCCACGAGCATGATAGACGCGTGCTCGCGCGCAACAATACTCGACATGCTTCTTCAGCTGCGCGACGAGACGGGAATGACGATAATATTCATAACGCATGATATCGGCCTTGCTTATTACATATCCGACTCGGTGTATATAATGGAGCACGGTAAGTTCGTGGAGAGCGGCACGGCGGACGAAGTAATACTTAACCCCAAGGCGCGCTATACGCAGCGGCTGATAAGCGACGTGCCAAAGATATATGAGGAGTGGGACCTCTCCACGGTTTGACTCAATCACCACAAAAGCCTATGCGCGGCTTGAAATGACACAAATATGATAAAATACCAACGTAGATGATATACTGCAACAGTTGTGAAGGCTAGAATTATTGCATAAATTACGCTGCAAAAGGGGTAAAGCAATATGGATGTTAAAAAGCTGGTTTCCCAGATGACGCTCGAAGAAAAGGCAGGGCTGTGCTCCGGGCTTGATTTCTGGCATACAAAGCCGGTAGAAAGGCTTGGCGTGCCCTCGTTCATGGTAAGCGACGGCCCTCACGGCTTAAGGAAGCAGGACGACGACGCGAGCTTTAATGACAGCATCAAGGCTGTATGCTTCCCTGCGGGGTGCGCTACGGCCGCGTCGTTTGACCGCAGTCTGCTGGAATCGCTGGGCGAAGCAATAGGAGAATCGTGTCAGCACGAAAAAGTAAGCGTAGTGCTCGGGCCTGCGGTCAACATAAAGCGTTCTCCGCTTTGCGGCCGGAACTTTGAGTATTTTTCGGAAGACCCGTATCTCGCGGGAGAAGTTGCAGCCGCGTATATCAACGGCGTGCAGAGCAAAAATGTGGGAGTGAGCATAAAGCATTTTGCCGCAAACAACCAGGAACACAGGCGTATGTCGTCTAGCTCCGACATAGACGAGCGCGCATTGCGCGAGATTTACCTCGCCGCTTTTGAAACGCCCATTCGCCGCGAGAAGCCCTGGACGGTGATGTGCTCTTATAACCGCATCAACGGCACGTTCTCAGCCGAAAACAAGTGGCTGCTTACCGAACTGCTGCGGGACGAATGGGGTTTTGACGGATATGTAGTAACAGACTGGGGCGCGGTAGTGGACCGCGTAAAGGGCATCGAAGCCGGGGTCGATCTCGAAATGCCTTCTTCGGGCGGCGTTAACGACAAAAAGATAGTGGAGGCGGTGCGTGAAGGAAGGCTCGATGAAAAGCTCGTCGATCTCGCCTGTGAACGCATACTTGGCGTACATTACCGCTATCATGAAAACGCCAAACCGCAAACGCCTTGGGACAAGGAAGCGCAGCATGAGCTTGCCGCTTCTATAGCGGCTGAATGCATGGTGCTGCTTAAAAACGAAGCGATACTGCCGCTCGCAAAATCGGACAAGGTAGCGTTTATTGGCGAATTCGCCGAGAAACCGCGCTTCCAAGGCGGCGGGAGCTCGCATATCAACTGTTTTAAAATCACGAGCGCTCTGGATGCCGGCTCAGGTCTCGACATAGTCTACGCGAAGGGCTTTGAGATCGATACGGATACAACGAGCGAAGCTATGATACAGGAAGCGGTAGCAGCGGCAAGGCAGGCGCGCGTCGCAGTGGTGTTCGCGGGCCTGCCTGACGCTTATGAATCCGAAGGGTATGACCGCGCTCATATGCGTTTGCCCGACTGCCAGAACGAGCTGATAGCGGCGGTCGCGGCGGCAAACCCCAACACGGTAGTCGTGCTGCATAACGGTTCGCCGGTGGAAATGCCGTGGGCGGGGAGCGTAAAGGGCATACTCGAAGCATATCTCGGTGGTCAAGCCGTCGGCAAGGCCGTAATAAAAGTGCTTTTCGGCGACGTGAATCCTTCGGGAAGGCTACCCGAAACGTTCCCGTTAAAGCTTGAGGATAATCCTTCATACCTGTTCTACGGCGGTGAAAAGGATACCGTTGAATACCGCGAGGGAATATTCGTAGGCTACCGCTATTACGACAAGAAAAAGATGGACGTGCTGTTCCCGTTCGGCTACGGGCTGTCTTATACGACGTTTGAGTATTCCAACTTGAGAACGGATAAGCAGCGCTTTAAAGACAACGAGACCGTTACCGTATCGGTAGACGTGACGAACACGGGGAAAATGTACGGCAAAGAGGTAGTACAGCTTTATATTGCCGATGTTAAAAGTACGCTGATACGCCCCGTTCGCGAGCTCAAGGGCTTCGAGAAAGTCGCGCTGCAGCCCGGCGAGACGAAGACGGTTACGTTTACGCTTGATAAGCGTGCGTTTGCCTGCTGGAACAGCGAGATACACGACTGGCATGTCGAGACGGGCGAATTTGATATCGAGATATGCAGGTCTTCGCGCGACGTAGTGCTAAGCAGGACGGTATTCGTCGAATCCACCGTCAGCCTGCCCGTTAAGTACGATATGAACAGCATATTCATGGACTTGATGGCGGATCCGAAGGCAAAACCGATAATCAAGCCGGTGATGGACGACATAATTTCCACATTCGCTTCTCACGATGGGGAACCGTCGCAAGCCGCAAAAGACGCGATAACCGATGAAATGACGGAAGCTATGCTGAAAGATATGCCCCTGCGGGCGCTGCTGAGCTTCGGGGGCGGCAGGTACGACGCCCAAAGGCTGCAGGCTATATTGGACGAGCTTAACCGGTAGCTTAAAAGCAACATAATGACGCCGCTTCCCTAAGAAACTTTCCCGGCAGCGAGTCGTTTTACCGGGAAGCATATAGCGGGAGCGGCTGATTTTTACCCTGGAAACCTTTTTTGCATGTAATAAAACGATACGAATGATATAACTTTTGGAGGTAGCATAATGGGAGCATTTCCTGATGGTTTTGTATGGGGAACATCGTGCGCCGCATATCAGTGCGAGGGCGCGTGGGATGAGGACGGCAAGGGGCCCAGCATATGGGACGACTTCTGCCACGATACCGGTAAGGGGCATGTATATAACGACGAAAACGGCGACGTAGCGTGCGATACATATCACAGATACGCTGACGATATAGCGCTGATGAAAAATCTCGGTATAAAAGCGTACCGCTTCTCGATAAACTGGCCGCGCGTATTGCCCGACGGCAAGGGTGAAATAAATAAAGCGGGGCTCGATTACTACGACCGCTTGGTAGATACGCTGCTGGAAAACGGCATAGAGCCCTGGGTAACGCTGTATCATTGGGAGCTTCCGTCCGCGATTCAAAAGGAAGGCGGCTGGCGCAGCCGCGCAGCGGCGGAGAGTTTGGGCGAATTAGCGGGCGTAATAGGCAAGCATTTTAGCGGGCGAGTCAAAAATTATATGACAGTCAACGAGCCTCAGTGTTCCGTACTTCTGGGCCACGCTACCGGAGAGCACGCACCGGGGCTGATTTTGCCTAATGAAGAGCTGGTAAAGTGCATGTACCACCTTATGATGGCGCACGGCATGGCGGCTAAAGCGCTGCGTGAAAACGCTTGCGGTGTAAAGGTGGGCGCGGCATTGTGCGGAAGGCTTTGCTATTCTGAAGATGACAGCGAGGCTGCGCGCGAAGCGGCTTACAGGGCGTCATTCCATCTAAGCGAGGACGACTGGATGCTTACGTTCAACAGTTTTTTGGACGGAGTGATGTTTCACGGATACCCGGACGGCGCGCCTGAGTTTTTTAAAAGTTTTATGGACAGCGTTCCGCAAAGCGACTGGGAACTAATGGAGAAGCCGGATTTTTTAGGCGTCAACGTTTACAGCGGATGGATGACGGATATAAGCGGAAATCGCGTCGTACATTATCCCGGCTTTCCTATGACCGCCTTTAAGTGGCTCGTAACGCCTGAGGTAATGCACTATGGTATCGCAAACCTTTATAAGCGTTACGGCCTGCCGATATATATAACCGAAAACGGGCAAAGCTGCAACGACCGTATATTCTTAGACGGAGGCGTGCACGACCCCGAACGAATTGATTTTTTACGGCGCTACCTGCGCGAGCTGAAAAAGGCAATAGACGAAGGCGTGCCGGTAAAGGGGTACATGCACTGGAGCTTTCTTGATAACTTCGAGTGGTCAAAGGGATACAGCGAACGCTTCGGGCTGGTATTCGTCGATTACCCCACGCAGCGCCGCATACCGAAGGATTCGGCAATGTGGTATTCTGACGTTATAAACACAAACGGAAGAGTGCTTTAGTTGTATCAATATAGCGAAACTCATTGTTGTTAAGCCGATAAGAAATTTGCAATAAAAAGGGGAGGCTGGGTGCCTCCCCTAAACTTAAGTGTTTTTCAGCTGTTTTCAAGTTTTAATACCGACGATCCCTCAATAAGCTCTCCGGGAACGACCACCTGCTCCAGCAGCGCGGCTTTGGGGTTAACTATAGTTTCAATTAGCTTTGCGGCAGCCTCGCGCCCTATCGCTTCGGTATCCTGTTTCCATGTGGTGAGGCGGGGCCTTAAAACTTGAGAAAGGTATATTCCGTCGTATCCGACGACGCTGATATCGTCGGGTATCGAAAGCCCTTCTTTTTCAATCACGTTCCTGCCGCCTATGAAAGAAAAGTCGTCGGGATACAGTATGCATGTAGGCCGCTCGGGCAAGGCAAGAAGTTCCTTCGTGGCCTGCGCGCACATTTTCGGGTCATGGTAATGCGCAGGCTTTACGTACTCGTCGGGAACGCTTATGCCTAGTTCTTCGCATGTCCTGTGAAAGCTCCCCAGCCTTTTTATAGTTACCGACGTCCTTTCCCCGTGAATGAACGCAATCCTTCTGTGGCCCATATTATAAACGTAATGCACTATGTCGCGCATACTGTTCACGTTATCCGACAGTATCGCGGTGCGGTTGTCAAACACATGATCTATGGTAACCGTCGGTATATCGCTTCTTACAAGCTCTAAGACCGCCGGGTCGTAGAAGTTGACGCAGGCCACAACAACCCCGTCGCATTTGCGGTACCGGCAGTGCTCGAGATAGCTCATCTCGTGCCCGCCGATGTTCTGGCTTATAAACGTGATATCGAACCCTAAGCGTTCCGCTTCCACTTTAAGGCTGTTAAGCACGGCAGCGAAATACTCGTGCGTTAGACCGCTGTGCGTTTCGTCCATAAACAGTACGCCTATATTGTTTGAACGGTTAGTCTTTAACGCGCGCGCGGTGGCGTTAGGGAAGTATCCCATCTCTTTCGCGGTTTTTCTAATAAGTTCGGCGGTCTTTTCGCCTATGTCCTTATAGCCGTTAAGAGCCTTGCTTACCGTGGCGCAGGAAACGCCACATCGCTTTGATATGTCCTTAATTGTAACTACTTTGACCACTCTATGTGACATCTCCCATATGCACCCCTTATATGCTGCTGTTAACAGGGGTTTGCAATATAATATAATTAAAAAACGATTTCGTAATTCATTATAGTTAAAAGTATAACATTAATCAACGGCTTTTTAAAATAAAAATCGCGCCCTCCGGATATAGCATTAATATAACTTTTTAGGCATTGGCGCAAAATATCTTTTGCTTTTTGGGGAGTGATAGTATAAAATGATACTATAATACGAAATCGTTATCGTTATTACCAATAGGAGATATTACATGAAATTCGGATACTTTGACGACGATGCTAAAGAGTATGTTATCGAGACTCCAGCCACACCTCTTCCATGGATAAACTACTTGGGAGCCGAAGAATTTTTCAGCCTTATATCAAATACCGGGGGCGGATACTGCTTTTACCGTGACGCAAAGCTTCGCCGTATTACCCGCTATCGTTATAATAACGTTCCTTCGGACACAAATGGGCGCTTTTATTATATCAAAGACGGAGACACTGTTTGGAACCCCGGGTTCCTGCCCGCAAAAACCCCGCTCGATATTTACCGCTGCCGCCACGGGCTAGGCTATACAATACTTGAGAGCGCTAAAAACGGCGTGGAAGCGCAGCTGACCTGCTTCATTCCTCTCGGCGCAAGCTGCGAGATAAACCAGCTTAGGCTTCGCAACTCGGGCCTGCGCAGCAAGTCGCTGAAGCTATACAGCGCTATTGAATGGTGTCTTTGGAACACGCTCGACGACGCTACGAATTTTCAGAGAAACTTTAACGTAGGTGAAGTTGAAGTGGAGGGCAGCACGATTTACCACACGACAGAGTATCGCGAGCGCCGCAACCACTTCGCGTTTTACAGCGTCAATGCTCCCGTAAACGGCTTCGATACCGACAGGGAATCATTTTTGGGGCGCTTCGGCTCATGGGAAAACCCCGCTGCTGTCGAGCAGGGTATAAGCAACAACAGTCTGGCTCTCGGTTGGGCGCCCATGGCAAGCCACCGGCTGGACATAACACTCGAGCCGTCCGAGGAAAAGACGTTTATATTCATTATCGGCTATGCGGAAAACCCGAGAGATTCAAAGTTTGAAGCAGCAGGCAAGGTCCGCAAGGCGCCCGCAAAGGAGCTTATACGGCGCTTTTCCGACGCCGATTCCGTACAGAAAGCGCTTGTCGAGCTTTCGGCTTATTGGGACAACCTTTTATCGCGCTTCTCGCTGAAGAGCGGCGATAAGAAACTCGACCGCATGGTGAACATCTGGAACCAGTATCAGTGCATGATAACGTTCACTATGAGCCGCAGCGCGAGTTATTTTGAGAGCGGGACGGGAAGAGGCGTGGGTTTCCGCGACAGCTGCCAGGATATATTGGGATTCGTACATCTGGTGCCCGACCGCGTGCGCGAAAGGATACTTAACCTTGCCGCGATACAATTCGAGGACGGCAGTACTTACCACCAGTTTCAGCCGCTTACAAAGTGCGGCAACGGCGACGCAGGCACGGGCTTTAACGACGATCCCCTGTGGCTGATAGCCTGCACCGCGGCGTACGTGCGCGAAACGGGGGACGATTCCATACTGAGCGAGATGGCGCCGTTCGACAACGTTCCAGGAACGGAAAAGCCGCTGTTTGAGCACCTGCGCAGAAGCGTAAGGTATACGCTTAATAACTTAGGGCCTCATGGGCTCCCGCTGATAGGCCGCGCAGACTGGAACGACTGCCTTAATCTAAACTGCTTTTCGGAATACCCGGACAGCAGCTTTCAGACGGCGGCAAACACCGAAGGCAGAGTAGCCGAGAGCGTGTTCCTCGCGGCAATGTTCGTAAAATACGGCGCCGAATACGCGGAGCTTTGCCGCAGGTACGGCTGCTCCGACGAGGCGGACGAGATAGAGGAAAGCATAGAAAAAATAAAGAAAGCGGTGTATGACCACGGCTGGGACGGAGAATGGTTCCTGCGCGCCTACGACGCTTTCGGAAACAAGGTTGGAAGCAGCGAATGCGCTGAAGGCAAGATATATATAGAGCCGCAGGGTTTCTGCGTAATGGCAGGGATAGGCGTACAGGAGGGCTTGGCGCAGCGCGCTTTAAACTCGGTTAAAGAGCGCCTTACCAACGACTACGGCATAGAGCTGCTGTCACCGTGTTATACGCAATACCATAAGGAGCTGGGCGAGATATCGACCTATCCGCCCGGTTACAAGGAAAACGGTTCGGTGTTCTGCCATAACAACCCGTGGATAACGATAGCGCATACTGTGCTCGGCAACGGTGACGAGGCTTTTAATGTATACCGGCTCACATGCCCTGCGTATTCCGAGGATAAGAGCGATATACGCAAGGTAGAACCGTACATTTACTGTCAGACGATTGCCGGACGTGAGGCCAGGCGCTACGGCGAAGCGAAAAACAGCTGGCTGACCGGTACGGCCGCATGGGCGTTTGTAAGCATAAGCCAGGCTATACTGGGCGTCCGCCCCGGCTATGACGGCTTGATTATAGACCCGTGCGTGCCTCGTGACTTTAGCTCATACAGCATAAAAAGGTTTTACCGCGGCGCGGAGTACGATATAACCGTAAACAACACAGGCGAAGGCACATACTCCATGAAGGTGGACGGCCAGCCGGTAACGGGAAAGACCGTGCCTTATGTGGAAGGAAAGAAGAATTATACAGTAGAAGTGACTATATGAAATAGCCATTAGCCGGTATACTTTATCCGGTCACAATAAGAGAGTGCATTTTCCTCTCTCCCTACTTTTTAGAGCGCACACCCAGTGCGCTCCTTTTATGCGAAGCGAAATCCCCCCGCTATGCGGGGGAGTTCAAATAAGGCAAGGCCGTTGTGTTAGAAAAAATACTCCTTAACTATAAAATAGAAGTTGACCGACTTCTAAGCAAATAGAAAAGGAGTATAAAAATGGACGCTAGTTTAGAACATACGCGATGGAATTGCAGATACCACATAGTATGGGCACCAAAGTTCCG
>JAEZIZ010000008.1 GCA_023415915.1 Bacillota bacterium | reverse complement strand
TAAATCATCCAGATTCACGATCTCAAGTGTTTTTCTGTTCTCTTCATTCTTGTTAAGCAACCTCAATCACCCTATTTCATTGTACCAAAAAAACCAGCTCTACGCTGGCTTTTTTGACAGTCTGAGCGCGCCAAATTGGGGCGCTGTAAAGCATGCGGAGATATTAGACTTACCGGTATAAATATCAACAACTTTCATGTGGACAACGTTTGGATTTGGATGGTGTGGAAAATGCGGAAACGAAAAAAATAAACCGCTGTGGATAAAGTTTGTAACAATGATGCTATTGTGAGGGCGAAATTATTGTGATAGAATATACGAAGTTAGGGGTGATATGTTTATCCGTGTCCGGATAGCTTCGCGGAAACAGCGGAAGAACGTGCTTTACAGCAAGCTAAAACGGCCTTTCTTTCGCTTTTCACATTTTACAGCATATTTTCCGCTAAATATTTCTGAGGTGCTTTTTTGGTGGATACTTTTTTGATACTTTGGGAAAAAGCTTTAGAAATACTGAAGCAAGACCTTGTCAGTGTAAGGTACGACACGTGGATAAAAACGTTGTCTCCGGTGAAGAAATCCGACGGAATCTATTACTTTCAGACGCTCAACCCAATACATAAAGAGCTTGTCGAAAAGAGTTACCGCAACATAATAATAAACGCCATGGACATGGCGATGCAGTCACTGGGGCTCGACGTTGAAAACATCAGCGTCGTGTTTCTCGATACCGAAGAAGCGGCGAAAATAAAGCAGCAGCAATCTTTGGGCGATTCTTCATCAGTAAAAACTACGCTTAATCCCTCATACACTTTCGACTCGTTTGTAGTAGGCTCTTCAAACGAGTTTGCACACGCGGCGGCCGTGGCGGTCGCGGAAAACCCCGGGCGAACGTACAATCCTCTTTTTATATACGGCAAAACGGGACTTGGCAAAACGCATTTGATGCAGGCAATAGCAAACTATATTTCCGAAAACAAAGACGGCTACACGGTAATGTTCGTAAAGAGCGAGCCGTTTTTAAACGACCTGATACACGCGATAAGAACTTCAAAAACCGAAGAGTTTCGCAGGCGGTACAGAAAAGCGGACGTGCTGCTTATAGACGACATACAGTTCATAGCAGGCAAGGAGAGCACGCAGGAGGAATTTTTCCATACTTTCAACGATCTGCACGAGAATAACAAGCAGATAATACTCTCGTCCGACAAGCCGCCGAAAGAAATACCGCTATTGGAAGAGCGGCTGCAGTCGCGGTTTGAGGGCGGGCTTATAGCCGACATACAGCCGCCCAACTACGAAACAAAGCTTGCGATACTAATTAAAAAAGCAAAGGATTATGCCGTACGCGACGGTTTTAAGTATGAAATAAGCCACGAGATACTCGACCTTATAGCGACGAAGGTGTCTTCAAATATACGCTCGCTTGAAGGCGCGCTTAACAAGATAATAGCCTATACCGTACTGAACGGCAGAACGCCCAACCTGGTGGAAGCGGAGATAGCGATACGCGATTTTCTGACCACTACGACTACCAAGAAGATCACGGCAAAACAGATACTGCAGCTGGTGTGCGAATATTACGAGATATCCGAAGACGAGATAACGAGCAGCAAAAAGAACCAAAACATAGCTTATCCGCGGCAGATAGCGATGTATCTTACACGCAAGCTGATGGACATGTCGTATAAGTCCATAGCCGAGATGTACGGCAAGAGCGACCATACTACAGTAAAGCACGCTTACGACAAGATTGAAAAAGAGGTTAAGAAAAATCTTGAAGTAAGGACGCTTGTGGATGACTTTATCGCAAAGCTGCGAGAATAGTGGACAGGCTGTTTACAAAGGTGGATTAAAAAATATAAGCCTTAAAAAGCAATGCACGCGTATTTAAAGCGCCATGCACGGCGTGTGCAAAAAACAAGCGATGCGGAAAATAAAGAAAGCTCTTTATCAATGCGGCTTATAGGGGTTGTCCACTCTATGTACATTACTACTATTACTGTTACTACTTAATTAACAAGTGCAATATAAATTTTGCGTTAATGAACTTACTTTCAAGGAGAATGGAATGAAACTGGTCTGTGAAAAGAACGAACTTCAGAAAAGCATAAATATAGTGACAAAGGCCGTAGCGCCCAAGTCTCCCGTATATGTGCTGGAAGGCGTATATATAAAAGCCGAAGAAAAAAGGATAACTATGTTTGGCAGCGACGGCACGCTTTCGATAAAGTGTTCTATGGAGGCGACCGTGCTTGAATCGGGAGAAATAGTGCTGCCCGCAAGGCTGCTTGCCGAGATACTCGCAAAGTTTGAAGACTGCGAGATATCCATGTACACGGAAGGCAACAACATGATAATGCAGTGCGGCCATTCCACGACTACGCTGTGCTATATGGACCCGTCCTCTTACCCCGCTTTTCCGGCCTGCGACAGGACAAAGGGTATTACTGCGTTTTCCAATCAAATAGTGTCTATGATAGACCAGACGGTGTTCGCAACGTCGGTGAGCGAAGATAAGCCTATATTAACTGGGATATTGCTCGAATTCGAGAGCGAAAAGCTTAGAATGGTTGCGCTCGACGGGTACCGGCTTGCAATAAGGCAGGAAAGAATACAGTCGGGTACGGATGCGGGCGAAGTAGTAGTGCCTTCAAGGTCTATGCGCGAGATAGCGCGCATACTGCCCGAGGAAGAGGAGACGGTAAGAATCTACGCGGGAGAGAGCCTTGTTACCGTCGTTTGCGGCGACATAGAAATAGCGACGAGAGTATTGCAGGGCGACTATGTCAAATACAAAAACATACTGCCGACTGAACATACAACGAGGGTAATTATAAATACGCTTAGCTTTTTAAACAGCCTCGAGCGCGCGAGTATACTCGCAAGGCAGTCAAAAACCAATCTTGTAAACCTCTCTATGGAGGGTTCGCTGATGACTATAACGTCGGATTCTGAGATAGGTAAGGCGCGCGAAGAGGTAGATATTACTCTTACCGGCAAGAGCCTCGACATATCGTTCAACTCGCGATATTTATTGGATGTATTAAAAGAGGTAAACGACGACGAAATCGTGCTCGATATGAACACGAACATAAGCCCGTGTATGATACATCCCTTGCAGGGCGACAGCTTTTTATACCTCGTGCTGCCTGTGAAAACGAGCAACAGTTAAGGGACATAAAAAAACGCGGCTGCTATGCGGCCGTTTTTTTATCATTGAGAAATATTAGTGCTGCTTAAGTATTATTAGTTGTCGTGATGTTCCTTTGACTTCAAAAACGTGCGCTCGAGCCAGCTTTTCAAGCGGTCTTCTATCATAGGCGCGTATTTAATTGATAGTATGAACACTATTACTGCGGCGCAGATTATCGCAATCCATCCCCATTCGGGTATATCTATCATTCCGGAGCCCAGCATTGCGGAAAACAGCAATCCCCACGGGCGCGTCAGTATTACCACAAGCGCGAAGTAAGGCACGCTCATAGCCGAAAGCCCGGCGAGGAGGCACAGCACGTCGTCGGGGAAAAACGGTATTAGAAACATTATAATAAGCACTACCTTCTGCCGCGAGGACACGGCCGTCATGTATTTTTCGACAACGGCCTTGCCCGCTATGCGCTCAACGAGCGGTTTACCGAACAGCCTGCCCAGCATAAACGCCGATAAAGATCCTAAAAATATAGCGGCGGTGGATATCAGAAACGCCGGAAACAAACCGAACAGCATGCCGCCCGCCACCGTCGTTACGTTGCCGGGTATCGGCGAAACTATTACCTGAAAAAACTGCAGCAGGAAAAACGCGAGCGGAGCGAGCGCTCCGAAAGAGGCAACGTATTTGCGCACCTCTTCTTTGGATTCAAAAACACTGAACCAGCCTGCCCCTTTGCCTATGTAATAGAGTATAATGAGAGCGGCGACGATAACAACAAGTACGCAGCACCATATTATCTGCTTTTTAGTAAACTTTTTCATGCAGACAGTATAACACAAGCGATGCCTGCTATCACTACTTTTGTTTGCAATAGCAATAAAGCATCTTTTAATGAACTCGAAATAAAAAATTCATTAAACAGAGAAGGCGCACATTGTGCGCCTTCGCCTGCGGTAAACCAAAGCAATACGCCGATAATTACAAAAAGTATCTGACGCCTGCCTCGAATATGCGTTGGTCTTTATCTCCGGGCACGTTTTTCATGTTGCCGGGTGTAAAGCGCTCGCTGTGCGCCATCTTGCCCAGCACCCTGCCGTCGGGGGACATAAGGCCTTCCACCGCCAGCATAGAGCCGTTGGGGTTGCCTTCCCCCATTGTGGGTGCGCCGTGCCCGTCCACATACTGCGTCGCTATCTGGCCGCGCTTGTAAAGCGACATCGTCTCTTCCGGGGACGCGACGAAGCGCCCTTCGCCGTGCGAGACCGCAACCGTGTGTATATCTCCGGGCGAGCAGAGCGAGAGCCACGGCGACGCGTTTGACATTATGCGCGTCCTCACCATGCGAGAAACGTGGCGGCCTATAGCGTTGAAAGTAAGCGTAGGGCTGTCCTCACGCATGTCGCGTATCTCGCCGTACGGCACAAGCCCCGACTTGATAAGCGCCTGAAAGCCGTTGCATATGCCCAATATAAGCCCGTCGCGCGCAAGCAGGCCTTCTATAGCCTTCCTTATTTTCGGTGCGCGCAGCACGGCTGTTATAAACTTGCCCGAGCCGTCCGGCTCGTCGCCGCCCGAGAAGCCGCCGGGTATCATCAGTATCTGGCTGTTTTGTAAAAGCCGCGCGAGTTCGTCTATGCTGTATTCTATATCGCCCTCGAATATGTTGCGCATAACGAATACCGAAGTGCGCCCGCCCGCGCGTTCGAATGCCGCGGCCGAGTCGTATTCGCAGTTGGTGCCCGGAAACACGGGTATTACTATATGCGGCTTTGCCTTTTCTCCCGAGTACACGCGTATGTTCTTACACTCGTATACCATGTCGGGTATCTTTTCTTCGTTTGCGGCGCTTACCGGATATACGCCCGCCAAAGTTGCCTCATACGCATTGCGTATTACAGCTAGATCCACCGGCTCGCCGCCCAACGTTATAGAGCTGCCTCCCGTCTCCCCTATGCGCTCAAACGGAAGGTCGTCTCCCTCGAGTATCAGGTCGCCGTACGCTTTTTGGCAAAGGTCATTAAGTTCGCCGCTGAGCATGGCGCCAATCGAGTTGCCGAGCGCCATCTTAGCTATTGCCGAGAGCGCGCCTCCGCGCTCCACCGCATACGCGGATATGACGCGCTTTTGTTTGATAAGTTCGTAAACCTTGGCGTATACCGACTTTATGCTTTCAAAATCGGGCATGCCGCTTGAATCGCGCAATATGCGCGCCCTGTATATGCCGCTGCCTTCCCGTTTGAATTCGGGAGAGACTATATTGTCCGCGCTTTCCGTGCACAACGCGAACGAAACGAGAGTAGGCGGCACGTGTATGTTTTCAAAAGAGCCGGACATCGAATCCTTTCCGCCTATTGCCGGAACCTTAAGATTCTTTTGCGCCCACCACGCGCCGAGCAGCGCCGCGAGAGGTTTGCCCCATGTATCCTCCCCGCGCATGCGCTCAAAATACTCCTGAAGCGTAAGGTACGCGCGCGATATGTCGCCGCCAGAAGCCGCCAGCTTTGCGAGCGACAAAACTATTGAATACACCGCGCCTAAGAATGGGTTAGCTTCCGTCAGGTACGGGTCGAAGCCGTAAGAGAAAAGCGTCGCGGTATCGCACCGCCCTTCTGCGGCTATCTTTGCCGCCATTGCCTGTACGGGCGTAAGCTCGTTTTTGCCTCCCAATGGCATGCTTACCGTGTTTGCGCCTATCGTAGAGTCGAACATCTCTATGAGGCCTTTTTTCGAGCATATGTTGAGGTCGGAAACAAGCTTAAGAAGCGTTTTGCTGAACGTATCTGCTATATGCTCGCTGAAAAGCCCGTCGTTTCCAAGGCCGCAGACGCGCGCGTTTGCCGTTGCCGTAGCGCCGTTGGTGTTTAAAAACTCACGCTTTATGCTGACTATAGGCTTGCCGCGCCAATACAGCTCCATGCGTGCGTCGTCTGTAACTTCGGCGACAACGTCCGCGTGAAGATTTTCTTCTCTTGCGAGCTCGAGAGCCTTATTTAAGTCTTTAGGGTCTATCACTACGGCCATGCGCTCTTGGCTCTCGGAGATAGCGAGTTCCACGCCGCCTAGTCCTTCGTATTTTCTGCGCACTGCGTCGAGATTGACGCGCACGCCGTCCGCGAGCTCCCCAATTGCTACGCATACGCCGCCCGCGCCGAAGTCGTTGCAGCGCTTAATAAGCGCTGAAAATTCCCTGTTTCTGAAAAGCCGCTGAAGCTTGCGCTCCGTAAGCGGGTTGCCCTTTTGCACCTCCGCGCCGCATGTGTCTATGGACTGCTTATCGTGCGCCTTGGATGAGCCGGTAGCGCCGCCGCAGCCGTCGCGGCCCGTCGCTCCGCCGAGCAGCAGTATAACGTCGCCCGGCTGAGGCTTCATTCGCACAACGTTTTCGGCGGGCGCCGCGCCTATTACCGCGCCTATCTCCATGCGCTTTGCCTTATAGCCTTCGTGGTATATTTCGTCGACGAGGCCGGTAGCGAGGCCTATCTGGTTGCCGTAAGACGAATAGCCGTGCGCTGCCTCTTTGCATATCTTTCTCTGCGGCAGCTTGCCGGGCAGGGTATCTTTAACGCTCTCGCGAGGGTCGCCGCTGCCCGTTACGCGCATTGCGTGGTATACATAAGAGCGCCCCGATAACGGGTCGCGTATCGCCCCGCCAAGGCACGTAGCCGCGCCGCCAAACGGCTCTATCTCCGTCGGGTGGTTGTGGGTTTCGTTCTTGAACATAATAAGATAATTGCGCGGCTTGCCGTCCACATATACTCTCTCGCGCACCGAGCAGGCGTTTATCTCGTCGGATATATCGAGTCCTGGATGCCCCTCTTTTATAGCCTGCTTTGCGTACAATGTCGCTATGTCCATCAGGCATATGTCTTTTTGTTTGCCGCCGTGTACGGATTTGCGCGTTTTCAGGTATTCGTTGTATACTCGCTGCACGTCTTTGGCCGTCTCGTCGAACGATACGTTTTCGAGCCTTGTCAGAAACGTAGTGTGGCGGCAGTGATCCGACCAGTATGTATCTATCACGCGTATCTCTGCAAGCGTCGGGTCGCGCTTTTCGTCATGTTTAAAATATTTCTGCACGAACTTTATGTCTTCAAAGCTCATCGCAAGGCCGTATGACGACATAAACTCCTTGAGCATATCGGGTGTGTATTCGCAAAAGCCGTTAAGTATCTCAACGTCGCCGGGAGCGGGAAGGCTTTCCTTCAGCGTTTCGGGCAGCGCTTCGCTTGCCTCGCGCGAGTCTACGGGGTTTATTACATAGCGCTTTATGTCTCTTAAATCCGCTTCGCTTGCGCCCGAGAGCACGTAGACCGTCGCGCAGCGCACCGCGGGGCTTAACTTTAGCGACGGCAGCAGCAGCCCTATGCATTGCACGGCGCTGTCCGCCCGCTGGTCGTACTGCCCCGGCAGGTATTCGGCGGCGAATACAATATCATCTTTATCTGCGGGGAACGAACCGTGATATACTATGTCGGCGGCGGGCTCGGAAAATACGTTTTTAACTGCCGACTCAAACTCTTGATCGCTTAAGCCTTCTATATCGTAACGTATCAGTATGCGAACGTTTCGCAGCGTTTTTTTGCCCAGCGTGTCCCTGAAATCGTATAAAGCAGCTTTCGCGCTTATATCAAAGCCGGGTTTTTTCTCCACATATATCCGTCTTACCATTCGTGTCTCCTGATAATGCTTGTAATAATGAGAGTATATATGCATTTTGAGCGGCGCACAATAGAAAAGACAGATAAAAAACACGATGAAAGAAAAAACGTTCGGAAAAAGTAAAATTAATGTGGATAAATTGCGGATGCAATTCAATTTCCTCTTTTAATATCCTGAAATTTTGATATAATATATATAATATATAGTAGATTTATTCGTTTCCCCATAAAGTCGCTTTATGGGCATTTTAAAAGAAAGCAGGGGAATTGATTGTGCTGCACATAGGAAAGGACGCGATGGTCCCGCTTAAGGACGTAGTGCTCATACTCGACTACAAGGAAGCAAAGACCAACGACGATACGAACAACGCGCTCAAAAAACTGGGAGACACGGCGCACAACATATACATAGAGAAGTATAACATTAAATCCATAGTCGTTACGCGATTCCTCGATAAGTTTTTTATATACTATTCGCCCATTTCACCCGCGACGCTATATAAACGTTCAAGGTCATAATTTAATTTTCTATAGATGAAGGAGAGCACATGGACATTACAATGGAAAACAACTACGACGCTTCTCAGATACAGGTTCTCGAGGGCTTGGAACCCGTGCGCAAACGGCCGGGAATGTACATAGGTTCAACGGACGCGCGCGGGCTTCACCACCTTGTTTACGAGGTTGTGGATAACTCGGTGGACGAGGCGATGGCGGGCTACTGCGACTTCATTTCCGTCACGATAATGGAGGACGGGAGCGTCTGCGTGGAGGACAACGGCCGCGGCATACCGGTGGAGATACACCCTAAGGTGGGGAAGTCTACGCTGGAGGTAGCGCTTACTATGCTGCACGCGGGCGGCAAATTCGGCGGCAACGGCTACAAGGTGTCGGGCGGGCTGCACGGCGTGGGCGTATCCGTAGTGAACGCGCTTTCCAAAAAGCTCGTTGCTTCGATAAAGCGCGACGGCAAGATATACTCGATGCACTTTTCGCGGGGCGTGGCCGAGAGCGATATACATGTAACGGGCGAAACGGACGGTACGGGCACGATAATACAATTCTGGCCGGACGACGAGATATTCGAGACCGTTGATTTTGAATTCGACACATTAAAAAGCAGGCTTAGGGAGCTCGCGTTCCTTAATAAGGGCGTGCGTATAAAAATAACCGACGCGCGCACAGGCAAGGAGAGCGACTACCAGTTCGAAGGCGGTATAATTGAGTTTGTAAAATATCTCAACAAAAACAAAACTCCCCTTCACCCCGAGCCGATATACATGAGGTCGGAGAAGGACTCAACTATCGTTGAGATAGCTATGCAGTACAACGACTCCTATAACGAGAACATATACACGTTCGCAAACAACATACCTACGCACGAGGGCGGCACGCACCTTATGGGCTTCAAGTCGGGGCTCACGCGGGTGATGAACGATTACGCGCGCAGGTTCGGGCTTATAAAGGAAAAGGAAGAGAACCTATCGGGCGAGGATATAAGAGAAGGGCTTACCGCAATAATCAGCGTAAAGCTTACAAACCCGCAGTTTGAGGGACAGACTAAGACTAAGCTCGGTAACAGCGAAATAAGGCCGCTTGTGGACAACGCGCTGGCGGAAGAACTGCGCGCGTTTCTTGAGGAGAACCCTTCGGTAGCCAAGGAAGTATTAAACAAGTGCCTTGTGGCGCAGCACGCGCGCGAGGCCGCAAGAAAGGCGCGGGAGCTGACGAGGAGGAAATCCGCGCTGGAGAGCGCGTCGCTGCCCGGCAAGCTTGCGGACTGCAGCGAGACGGACGCGGACAAGTGCGAGATATTCATAGTGGAGGGCGACAGCGCGGGAGGCAGCGCGAAGCAGGGCCGAGACCGGCGCTTCCAGGCCATACTGCCTTTAAGGGGCAAGATACTCAACGTTGAGAAGACGCGGCAGGATAAGGCGCTTGCCAACGCCGAGATAAAGGCAATGGCCACGGCTTTCGGCGCAGGCATAGGCGAGGATTTCGACGTGTCGAAGCTGCGCTACAAACGCATAATATGCATGACGGACGCCGACGTGGACGGAAGCCATATCAGGATACTTCTTTTAACGTTCTTCTACCGGTATATGAAACAGCTGATAGAGGCGGGGCATGTATATATAGCGCAGCCGCCCCTTTATAAGGTCGCCAAAAACAAAGTTGAAAAATATCTTTACAGCGACGCGGAGCTGGAAAAGTACCTCGCGGAGATAGGCAAGGAGGGCGCGACGATACAGCGCTATAAAGGCCTTGGAGAGATGAACCCCGAGCAGCTATGGGAGACTACGATGGACCCCGAGAACAGGACGCTTCTGCAGGTGTCGGTGCAGAACGCTATAGAAGCGGAAGAGATATTTACCATACTGATGGGCGACCAGGTCGAGCCGCGCAAGGAATTTATTGAACAGAACGCCAAGCTCGTAGTGAATCTTGACGTATAAGTTTTGAGGTGAAATATATTGGACAACATTAGAAAAGCTATACAGCCTATAGATATTGAAAAAGAGATGAAGACGTCTTTCATATCGTACGCGATGGCGGTTATAATTAACCGCGCGCTGCCCGACGTGAGGGACGGCTTAAAGCCGGTGCACAGAAGGATACTCTTTTCTATGAGCGAATTGGGGCTCTCGCCCGACAAGCCGTTCAGGAAGAGCGCGAGGATAGTGGGCGACGTGCTCGGCAAATACCATCCGCACGGCGACAGCGCCGTGTACCTTTCGATGGTGCGCATGGCGCAGAATTTTTCTATACGCCATCCTCTGGTGGAAGGGCACGGCAACTTCGGCAGCGTGGACGGGGACTCGCCCGCGGCTATGCGTTACACCGAGGCGCGGCTCTCGCCGATATGCATGGAACTGCTGCGCGATCTTGACAAGAACACGGTGGATTTTTACCCTAATTTCGACGAGACGCTTATGCAGCCCTCCGTGCTTCCCTCTAAGTTTCCGAACCTTTTGGTTAACGGCACGGGCGGCATAGCTGTAGGCATGGCGACCAACATACCTCCGCATAACCTCGGCGAGACTATAGACGCGGCGGTGCGGCTTATAGACGACCCGGAATGCACGGTGGACGATTTAAGGGAGCATATCAAGGGCCCCGACTTCCCCACCGGCGGCATAATAATGGGCACTGCGGGCATAACGCAGGCATACAACACGGGGCGCGGCAAGATATGCGTGCGAGCGAAGGCCGAGATAGAGGAATTCAAGGCGGGCAGGCAGCGTATTATTGTCACCGAGATACCTTATCAGGTGAACAAGGCGGCGCTTATTACGCGCATAGCCGAGCTTGTGCAGGATAAGAGCCTTGAGGGCATATCCGACATACGTGACGAGAGCGACAAATCGGGCATGCGCATAGTAATAGAGTTAAAGCGCGACGTGAACTCTAACGTAATACTCAACAGGCTGTATAAGCACACGCAGATGCAGGAAACGTTCGGCGTGATTATGCTGGCGCTTGTGGACGGCGAGCCCAAAGTGCTTAACCTAAAAGAGATACTTTACCATTACCTTGAGCACCAAAAAGAAATCATAGTGCGCCGCACGAAGTACGAGCTGGAAAAGGCGGAGGCGCGTGCTCACATACTCGAAGGCCTCATTATAGCGCTTGACAACATTGACGAGATAGTCGAACTGATTAAGAAATCCCCCGACGTGCCTACCGCGAGGAATTCGCTTATGTCAAGGTTCGGCCTTACGCAGATACAGGCGCAGGCGATACTCGACATGCGTCTGCAAAGGCTCACCGGACTAGAGCGCGACAAGATACTCGAAGAATACAGGAAGCTTTTGGAGCGCATAGCGTACTTAAAGAGCATACTTGCGTCGCCGCAGATGGTGCTCGACATAATAAAGCAGGAGCTTTTGGAGATAAAGGATAAGTACTCTAACGAGCGCCGTACCGAGATAACGTTCAGCGCGGACGATATAGACCTCGACGAATTGATACAGGAAGAGGAGATGGTAGTGACGCTGACGCACTTCGGGTATATAAAGCGCCTGCCCTCGGATACGTATAAGACGCAGCGCAGGGGCGGCCGCGGCATTACGGGGCTTTCCACGCGCGAGGAGGACTTCGCGGAACACGTAATGGTAACGTCGACGCACTCCAACCTGCTGTTCTTTACCAACAAGGGCAAGGTATACCGCCGCAAGTGCTACGACCTGCCCGAAACGGGTCGTACTGCAAAGGGCATGGCTATAGTAAACCTGCTGCAGCTTGACGCGGAAGAGAAAGTATCCGCGGTACTCGCTGCGCGCAGCTACGACTCAAATGCAATGCTCGTGCTCGCGACGAAGAACGGCTTCATTAAAAAGACGCGGGTAAGCGAATTCAGGAACATACGCCAGAACGGGCTTATAGCTATAAGCATGCGCGAGGGCGACGAGCTTATAGGCGTGCTCGAAACGAGCGGCAGCGACAACATTATTATAGGCACAGCAAATGGCATGTGCGTAATGTTCTCGGAAGAGGACGTGCGCGATATGGGCAGGGGCGCTATGGGCGTAAAGGCGATAACGCTGCGCGAGGGCGACAGCGTCGTAGGCATGTCCAAAGCGCGGCCGGAGGGCGAGGTGCTCGTAATATCCGAGAACGGCTATGGCAAACGCACGCCGGTATCCGAATACAACCTGCAGCACAGAGGCGGCATAGGCTTAAAGACGCTGCGAATTACCGACAAGACAGGCAGCATGTGCACGCTGAAAGTCGTGGACGGCAGCGAAGACCTTATGATAATAAACGACGCGGGCGTAATAATACGCATGAAGGTAAGCGAGATAAGCGTAATCGGCCGCGACACGCAGGGCGTGCGGCTAATGAACCTAAGCGAGGATTCGCGCGTAGTATCGGTGGCGCTCGTAAAGCCGGACGAGGATTCGGACGATGAGGCCGCGGACGAAGGCGGCGAACAGCAAGCGGAGCCGGAGCAGCAGGGTGAGGAATAAGAATGGTATGCAAGCATGCGGACGCAAGCAGGGTCCGGCGGGAAGGCTAAACACCTCATCCGTCGCGGCAAGCCGCGCCTCAAGGAGAAGGCGTTACCAATCAGCTTCTTTTCACTATTAGAAAAGATAAAAGAAAATTAAAGGCTTCCCCTTCAAGGGGAAGCTGTCGCCGATAGGCGACTGATGAGGTGTTGTTAAGAAGCAGCAAAAATCCCCTCATTCGCTTTGCACCACCTTCCTCTGTTCGCAATAGTCGCCTGCCGTCACTACCATTCGGCATGTTCCTTTACTTACAGAGCCTCCGACTCGCTTTTTCACCCACTGGGTGCGCTCGCCTTCGGCTCCCCTTTGAGGGGAAGGTGGCGCGTAGCGCCGGATGAGGAGTTTTGTCTTCCTATAAGCGGAGGCAATATAAACTATTGAACGCTCCGGTATAATATTGTACAATCTGGTATACAGTAACCTTGCGGAGATGGAGCAGTTTGAGAGCAGGAAGAAACCGTCTTTTTAATATAAACAAAAAGTATTTTAAAATAGCGGTCGCGGCGGTAGTGGTTGTGATCGCTATAGTTATAGTTGCGCTTGTCGCGTCGTCAAACAAAAAAGCGGCAGAGAAGCAGTCGGCAGTCGACGCAGTTGCAAAAACGGGCGTTTTCAACATAGGCCTGCGCGGCGACATAGGCACGCTTTGCTTATACGACGAACAAACGAAGACATACACCGGCCTTGAAAAGGATATCGCGGACGAGTTGGCAGAGCGGTTGTTTCCGGACGGCGGAGTATTAGTCAATTTTGTAAGCGTAAACTCGGAGACTAAAGACTCGATGCTGCAGCAGGGAAAGCTGGATATTTCGCTGGGCGCGTCCGTTAAAGGCTCGGCGTCAGGCATAAAATATTCGCAAAGCTATTATTCCGACGCGTGCGCTTTTTTAGTGCGCGAAGGTGAGATGACGAGCGAGGACGGCTTAAGCGGAGGAAAGATAGCGGTAATACAGGGGACGTATCCCGCGACGAAGCAAAAAAACAATAAGAGCCTTACATATCTTGACGAGTATCTTTCTCAAAACGGCATACAGGCGTTCGTCAAGCTTTACGCCTCTTACCCCGAGGCGATAGAGGCGTTAAAGGACGGCTTAGTAACCGCCGTCTGCGCAAACGAGATAAACTTAAAGCTTTTCGGCAAGGCGGGCATGCTGATACTGCCCGAACGGTTCATGCCGATAAGCTACTGCGTGCAGGTAAGAGGAGCATTGGGCGTGTTTATAGACTCGGTGAACGATTGTTTGTCGGAAATGAAAAGCGACGGCACTATTTCGACGCTGCTAGATAAATACGAGCTTGTTGATTACGGCGAACTTACCGATTAATAATATGGGATGTCTTTTAACGGGGAGAAAAGCAGCCAGTGAAACGGAGGATAACATGAACAGCGGGCTACTGAGGATAGCGGCGGCGGTGCCGGCGGTATCCGTAGGTAATGTTGTAAAGAATAAAGACAGCATACGGAAAATGATAGGCGAGGCCGAAGAGCAGGGCGCAAGCATAGTGGCGTTCCCCGAGCTGTGCATAACGTCGTATACGCTGGGCGACCTTTTCAGGCAGCGCGGCGTGCTGGAACAGAGCGACGAGGCATTGCGCTGCCTGACATCCGAGACGAAGAATACGAAAGCGCTCGTAATCGTCGGCATGCCGGTATACTCTTCCGACAAGCTTTTCAACTGCGCCGTGTTGTTCCAGTCGGGGCGCATACTAGGCGTTGTTCCCAAAGCTTACATACCCAACTATTCGGAGTATTACGAACAGCGCTGGTTCGCGTCGGGCATAGACGTAAAAAACGCCATGGTGGGCATAGCGGGTCAGGAGGCGCCGTTTGGCAGCGACCTGCTGTTTGAGTGCGAGAACATAAAGGGGCTGGCCGTAGGCGTCGAGCTTTGCGAGGATCTGTGGGTGCCGTTCCCTCCGCATGCGTACCAGGCTACGGCGGGCGCGACGCTGCTTTTCAACATATCGGCGAGCAACGAGCTCGCGGGCAAGAGCGAATACCGCGAGGAGATGATAAAGCAGGAGTCGGGACGGTATATATGCGGCCTTGCTTACGTATCTGCGGGGCCGGGAGAATCCACTACGGACACGGTGTTCGGCGGGCATATAGTTATAGCGGAAAACGGAAACATACTCGAGAGCTCTGAAAGGTTCAGCTTTGAGCCGCATATGAGCTTTACGGAAATAGACCTGCACAGGCTGATGCACGACAGGATACTCAAAAACACGTTTATATCCAAAAGCCCCGGGCTGTCATACAGGAAGATAGGCTTTGCCGCGCGCGAAACCGAGCCGAAATTCAGGAAGATTGAACGTATGCCGTTCGTGCCGGGCGACGCTGCCGAAAGGGACGCCCGCTGCCGCGAAGTTTTCAACATACAGGTAACCGCGCTGATGCGCCGGCTGCGACACACTCATGCGCAGCGGGTGGTGATAGGCGTATCCGGCGGGCTCGACTCGGCGCTCGCCCTGATGGTATCGTGCGATGCCATGAAGCGGATGGGGAAGGAAAGCAGCGCAGTGCTGGGAGTGGTGATGCCGGGATTCGGCAGCACGCAGGCGACGCAAGACCTGGCGCGCAGACTCGTAATCGCGACGGGCGCTGAGCTTAGGGAGATAAGCATAGTAAACGCCGCCAAAGCGCACCTTGAGGATTTGGGGCACGGCGGCCAGGCGGATATAACGTACGAGAACGCGCAGGCGCGGGAGCGCACGCAGGTATTGATGGACCTTGCCAACCAAATAGGCGGCTTAGTTGTGGGCACGGGCGATCTTTCCGAGCTCGCGCTGGGTTTTTGCACGTACGCAGGAGACCAGATTTCTATGTACGGCGTGAACGCGGGAGTAGCCAAAACGCTGATAAAAGAGATGGTGCTGTACGTTTCAAGGGAGGACGAGAGGCTTAGCGAAATCGCCAGGGAAATAGTCGCGATACCGCCGTCGCCCGAGCTGCTGCCTCCCACCGGCAAAGACGAGAGGCAGGACACGCAAAAGCAGATAGGACAGTACGATTTAAACGACTTTTTCATGTACTACGTGCTGCGCTTTGAGATGTCGCCCCAAAAGATACTGCTGCTGGCAAAGGCGGCGTTTACCGAATACAGCGAAGACGATATTAAAGAGCAGCTTAAAAAGTTCTACAGGCGGTTCTTCGCGTCGCAGTTCAAGCGTTCGTGCATGCCCGACGGCCCCAAAGTGGGCAGCGTGTCGTTGTCTCCAAGAGGCGACTGGCGCATGCCGTCCGACGCGGAAGCGGACATGTGGATAAAGAGTCTGGAATGAAACGGTGATAAGCCTATAAAAGATTTACGCCCGGCTGAACTTAAGCCGGGCGTTTTATATTATCTAGCTTACTCTTACGGAGGAAGTTATGTTAAAAAGTTTATGCTGTCATTTTGAAGGAGTGTAACGACTGAAGAATCCCCTCCTTAAAAGCACTCTCCATGGGATTCTTCGCAAGCTTAGAATGACAAATTGAGGTTTATCGACAGTCTATAATTTGCGGGAGGGGATGAAACCCCTCCCCTATGGTTGATAGAGTTAGTAATGCTTTTTTCAGGTGTTTACCTTTCTTGTCAGTGCCATTATGCCGCCTATGAAGAAAAGCACGGATATAATTGTGCCGAACGGTCCGTGGCCCATGTAGGAGGGCAGCAGCATCAGGCCGCCCGCAACTATGAGCAGTACGCCGCCCTGCTTGCGTCCGCTGCGCAGCTGAGAAGTGCCAACGAAGCCGAGTATTACAGACGCTACGGTCACCAATAGGCCGAAGACTGAGGCGAGTATTACCGCCCCTCCGAACATCTTGCCTCCCGATTCGGCGAACGGGCCAAAGAAGCTTAATAGCCTTGAACCCATGAATATCGTCCATCCTATAAGCCTGAACAGCAGCGAGAATATAAGCGTAAAAGACGCGGATATAACGGCGAGTATAGAGCCTATAAGGCCGAGCGTTGATTCCGTTTTGTACATTAAATGCCTCCAATCGATATAAAACAGCTCCACGGTAAGCATGCCCGTTTTCGCTGATAAGCAAAACAGCCGGAGTACCGGCTGCTTAATTTGCTATTACGCCTAGCCGTTCCCCTGCCCTTGCGCCAGCGTCTCTGCCGGGCGCTGCTTTTTGGATACCGCCATAATGCCGCCTACAATGAACAACACGAACGGTATGAACGTAAATACGGAGAGGAACGACAACGCTCCCGCTATAATGAGCAGCACGCCGCCGTTCTTGTCGTCGTTTTTAAGCCTTGCCGTGCCTAAAAAACCGAGAATCAGCGAAGCCACTGTCAATACAAAACATACGGCCGCGATGACTATAAACGCGGGCAGCGCAAGCTGCATGGCGGCGTCGAACGTCCAGCCCCAGGGAGCCGCCCACGTATCGATGATGCGCTGCAAAAACGGCGTGAACACGTTGAAGTAAAACGCGCCGAGCAGAGTGCCTGCCAGTATGAAAAACGCGCATATTGAGCTTAATACCGACCCGACAAGTCCAAGTATGGATTCGGATTTATACATGTTATTACCTCCAAAAAATACATATAAGTGCTTTATATAAAGATAGTATAACAGGGCAAAATATGCAAGCTGTGTTTTATTAAGAAACTTAAATGCTGGTTAAGGTACAAGGCAACGCTGAGCGGTCGTCACTGCGGAATCTCGTTGTAATAAATTTGAAGAAACAACTTTAAGCAGGCCTCCTCGTCCGGAAAAAAGAAGTAGTCGCCGTTTTTTGTCCGCCCTTCTCCGGGTATCGTGTATTTTTCTATGCTGTCTATGTCAACTTTTTTAAGTATCTTCGCGAGGTCCACCATCTGAGTCGTCGTAAGGTTGGTGGTTACGTACTTTTGCAGATCGTCCCATAAGCTGAGTATTATATCTGCGGCGCCCATGTTTTTGATCTTCTTTGCGAGTAAAACAAGAAAATCCTGCTCCTTTTTGGCCCTGCCCATGTCCCCGCCCGGCGTGTGGTGACGGTCGCGCAAGTAATTTTCGGCAGAGGCGCCTTTAAGCAGCACCGTCTCGCCTTTGTTGCCCACTTCGGGTATAGTGTATTCAAGAGTTACCTCTACGCCGCCTACCGATTCCGCTACGGGCGCTATGCCGTCTATGTCTATTCCCGCGTAGAGATATACCGGTATGTCAAGAGAGAAGCCGAGCGGCTTACTCAGCTTGCATTTGCGCTGTAAAAACAGCTCGACGCAAGCCATCTCGTTGTCGTATCCGTAGCCTTTCGGGCCGCCGCCAAACGCGAACGCGGCGTTTATCCTGTTCTGGCGCGTCTTTGTGATTCCGCCCGTCTTCTGGTCTATGTGATAAACGGTGGTATAAGTATCGCGCGGCAGAGAGATAAGCGCCGCGGTATTGGCTTTCGCATCCACCGCGCAGACGAGCACTACGTCGCTGCGGTAGCCAAGGTTCAATTCTTTGCGCGCCTCAGTATAGTCGATGCCCAGAAACAATATGTTGACTATATCGGGGTTTTTCTCGTACGTCTTGCCTTCGTACGTTACTTTGTGCAACGCCGCGGGCACGCCGCTCGCTGCCGTTATATCCGACGGGACGGGAGCATTGGATGCGCCGGGCGCGGGGAAAAGCGACTCTACATTGTCGTCCGTCAAACTGTTGTATATTTGATATACGGATATGCCTGCCGCCGCTATCAGCAGTAATAATACGCCGAGCAGCACTCTTAACTTTCTTCTGCTACGGTTTCGCCCGTTTGGCGTTTTTATTTGAGCGTCGTTCAATATACCATCCCGCCTTGCAAAGAATTAAAAACACCTGTTAAGCATCAAACCGGCTTAACAGGTGTCGTCAGCTTAGAACCGCGAAGTAATCAATGCGTCGCATTAAGCCCTAAACGATATTATTTTCAATAATTCTCATAATAATCGCCGCGGCGGTAATCATATACCGTGCCGTTGGCGTAAAGATCCATATTATCGAGCGCCAACCCCGTGCCAATAGCTACGCAGGATATTGCGTCTTCCGCGACATAGCAGGGTATGCCCGTCTTTTCGCTGAGCATGCGGTCGAGGCCGTAAAGCAGAGAGCCTCCGCCCGTCATGCATATGCCGTTTTCGGCGATGTCAGACGACAGCTCGGGCGGGCAGCGCTCGAGCACGCCGTGCAGAAGCTCCATTATCGCGTTAAGCGGCTCTTCAAACGCCTCAATTGTCTCGTTGGAGCTCAATGTCACTACCTTGGGCAGACCGGATATCAGGTTGCGCCCGGCGACTTCCATATATATCTGCTCTTTGCGCGGGAACGCGGAGCCTATGTTTATCTTTATTTCCTCGGCAGTGCGCTCGCCTATCAGCATGTTGTGCTTCTTTTTCATATAGCGAACGAGCGCTTCGTCAAACTTGTCGCCCGCTATTTTGGCCGAGTCGCTTATTACTATGCCCCCGAGAGAGATTATAGCAACGTCGGTGGTGCCGCCCCCTATGTCTATTACCATGTTGCCGTACGGCGCCGAGATATCTATGCCCGCGCCTATTGCCGCTGCCATGGGTTCTTCGATAAGCGCCGTATGGCGCGCGCCCGCTTCTTCGGTAGCCTCAATTACTGAGCGGCGCTCGACTTCAGTTACGCCCGAAGGCACGCATACTATTACGCGGGGCTTGAAAAACAGCCGCCTTCCTATTACCTTGCGTAAAAAATACCGCAGCATGCGTTCTGTATCGTGGAAATTGGATATAACACCGTTGCGCAGGGGGCGTACGGCTACGATGTTGCCCGGCGTCCTGCCAAGCATTATGCGCGCTTCCTCGCCTATTGCAAGCAGATCGCCTGTGTTCCTGTTTACGGCCACTACGGACGGCTCGCGCAGTACTATACCCTTTCCCTTGACATAGACAAGCACGCTAGCTGTGCCAAGGTCTATTCCTATATCATTAAACTCAAAAGCCATTTATATGCTCCCCTACGTTTATTACCACCACAAAGCAAATATACAGACTATCATATACTATAATATAAACGTAATCAATTTTCAACCAGATTTATAAGCAGAATTTTTATTAATACAGTACGAAAACGCCGCTATATTCCGGTGTTTTCCGGGAAAATTTTAAGTAGAAGATCCTCGAGCTCACTAAGCGTGGAAAGCCGTACCGCCGCCTCGCGTACTTTGGCCGCGTTCTTTACGCCTTTTAGGTACCACGCGGCGTGTTTGCGTATCTGCAGCATAGCTAATCTTTCTCCCTTCGCGGTCACCGCAAGCCGCGCGTGATATAGCAGCGCATCCGCCCTCTCACGAGGCGTCGCCTGAGCTATAGTTTTTCCTTCGTTTAGCAGCGCGTTAATCTCGCGGAATAGAAACGGATTGCCCAATGCCCCGCGCGCTACCATAACGGCGTCGCAGCCCGTTTTTTCGAACATGTTTTTAGCGTCCTGAGCAGTAAAAATATCGCCGTTTCCTATTACGGGCACGCTTACGGCATTTTTAACGTCCGCTATTACGCCCAAATCCGCCTTGCCGCTGTAGAACTGCGCCCGCGTGCGGCCGTGCACCGCTACTGCGCTCGCGCCCGCGCCCTCAGCCATTTTTGCGAATTCGACTGCGTTGAGGCTGTTTTCATCCCAGCCTTTGCGAAATTTTACGGTGACGGGCACTCTTGAAGCTTTTACGGCAGCCTCTATTATCGAGGCGGCTCGCGGCATGTCGTTCATAAGCGCGCAGCCTTCGCCGTTGCCCGTTATCTTGGGCGCCGGGCAGCCCATGTTTATATCAAACAGCGCGATATTATCAGGCAGCGCTTCGGTTAAAGCCTTTATGCTTTCCGTTATCGTCTGCGCGTCTTTGCCGAACAGCTGCACGCCTATTTTGTCCTCATTCGGCGCGGGCGATATGAGCTCTTTAGTGCGTTTTGAGCCGTATTTTAAACCTGCCGCGCTCGCCATTTCCGTGTATGTAAAACCCGCCCCCATCTCTATCGCTATCTGACGGAACGACAAATCGGTAATGCCGGCCATTGGTGCGAGAAATACGTTGCTGCGTACAAAGCCGAATATCATTTATGACACCGAAGGAGAAGGAGATAATGAAGGAGATACCGAAGATGCGGGCGCCGTATCTGCCGGCTGCGGGGTGGCTGACCCTGACGGGCTGGGGGTAGAGTCCGGCAGCTCTTCTATAAGTTCCATGCTGACTATGCGCCAGCTTTCTTCATAGCGAACGAGGGTAACGTCATATACCGCGTTGTCCCATGCGGGCGGGTCTTCCGGCACGGCGGTTTCGTCCAGCCCGGGAACGGGACTTCCTTTTATATTCTTCACAATTTCAGATATGCGCAATGTCACCGAGTTCTGCCACGGGAACACGGCAACGACATTGCTCTGCGCGTTGTAATCAAAATCGGTTACAAGGTATTGGCTGTATTTGTTGGACTTTAACAGCTCGTCGCTTTCAAGAAAGCTTTTGGAGTACACCTTTGAAAGCGTGGTGGGGTCCGAGCCTTTTATGACTACCTCGGCGCGCACCTGCATGCCGTCCTTGGCAAGCGTTGAAACGTTCATATAGTCCATAGCCATAAAAAAAGCAAGCACAACAAGCGCGGCCGCGGTTCCCCATATGAGCAGCCTCGTTAATAGATACCATAAGAATTTTAACAGCACCTGTACTGCCGGAGGCATTCGTTTCACTCCTTGCTGGGACAATAATACCACATCCGCAAACGATGCACAACTGCGCGCCCGATTGAACCCCAAGACTTATTAACATTTTTTAGGGACTATTGGTTTAAACGCTCTTTGGAATGTCCGCAAAAACCTTGCTTTGCTTGTTCTTATACATGAGATCGTCTATGCTTGCCAGTATATCCTTGCCCGTAAGTCCCGAAACATTGGAAAACACCTTGTATCCCACGCTGAACTCAAGAGTATACGGCAGGTTATGCTCGGCGTTATACCGCGCCGTATTTTCGTTTATCCTTTTTATTACCCTGTCCGGCGTATTGGCGCTGCACTGGTTGAGTATTATGAGAAACTCGTCGCCGCCGTACCTCGACACGAAATCCCCTTTGCGCACGCTGCGGCTCAATATGCCTGCCGCTATTTTGATGGCGTTATCCCCCTCAAGATGCCCGTATGTGTCGTTTATCACCTTGAAGCTGTCTATGTCGAGCATCAGCGCCGCGAACTTCCGCTTGGACCTCGAGTCGTAATTCAGGCGTCCCATCTGCAGCACTTCTTCTATGTATACATCGAGATATTTTCTGTTATAAAGGCCGGTCATATGATCGATGTTCATCTTCTCTTCGAGCGAATACAGCTCGATAACGAGCAGCGCTAAAGCGACGCTCGGCCAGACTATCAGCACGTCAATGTTGAAAGCAGCTTGTATTATTCCGGATATCATAGGAAACGTCGGCATCAGCAGGTATGGGTAAAACTCGTTGCTCGACAAGTCCTTCTTATGCTTTAACAGCTGTATAAGCGCATACAACACATAAGAGTACGTGCAGACCGTCGTTAAATGGAACAGCGGGCCTCTTGTGTAAAGGTTGTCGTCAGTTATGCTGAATATCATGCCGTTGGCAAAGCTTATCAGCAGGCAGGCTACGAGCACAAGAAACGGCACGAACAGCAAAAGCAGCGATGCCCTGCCCGCCTTGCGCCGCTGAAAGCAAAACAGCGCCCACAGCAGGCATAAAAGCGAACCAAGCGCGAAAAGATAGCAGTACAGTATGTTGAGCAATATATGTACGAACATGCCTTTACTGCCAAGCAGAACGGTAATCGCTATATCGAACGCAAGTATCAGCATGTTGCAGACGATAATAGCCCTGAAAAGACGCTGTCTTATCTGGGGAAGCCCGCCGGTTTTTACATTGTTGAACAACACGACGGCTAAAAGGAGTATGGAGAATATATCGATATCAATCTGCGCGTACATCTTAAGACTCCGAAAAATTCCCTATAATTATATACTCTGGCGTAACAAAACACAATAATGTATGCATAACAGCCGCGTTTCACTTGACAGCGTAAATGTTTTACATCTTTTTTACAACTTTATGCTATTATCAATACGGGGGTGGAACCTTTATTATCCAGAGGTGAATCATGACTCGCATACTTATTGTGGAGGACGAAGCCGCTATTAACGAATTGCTGCGCAGAAACCTTACGCTCGTAGGGCATTCCTGCAGACAGGCGTGGAGCGGCGAGCAGGCGCTTGGGCTTTTAAAGGAAAGCTCTTACGACCTTGTGATACTCGACCTGATGCTGCCGGGGACCAGCGGGTGGGATGTGCTGCCCAAGATTAATTCGCCGGTAATAATACTAACGGCAAGGGGCGGCCTTATGGACCGCGTGCAGGGACTTAACCTCGGCGCAGACGATTATGTAATAAAGCCGTTTGAAACGCTGGAGCTGCTGGCGCGCGTAAACGCAGTGCTGCGCAGGACGCACAAGGCGGACACAAGCTTTATGCTGGACGGCGTGAGCGCAGACTTTATAAGCCGCAAGGTGTACGTGGACGGCGTGGAAACAGAGCTTACGCCGCAGGAATACGAGCTTTTGGAAACGTTCATATCCCACAGGAACATAGCGCTTTCAAGGGAAAAGCTGCTGGCGCTCGCGTGGGGGTACGACTATTTCGGCGATACGCGCACTGTGGACGTGCACGTACAGAAGCTGCGTAAAAAGCTCGGCTGGGAAGACCGCATAAAGACGGTATACAAGGTGGGATACAGGCTGGAGGTGTAGCATGCGCGTCTGGGAGAAGAACTATTTATATACGCTGTTGCTGTTTACGGCGCTGTTTTACATATGCATATTCATAATAGCGGCCTCGTCGTTTTCCTCCGTGTTTACGGCGCAGCGCGACGCCGCATTGCGCGAAGAGAGTATGATAGCGGGCTCTTTTCAGAGGGATATCGTAAGCCTCGGGTCAAACGCAAACATGACAGAGCAGGCCGTAGTTTCAAAATTCGCCGCGTACGCGTCGTATTACAGTGAAAGAGGGCTTGCTCTTGCGCTTTATTCTGGCGGCCGCAGGCTGTACGGCAGCCTGCCCACAGAACCTCAAAACGACGTGCTTGAAGGCGCACGCTCGTGCAGCATGGTATCGTCAGGCGGCGCCAAGTACCTGCGCGTAAACGACTTGCTCTCCGGACCGGATAAGGAATATACGCTGCTGTTTCTAAAGGATATAAGCGGCGTTTACCTCTCACTGCGCGGACAGACGGCGTTTCTTATAGCGGTTGGCGCGGCCGTTACCGTGATATTCGCGGCGGGGCTTTACTTTACGCTCAAGCGCGTGTACCGCCCGGTGGGCAACCTCGCGCACGAGCTGCGCACGCCGCTGACGTCTATACGCGGCTACGCGGAATACATACAGGCTGCTGCGGCTACGGAGGAGGAGCGGTATTCTGCGGCAACGTACATAATAGAAGAGAGCAAGCGGCTTTCCGACGTGTGCGACAAGCTGCTGATACTTGCCAACCTGCGCGAAGGTGACATACTGTTTGAAAAGGTGGATATAGCGGCGCTTTTTGAGAGCGCGAAGATGACGTATAAGAACGTTGAATACGACGTGCAGACGCAGTATGTGCGCGGCAACAAAACGCTGCTGCAGAGCATGATAAACAACCTTGTATCCAACGCGCTCAAAGCAAGCCCGGAAGGACGACCCGTGATGCTTAAGGCGTACGATAACATGATAGAGGTAACTGATTACGGCTTTGGCATGGACGCAGAGCTGCTTGCCAGAGTATCAAAGGCGAGCTACGAGCCCGGCATATCGGTAAAAAACAAAAGCAGCGGCCTTGGCATACCGCTCTGCCACAGAATAGCCCGGCTGCACGGCGCGCAGCTTGCGTTTTCCTCCGAACCCGGCAAAGGAACGACGGCAACGATAACTTTTACTACTCCATAACATAATCATTGCTTTTTGGAAATAAATGCAGCTTAAACTAAGCGTCAGAAAGGAGAGTTTGTTATGGAAAAGTTTAAACGTGGGAAAATAAGGGTGTTTATTGCCGCCGCCGCAATCATACTCGTCAGCGCCGCGGTGTTTATAGTGGCTATTCAGATAGTGATGGGCGCGGAGGAGCAAAAGGTAATAGAGCAGGCCAAAAGCTTTGAGGCCGCGGCGCTTTCCGAAACATCGCAGCCAAGCGCGGAGGCAAATTTGGCCGAAGTATCGGCAGCGCCCGAGAAGTCAGAAGCCCCTGATGAGGCAAGCGCGGAGGGCGCGTCACAGCAGCCTATATCCGAGGACGACGCAATTGGCGCGTGCATGGATGTAGCCAAAATGTTCAATATTGACACGGATAAAAGCGACGTTACGGCAACAATGGGTGATGATTATATTGTGTATTGTGTAAATGGCAGAAAGACTTACCCGGTTAAAAGATGGTATGTATACAGTTCCGATTTTTCATGTTATGTTGATGCAATTTCGGGGGATGTTCTTACTTTTGAGGCTAAATCGAGAAACGTAGGAAAATTCATCACTCTGGGGGAATATGAGAATGACACTACAGGTACTACCCCCGAGGGCAGCACTGCTGACATGTATAACAGCCCAAATGACAAATACATACAAACTGCCGTAAATATGATAAACAGCTATGTCACGGACGGACGCAGCATAGAAAACGTTAAGATCGGAGCCACACAATTCGTCTGGTACAACGCCAATCAGGGTTTTGAACCCGACGTGGCTGGAGCTATGCAGGTCGATTGCCAGGTGTATATGGAGACAGGCAGATGCTATTCGTTGAGTTTCTGGGGAGCTGAGGAAATAATCCCCAAAATATTTATGTCCCACCCGACGAAAAACGCGTGCACGTGGGGCTACTTCTATGAAGATGAAGCCGACGACTACCCGCCCGATGGAATGTCATATGTCGAATGGTATACCGCTCCCGGAATTGAAAGCGCGCAAAGCACGCCCCTGCCCTCATTCGCACCCCCGGTAAATTGAACGAGCTTACCATCCACAATTATTCATGTTGGCCGCGGCAAATACTGTCCGCGGCTGTTTTATACGAGTATCGGCAAATAAATCGGTATCAGGAGGGCGCGGAGACCCTCCCCTACATGCGCTCATAAAGTTTCTTTATGTTGCGCAGCCTGATCTTTTATTGTAAAGTATACGTTATTATGAAAGTATGTTTTGATACGAGCTTATGGCATAGGGGTAAAGGCAGGCGCGGCCGCAGACAGGCGGCGGGCTGGAACTTTGAGTACGCGGGGATGCGCTGCGTAATACCCGCCGTCTACCGCTTCCCCGGAGGGATAGTGTTCGATATATTAAGCTTTGCGGACGAGGCGGAGCTTACGGAATATATTAACCGCTACGAATCCGTCGAAGAAAAGCTAACACCTTCCGAGCGGCGCTGCGCGGAACAGGAAAATCCATTCAAGACAATATCCCTACAGGAAATATGGCTTAACAAAACGCAGCGGCTTGGCGACATATCTTACAGCTACGCCGTATCCGTTCCGCGGGCGGGGCAGCATGAAAGCTTGAAGCCGCTGCGCAGGGCGTACCGGCGGTATATCGGCAATAATCAGCCGTTTGCCTGCCAGCGCGTACGCGCAAGTTACCAGCAAAGCGCGAGCCGCAGGGAAAGGCTCCTTCGCCTTCTGCTGCCGGTCAGTATGAAAAGCATGCGGTTATCCGTTTCGGCGATGCAGTGGTTTTACCCGCTGAACATACGCTTTGAGCTGCCCGAAAGCGCGGGAACGCAGATAGAATTAACAGACCCCGCCACAAAGAAAACGCACACTTTGTATATCGGAAAGGCCGAAACTACGAAGCTTCCCATAACGCAGGGCATGACCCGCAGGCTGCATGCAGCGCTTGCGACGTACGAAATAGACCCCGAGCTGCCCGAAGGCTCTTCGCTGGTGTTTAACAGCAGCATAGAGACGGGCGGCGCTGTCGGTCCGGAGGATTTTTTGGCGAATGAAGAGCCCGGCGCTGCCGCCATTGGCATAATAGGCGGCGCGGACGGCCCGACGGCTATATTCGTGGGAACAAAAGAAAACCGCCAGCCAATAGGCCCGCACGGCCTCCCTCTCCATATGTGTTTTTCACAGCCTTCGTTTACGGAAACCGAAACCAATGCGTTCTATATTGAGGGCTTGAGCGCAACGCGCATAGGCGAGACTGTAATAACGCTGGGAAATGAACAATAGACACGAGGCGGAGGGGTATACCTAAAAAGCCTCACTGCTTCTTGGAATCCAGTAAAAAAGCCGCAGGCGTTATGCCCGCGGCCTTTGTTGTATTTGCTTACTTTTCAAACGTCCTTACTCTTATTACGCCTTCTATCGTTCTTAACTTATCAACCGCCTCCGCGGGCACTTTTTCGTCGAGGTTCATTATCGTGTAAGCGATATCGCCCTTCGACTTGTTGAGCATGTCGGTGATGTTGGCGCCAGTTTCGGCCAGTATAGCCGTCATCTGCCCCACCATGCCCGATTTGTTAGCGTGTATCACCGCTATCCTGAACAATCCCGAGAACGGCAGCTTTGCGCCCGGCATGTTGACCGAGTTCGTTATGTCGCCGGTGTCAAGATAGTCTCTTAGCTGCTGCGCCGCCATCCTCGCGCAGTTTTCCTCCGACTCGGGCGTCGACGCCCCGAGGTGCGGTATGCATATCGCGCCCGGCAGGCCAAGCAGTTCGTCGGTGGGAAAATCGGTGACGTATGTGCCTATCTTCCGGGATTTCAGCGCCTCGTAAAGAGGCTCGTAGTCTACAAGCCCGTTGCGCGCGAAGTTAAGCAGTATCGCGCCTTTTTTCATCTTCGCTATCTCGGCTTTTCCAATGAAGCTTTTCGTGTTGTCCACAAGCGGTACGTGCAGCGTTATGTAGTCCGACTCCTCAAGCAGTTCGTCAAGCGTAAGTGCCCGCCCGACGTACTGGGACAGCCCCCACGCCGACTCTATGGATATGTACGGATCGTAACCTATGACTTTCATACCCAGAGCGTGCGCCGCATTCGCGACCATCACGCCTATCGCGCCAAGGCCTATTACGCCCAGCGTTTTGCCGTAAAGCTCGGGGCCTACGAATTGTTTCTTGCCCTTCTCCACCAGCTGCATTATATCCGCGGCGCCTTTTAGAGTCTTTGCCCACTCTATGGCGTCTACTATATTCCGGCTCGCGATGAACATAGCGGCGAGCACGAGCTCTTTTACGGCGTTCGCGTTTGCTCCCGGCGTGTTGAACACGACGATGCCCATCTTGGAGCACTTGTCTATAGGTATGTTGTTTACGCCCGCGCCCGCGCGCGCTATCGCTACGAGGTTTTGCGGAAACTCGAGCTCATGGCAGTTCGCGCTGCGTACAAGTATTGCGTCGCAGTCCTCAACGTTTTCGCCTATGTTGCATGTGTTTTTATCGAGATATTCGTATATTGCGCCCGAAATGGAATTGAGTTTTCTTATATTATACATGTCCTTGCCCTTTATGCCTTTCTCTCGAATTCTTTCATGAAATCGACAAGCTTTTTCACGCCCTCTTCCGGCATAGCGTTATAGATGCTCGCCCGCATGCCGCCCACAGACCTGTGGCCTTTTAAGTTCACCAAACCTTCGGTTTTGGCTTCGGACACAAACTTTTTGTCAAGTTCGTCGCTGCCCGTCACAAACGTCACGTTCATAAGCGATCTGTCCTTCTTTGCGGCTGTTCCCTTAAAAAGGCCCGACGAGTCGAGGAAATCGTAAAGCAGCCCGGCTTTTCGCTCGTTGCGTTTCTGCATCTCTTTCACGCCGCCGTTTTTCAGCAGATACTCGTATACGAGCCCCGCGATGTATATGGAGAACGCGGGCGGCGTGTTGTACATGGAGCCCTTTTCCGCCTGTACTTTGTAGCTGAGCATTTTGGGCAGGCTGTCGGAAGAGCGCTCCAAAAGGTCTTCCCTTATTATTACTACGGTAAGCCCGGCTGGCCCAATGTTTTTCTGCGCGCCGGCGTAAAGCAGTCCGTATTTGTTTACGTCTATCTCTTCCCCGAGTATCATTGACGAAACGTCGGCCACCAGCGGCTTATCGCCTACGGGAGGAAGTTTGGTAAAACGAGTGCCGTAAATAGTGTTGTTCTGCGTTATGTGCACGTAATCGGCGTCTCCCTCAAACATTTCCGGCGTCGTTTCGGGTATATACGAAAATACTTTATCCTCCGACGATGCGACTACTTTTACTTCCCCTATCTTCTTTGCCTCGCTTATCGCGTTTTTTGCGAACGAGCCCGTAGCCATGTAGTAAGCGCGATGGTAAACGTTCATCAGATTCATAGGCACCATCGCGAACTGAAGTGACGCGCCGCCTTGCAGGAACAGAACCTTATAGTTTTGGGGCACGTTCATCACCTGGCGAAAGTCGCTTTCGGCCTTTGCCATTATCGCTTCCCACTCGGGAGAGCGGTGGCTCATCTCCAGCACAGACATCCCTGTGTCTTTGTAGCACACCAGCTCGCGTTGCGCTTCTTTAAGCACGTCTTCGGGAAGCATTGCAGGACCCGGAGAAAAGTTGTAAACTCTCATATGACACTCCTTTAATCGTTAAAATTATATTAACGGCTGCCCCGCCGCGTTTTGACACTATTGTTAAATAATTAACAATTATTGCAGACTATTATATTCCTGTATTGAACGAATGGCAAGTGATTTAGCCTGCTAATATATAATAATATAATAAATAACAGCGCATACTGCAACCGGGTATATTGTGTATTTTCCTTGACATCTATTTTTGCTTGCCATATAATCACCTATAATATAAAATTGGTTAAATTGTCTCTGCCTTACCGCAGAAATATTTTTGGTATAATAACGTTTTAACGGCACATATTATCTTAACAAAGCATTTAACTGGGGGAGGCATATTTATGTCTAACAATCGGGTCATACTGACGGAAGCTGGATTAAAGGAGAAGCAGGCCAAACTTGAATATTTAAAGACCGTAAGACGGGCTGAGATATCCGAGCAGATAAAAGAGGCGCGCGCTTTCGGCGATTTAAGCGAAAACGCCGAATACGACGAGGCTAAAAACGAACAGGCAAGAGTAGAGACGGAGATAGCCCAGCTCGAAAAGCTGCTGCGCAACGCGGTGCTTTTGGACGACAGCTCTATTGATATGTCCGTAGTCAGCCTGGGAACATATGTACGGATACTTGACGAGGAGATGGGCGAAGAGGAAGAATACTTAATTGTCCATTCTGTGGAGGCCGACGCGGACAATAAACGCCTGTCCAACGAATCTCCGGTGGGAAGCGCTCTTATGGGCAAACGCGTGGGCGATACTGCTACCGTTACCACTCCTACGGGCACTATCAGCTTTAAGATATTAAGCATACATAAATAAGGAGCATAAATGTCTGAACAGGAACACTTTGAACAGAATAACGAAGATATAAGCGAACAGCAGCGTATACGGCGCGAAAAGCTTCAGACGCTTAAAGAAAACGGGCGCGACCCGTTTTTATTAACGTGCTATGGGCGCACCCACACGTCCAAAGACGTAACGACGGGCTTTAGTACGCTCGAAGGAAAAACGGTGAGCGTCGCGGGGCGCATGATAAGCAAGCGCCTTATGGGCAAAGCGAGCTTTTCGCACATACAGGATACCGACGGCCGCATACAGATATACGTCCGCAAGGACGCGCTGGGCGACGAGGCTTACGACGAATACAAGAAATTCGATATAGGCGACATAATTGGGATTGAGGGCGAGGTTTTCAAGACGAGCACCGGCGAAATATCCGTTAAGGCGCACGCGATTACGCTGCTTTCCAAGTCGCTTCAGCCGCTACCAGAAAAGTTTCACGGGCTTAAGGATACCGATCTGCGCTATCGCCAGCGCCATGTCGACCTCATAGTAAACCCGGAGGTGCGCAGGGTGTTCCTGTTGCGCACGCAGATAATAAAGTTCATACGTGAATACCTTGACAACTTGGGGTATCTCGAGGTGGAAACGCCGATTCTGATGGGCAGCGCGGGCGGCGCTGCGGCGCGCCCCTTTATCACGCATCACAATACTCTCGATTTGGACATGTTCCTAAGGATAGCGACGGAGCTGCACCTAAAGCGGCTTATCATCGGCGGCTTTGACAAGGTGTACGAGATGGGCAGGATATTCCGCAACGAGGGCATGTCGGTTAAGCATAACCCAGAGTTTACGACTATAGAGCTTTACGAGGCGTATACTGACGTAAACGGAATGATGGCCATATGCGAAGACATGATTTCAAGCTGCGCTCAAAGGCTTTTAGGCACGACTGAGATAGAATACGAGGGCAAGGCCGTAAGCCTTAAAAAGCCGTGGAAAAGGCTTTCGATGCTTGACGCCGTAAAACAGTACACGGGCGCGGATTTTTCGGACTGCACCGACGAACAGGCGCAGGAACTGGCTAAGAAGATACATGTGGACGCGGAGGGCAAGACTACGAAGGGCGAGCTGTTATACGCGGCTTTTGAGCAGTTCGTGGAGGGTAACCTTGCTGAGCCTACGTTCATACTGGGCTATCCCGTAGAAGTGTCGCCGCTCGCGAAGAAGATGAAGGACTCGCCGTGGCTTACCGAGCGGTTCGAGCTGTTTATTACCGGCAGGGAGATGGCCAACGCGTTTTCCGAGCTCAACGACCCGGACGACCAGCGCGAGAGGTTCTTAGAACAGGCAAGGCAGCGCGCCAAGGGCGATGACGAAGCGCACGTAATGGATGAGGATTTCATATCCGCTTTGGAGTACGGCATGCCGCCCACCGGCGGTATGGGCATAGGCATAGACCGCCTTGTAATGCTGCTCACAAATTCATCGTCAATAAGGGACGTAATACTGTTCCCCACGATGAGGCCGAAAGAATAAGCCGCTATATACAGCTTAATATAACGAGTTTGTTGCCCCGGATATTTCCGGGGCGTTTTTATATCTTAATAAAAACCAGACGTGGAGTAACGGATATAGCGTAAAGATTAAACAATTAAACAATATCGCAGGCGTAAAGATTCTTCGCTTGCGCTCAGAATGACAAAAGCAGCCAGTACCGTAAAACAGTCTTTTATAGACTAAAGCTCGTGTGTCATTCTGAGGGTCGAAGGTACGAAGAATCTTAACACTATACAGTATGCGGAACCGTAATATGCCGCAAGGTTGTCCAGCGAGAGCTGTATAGGATTCAAGAAAAACCACCCCTTGAAGGGGTGGTTGATTTGCAGTATAAGCTGCAGCGGTTATTTGCCGTTCTCGAGTCTTTGTATGCTTTGATTCAAGCGGCGCAGCGTTTCTTCCTTGCCCAGCAGGCACGCTATCTCTACCGCGCCGCCCGGCGTTACTTCCGTGCCGGATATCGCTATACGCAGCGGCCAGAACAGCTGGCCGTTCTTTATGCCGAGCTTCTCAACGAGCGCCATCAGCGCCTCTTTTAGCGGCTCCAGCGAATAATCCTGCTGCGCTTCCAGCACGGCTTGTGCTTCCTTCAGTACGGGCAGCGCCTGCCCGGCGTCCGTCTTCATCTTTTTGTGGAAGTAAAGCTCGTTGGAAAACTCGGGCATCGCGGTCAGAAACGAGAGCTTTTGAGGTATCTCTGTGAGCGTC
>JAEZIZ010000129.1 GCA_023415915.1 Bacillota bacterium | reverse complement strand
CAATGACATGCGAACTCTTGCCATATCTCAATTATAGCTGGGTTGTGCGTAGATGGAAGATGTTTTCGTTTATTGTGGTGCGGGTAGTGCATGATGATTCAGAGGACCGAAGGGACGAAGAATCTTTAACCCCATGGTTGGCGGAACCGAAATATTCCGTGTGGCTGTCCAGCAAGAGTCCCTAATAGGGTTCAAGAGAAACCACTACATGAAGGGCGGATGATTATTTAGGGTGGGCTTAGGCAAGTGAGGCTTTTACGGGTTTGTTTGTTCCTCCAGCTTCTCAAACTCCTCGATACCGTACAAACAGAACGCGCTTAATATATCGCCCTCTCGACCGTTTTCCCTCAACTTCTCTTTATATCTGTCCGTAAAGTCGGGAAGCGGGCGGTCCTTGTAATAACAGCTCCTAAGCTTGGAGTATACGTACGCGGCGCGCCTTACATTCTTATAAAACGTGAACACTATCGAGGCTTTTAAACGCAGCTCCATGAATATGCTAAGGTCCGGCAGCTCGTTTGCGTCGTATGCGTCCTGAAAAAAGCTTATACAGTATTGCAGGCTCTCCTGTTTGTCTTCATGGCTAAGGCTGCGAAGTATACTGTTGTCAAAATCTTCGGTGGGCTGCAGCGATTTGCGGATAAAGTAATACGCGGTTAGAAACCCTAAGATGGCAACCGCGCCGATTATTATTATGAGCGGGTCGTGAAGCAAGCGGCCGGCCGGAGCTGCAGGCATGACGGCAATCCCCTTTCATATGAGCGCAAGGATTATCGCGCTTTATGCCAGAATATTAAAGGCACTGGCTCCGGTCAACTGAAAGAGGAATACGCGTTAAAATATTGCAATAAAAAGTCAATATACGACTATATAATACTCATTGTTTTATTACCGCCAGCACTTCGCCCGTGCTGACGTGAGCGCCTTTGGAAGTAGTTATCTGCACTATAGTGCCGTCAAACGGCGAGGATATCTCGCTCTCCATCTTCATGGCCTCGAGTATTATTACTATATCGCCCTTCTTTACGCTGTCGCCGACGTTCTTCTTTATATTAAGAACGATGCCCGGCATCGGGGCGGTCAGCCTCTCGCCTTCGGATATGTTTTTACCCGCGGAAGGAGCGGGCACGGGCGTGGGGGCGGATGGCTGCTCTATGGCTACATTATGCTGTACGGTCGATATGCTCTCGCCTGTTCTTACGACGCTTGCCTTGCCGCGTTCGACGTCCACCTCATACCTGTTGTTGTTTAAAGTAACGATATACTTCATGCTGTTTCTCCCGTTATCAGTCGATTAGCTTTATGCTGTGAAAAATCAGCTCGTCAAGAGGTATGCCCGACTCATAGCTCACTATGCCCATAATCAGCGCCGCGGTTTTCTCATCGGTATGCACGAGCTCAAGCTCGCCCTGCACGGGTTGCGCTGCGGGCACGCAATCCACATATAAGGCGTCCTGTGAAGCCTCTCTTTTGGCCCGCAACTTTTGAGCGCCGTCAGCTATAAGCTTAGCGATAACCGCGAGCGCTGCAAGCACGGCGACTATCAGCACAGCTCCGAATAAGTCATGCAATATATTATTCCAGCCGGTCATAAACTTTACTCCTGATTTAATGTAGCTCCTCAATAGCTGCAATTATGATATCATATTTACCGCGGGAACAACAAATAGTTTATCAGATTTACATTACTGTTGTCTTCTTTCGCAATACTGTGATAAACTTAATCAGCTATTTTTGCAATTCAATAAGGAGAGTTAGCGACAGTGGGTGTTTTGTTTGGCAATGTGCTGAATATAACGTTGGGCCAGGTGATAATGTGGCTGATAGGCGGCGTGCTTATATTTCTCGCGATAAAAAAGGACATGGAGCCGTCGCTGCTGCTGCCTATAGGCTTCGGGGCGATACTCGCAAACCTGCCGCTTTCGGGCGCTATAACGCAGACAATAGAGGGCGTAGAGGAAATCGGCGTACTCGACGTGCTGTTCGGCGCCGGCATAGCGAACGAGCTTTTTCCGCTTCTGCTGTTCATAGGCATAGGCGCGATGATAGACTTCGGGCCGCTGCTTTCCAACCCGAAGATGCTGCTGTTCGGAGCGGCGGCGCAGTTCGGCATATTCTTCACGCTGAGCATAGCGGTGCTGTTTGGCTTTGACATAAAGGACGCAGCTTCGATAGCGATTATTGGCGCGGCGGACGGCCCGACGTCGATATTCGTTGCGAACTACTTCAATACAAAATACATAGGCGCGATAATCGTGGCGGCATATTCGTACATGGCGCTCGTGCCTATAATACAGCCGCCGGTTATCAGGCTGATAACCACTAAAAAAGAGCGGCGCATACGCATGCCGTACAACCCCAAAGACGTGTCAAAGCTGACGAAAATACTGTTTCCCATAGTCGTGACCGCTATAGCGGGCGTCGTGGCTCCGCGTTCGGTGGCGCTTATAGGCTTTCTGATGTTCGGCAACCTCATAAGAGAATGCGGCGTATTGAACCTTCTTTCCGAGACGGCTCAGAAGGTGCTCGCAAACCTTATAACGCTGTTTTTAGGCCTCACGATAGCTTCCAAGATGAGAGCGGAGGATTTTCTAGCGCCCGAGACGCTGCTTATACTCGCGCTAGGCATGTTCGCGTTTATATTTGACACGGTGGGCGGCGTGATGTTCGCAAAGCTGCTTAACCTGTTTACAAAGAACAAGATAAACCCGATGATAGGCGCGACGGGTATATCGGCGTTCCCTATGTCCGCGAGGGTGATACATAAGATGGGGCAGGCCGAGGACAGGCAGAACTACCTGCTTATGCACGCGATAGGCGCTAACGTATCCGGGCAGATAGCCTCCGTAATAGCGGGAGGCATAATACTCAACCTGATAGCGAGGTAACGGCATGAACTTTCAAGGATTTGTAGATACGCTGCCTATACTGCTGTACGGCATGGCAGGCATATTCGTAGTGATAGCGATAATCGCACTGGCGATAAAGCTGATGAGCTGGGCGTTCCCGCAGCGCAAAGCGCACAAGCGGGACGAATAAACGCAATGCTATCGGCTGACTGGTTTGTATATTGTTCCGGCTATAACTTCCGAGTGGCGTATTTTAAGCACACGGCGCTGCGCCAGTTCGCAAGCGCACTTAAAAGAAAAAAGAAAGCCCGCAACGACGGGCTTTTATATATTAAAGTTCCAAAACTTATAGGGCTTTGATTAACGTCATTTGCCGTAATACGCCTTTTTGTATATATCCATAAGCTCAGCAACGAGCGGGTAGCGCGGGTTGGAAGTAGTGCACTGGTCCTCGAACGCGCGCTCGGCGAGAGCGGGCAGCTTCTTTAAGAAGTCCTTTTCGTTAACGCCGCATTCAGCTATGGTAGCGGGCATGCCGAGGTCGGCCATCAGCGCGCGCACCTCGCGTATCAGCGCCGCTATCTGCTCCTCTTTCGTAGCGCCGCCGAAGCCCATGTACCGCGCTATCTGAGCGTACCGTTCGTCCGCCGCAAACTTGCCGTATTTGGGGAATATGGCGAACTTCGTGGGCAGCTGCGAATTGTACTCTATTACGTGCGGCAGCATTATCGCGTTTGCACGTCCATGCGGTATATGGTACTCACCGCCCAGCTTATGGGCGAGCGAGTGATTGATACCTAAAAACGCATTCGTAAACGCCATGCCCGCTATGCAGGAAGCGTTATGCATCTTCTCGCGCGCTTCTGCGTCGTCCGGATTGTTAAAAGAGCGCCGCAGGTAATTGAATACCAGCTCTATGGCCTTTATCGCAAGGCCGTTCGTATAGTCGGAGGCGAGTATGGACACATACGCCTCAATAGCGTGAGTCAGCACATCCAGGCCGGTATCGGCGGTGATGGATTTAGGCATAGTGCGCACGAACTGCGGGTCTATTATAGCCACGTCGGGCGTAAGTTCATAGTCGGCCAGCGGGTATTTCGTGTTGCCGTTGCTTTTGTCGGTTATAACGGAGAAAGACGTGACCTCGCTGCCCGTACCAGACGTAGTGGGTATTGCGACCAGCTGCGCCTTTTTGCCTAAGTTGGGGAACAGAAACGCGCGTTTGCGTATGTCGAGGAACTTAAGCCGCAATGCGTCAAAATCCGTTTCCGGATGCTCGTAAAAAAGCCACATGCCTTTGGCGGCGTCTATGGCGCTTCCTCCGCCGAGAGCGATTATCACGTCGGGGCTGAATTTGTTCATCGATTCCACGCCGCGCATTATCGTCTCTATAGACGGGTCGGGCTCAACGTCCGAATATATCTCGCTGTGGCAGTACTGTTCGCGCTTGCGCAGATAATGCAGCACCTTGTCGACATAGCCTAGCTTTACCATAACAGGGTCGGTAACTATAAACGCGCGGCTGATATTGGGCATCGACTCAAGGTATTGCACTGAGTTGTTTTCAAAATAGATCTTGGGCGGTATCTTGAACCACTGCATATTTACTCTCCTTGTCGCTATACGCTTTTTGTTAATGAGGTTGACCGAAGAGATGTTCGCGGTGGTGGAGTTGTGCCCGTAAGAGCCGCATCCAAGCGTTAACGACGGCGTGTTGGTATTGTATATATCGCCTATGGCGCCCTGGGACGACGGGGAATTCACTATAACGCGGCCTACCCTCATAGCCTCGCCGTACGCGCGGCAGAGCTCCTCGTTGTTTGAATGGATGACCGCGCTGTGTCCGAGGCCGCCGAGCTCAAGCATTTTGCTTGCGAACTCAAAGCCCTGCTTCTCGTCTTTAGCGACGAAGTACGCGAGCACGGGGGAGAGCTTTTCCAGCGACAAAGGGTAATCCTTGCCCGGCTTCTCGAGCCTGACAAGCAGTATCTTCGTGTTTTCCGGTACGTCTACTCCCGCGTTTGCCGCTATCCAGTGCGCCGTTTTGCCCACAACGTCGGGGTTTAGGGTAAGCCTCTCGCTGTTTATAACGTACTTCGATATCTTCTGCGTCTCCTCGTCGTTCATGAACGCGCAGCCCAGCCGCTTCATAGTATCCTCGAACGCCTTGGCGATATCCTTGTGCACTATGACCGCCTGCTCGGACGCGCAGATCATGCCGTTGTCGAAAGTCTTGGATATTATAAGGTCGGTGCACGCGCGCTCCAAGTCAACGTCGTTGTGGATATAGCACGGCACGTTGCCCGGACCTACGCCCAGCGCCGGTTTGCCCGCGCTGTAGGCGGACCTTACCATACCCGCGCCGCCCGTCGCTAGTATCATCGATACGCTGGGGTGGTTCATCAGTGCGTTCGTCGCGTCAATAGAAGGCGTTTCTATCCACTGTATGCAGTGCTTCGGGCCGCCGTTTTTTACAGCCGCATCAAGCAGTATCTTGGCGGCTTCCGCGGAACACTTCTGTGCCGACGGATGGAACGCGAATATTATAGGGTTGCGCGTTTTGGCGCATATCAGCGCCTTGAACATAGTAGTGGACGTGGGGTTTGTCACTGGTGTCACGCCCGCTATTATGCCCACCGGCTCCGCAACTTCTACGTAGCCCTCAAGCTCGCTTTCGTCCACAACGCCTACAGTCTTTTGATCCTTGATGCTGTGCCAGATATACTCTGTTGCGAATATATTCTTTATAACCTTGTCTTCAAACACCCCGCGGCCCGTTTCGTCGACAGCCATCCTAGCGAGCTCCATGTGGTTGTCGAGCCCGGCGAGCGTCATCGCGTGCACCATAGAGTCTACCTGCCGCTGGTCCATGCGCATATAGGCGGTGAGAGCCTCGTTTGCGTTTTTAACCAGGCGGTCTATCTCGGCCTGAAAATTGACTTCCTTATTCTTCTCTGCCATGGTACTCCTCTCCTTAAACTTAAAATCTATAAAACCCGTAAGGGATTTTATCAATATTACTGCCCCAAAAAGCCTTTTATTTTTCAGGTATTCCGGCAATACCTGAAAAACTATATATTGTGAAACATTTCACAATATCATTATATGACTTTGTGAATTATTTGTCAATCTATTTTTATAAAAAATATTCCTTTTTTTATTAAAGTTTATTTCGGAGGCTAGAGGACTGTGCGCGCGCTTTATGCATGCTGCCAAAATGTTTGGCAAAAATAAAAAAGGCCGGTGGACGGCCGTTAAAAAGCGGTTTGGATTTGCGTTTTTATGAAAACTTTAAACTGATATCGAGCGGCCTCGGCGAATTTGTAAGCGCGCCTATCGATATGAAATCGACGCCCGTCGCGGCAACTTCCCTTAAGTCCTTTTCGTCCATGTTGCCCGAGGCTTCGACGAGAGCTTTTTTGCCTATCAAAGCTACTGCCTGCCTCATAATATCGACGGACATGTTGTCGAGCATTATTATGTCCGCACCGGCGCTCAGCGCCTCGGCAACCTGCTCCAAGGTTTCGGTCTCCACTTCTATCTTCAGCGTAATAGGGGCAAGAGCCTTCGCGGCCTTTACCGCGTTCGTTATGCCGCCCGACGCTTTTATATGGTTGTCCTTGATAAGCACGCCGTCGGCGAGCGAGAACCTGTGGTTATGCCCTCCGCCTGTGCGCACCGCGTACTTTTCAAACACGCGCAGCCCCGGCGTGACCTTTCGCGTATCGAGTATGCGGACGGGAAAGCCCGCGACTTTCGCCACCGCTTCACTCGTCTTCGTGGCTATTCCCGACATGCGCTGCATCATGTTGAGCGCAAGCCGCTCGCCCTGCAGCACGCCTGCAGCCCTGCCGGATATCGTACCTATTATGTCGCCGTTTTTAACTGCCTGCCCGTCGCTGAAGCAAAACTCCACTTTTATGTCCGGGTCGATATAGCGGAACACGGCTTTAGCTACTTCCGTGCCGCACAGCACGCCCGCGGCTTTGGCAAGGAACCTCCCTTGTATCACCGCGTGCTGCGGAACGGTACTTTGCGTCGTTATGTCGCCCGTGCCTATGTCTTCGGCAAGCGCCATTGCTATAAAGTTTTCAAGATATTTTTTATCGATCATCATTTTTCTCATCCGTACGGAAATGCGCGCCTATCGACTCCTTGCGGTTAAGCGCGCTTTTTAGCACCTCAATGCCTACCGAGGTCATGTTGTAGAGTTCCATATCTTTTATTGTTTTAAGTCGCTTACATTCTATCTCGTTCATTATCTCTTGCGCCCGCGCAAGGCCGAACGTCAAATCGGCGTTGTTGCGCAGTATGCCGCAGTATTTCACCATTATGCCCTTTAAGTCTATTATCTTCGCGGCGGCGTCAATATCGCACGGCTCCTTTGAGTCGTCGCAGGGAACCTGAGCTTTGACTCTGCACGGCTCGAAACCTCCGTTTATTACGTACGCGCACCTGCGCCCGAACACCAGGCACTCAAGCGTGGAGTTGCTTGCCAGCCTGTTGGCGCCGTGTACACCCGTCGAAGCGACTTCGCCGCACGCAAGCAGCCCGCGCACGCTCGTTTCTCCCCAAAGCCCCGTCTTTACACCGCCCATCATATAGTGCTGCACGGGGCCTACGGGTATGAAGTTTTTCGTCATGTCTATGCCGCGCTCAAGGCAAGTATGGTATATCGTAGGAAAGCGGCTTATAAGGAAGTCGGCGGGCTTGCTTGTGATATCCAGCCGCACGTAAGGCGACGTCTGATGCTGTATCTCGCGGTATATCTCCCTTGCGACTATATCTCTCGGAGCAAGCTCCGCAAGCGGATGCCTGCCCAGCATGAAGCGCTCGCCCGCGTCGTTTAACAGCACTCCGCCCTCGCCGCGCACCGCTTCGGATATCAGGAAGCACTGCATGTTCCTGTTCTCCTTGGTATATAGCCCGGTGGGGTGGAACTGTATGAACTCCATGTTTTCGAGCGCTGCGCCCGCACGCTGCGCCAGTGCGAACCCGTCGCCCGTCGCTATCACGGGGTTGGTGGTATACCTGTATATCTGCCCGAGACCGCCCGTCGCGATGATTACGTAGCCGGTACGGAAAAGATGCCAGCCGCCGTCCATATGAACCATCAGGCCGCAAACCCTTCCGCCCTCCGTTATTATGTCGCTGACGAAGGAGTTTTCATACATAGTAATGTTATCGAGATTCGTGACTGTTTTCTCCAGCGTCTTTACCATTTCAAGGCCCGTCGCGTCACCGCCGGCGTGCAGTATGCGGTTCATGCCGTGGCCGCCCTCGCGCGTTGTGAGCAGGTGGCCGGCGCTGTCGAGGTCGAAATTTGTACCCAGCTTAATAAGCTCGTTTATCTCGTTGGGGGCTTCTTCCACTATAACGCGTACTGCGTCCGGGTCGCAGAGACCGGCGCCCGCCTTCATGGTGTCCTCAAAGTGGTACGTAAAATTGTCGTCGCTCTCCGTAACCGCCGCTATGCCCCCTTGGGCCAGCGAGGAAGAACTCGTCTCTATAACGTCCTTGGTAAAAATAGCGCAGCTCAGCGACCGGTTTAAATGGTATGCCGCGTACATACCGGCAAGGCCGCTGCCTATTACCGCCACATCCACATCGTGGGTTTCAATGCCGCTTTGCGTGCTGCATATGTATCGTTTCATCAGATGCCCCCGAAAGGCGGCTAAACCTCAAGCATTCTGTCAAGGCTTCGCTTGGCCTTTTCAATAATCTCGCCGCTAAGCGTTATTTCATGCCGTTCGTATTTCAATGCTTCGAGTACGTCGGCTATCTTTGTCTTTTTCATATTGGTGCACAAAAGCTTGGGCGCAAGCAGGAAAAACTGCTTGTCGGGATTTTCCCGTTTGAGCGTATGAAGTATGCCCATCTCCGTGCCGATAAGAAACCTTTTACCCGGCGATTTACGTGCGTATTCTATTATGCCCGCCGTGCTGCCTACGTAATCCGCCTTTTTAAGCACCTCAGGCGGGCATTCGGGGTGCGCCAGCACGAGCGCGTCGGGTATTGCAGCTTTGGCGTCGTCAACGTCTTTTACTTTCAGCTGGTGATGCACTATGCAGAAGCCGTGGAACGGTATTATCTCCTTTTCGGGAACCTGTGACGCAACATAAGCCGCAAGATTTTGGTCGGGCACGAAAACGACACGTTTTTCTTTTAAAGAGCGAACTACTTTTACGGCGTTGGAGGACGTAACGCAAACGTCGCTTGCCGCTTTGACGTCGGTGTTGGAATTTATGTACGTCACTACGGCGGCGTCCGGGTACTTTTGCCGCAGCTCGGCTATATCATCCGCCGTAATCATATCGGCCATCGGGCAGCCGGCGTCCATTACTGGCAGCAGCACCTTTTTATGAGGGCTTAATATCTTCGCGCTCTCAGCCATAAACCTGACGCCGCAGAATACTATCATCTGCGCGTCGTTATCCCGCGCCTTTTTGCTTAAGGCGTACGAATCGCCCACAAGATCGGCGACGTCCTGTATGTCCTCCGTCTGGTAGTAATGCGCGAGTATTATCGCGTTTTTCTCGTCCTTTAGTTTTTTTATTTCATCTTCAATACGCATTTTTTGCCTTCGTTTTGTTTGTTTAATCTCCATTTTAACAACCAGTTATATAAAATGCAAGAATCCATTGGTAAAATTGCAGCTATTGCAGGCAAAGGCAGCAAGCAGCAAGCTTGCCGCGCGCTAAATCCGCGGCGGCGTGTCATTAACGCGGGGAGCAATAAATAAATTAATATTGAGGGCTGGTAAACTGAAGTTTTATCGGAAGTAAATGCAGTAATCGATTTATCGAAAAAGGAGAGCTTATGGCGTATCCTTGCGATTATTTTGAATATTACGCGGAGACGGGAGACACTTTTTCGTCCGTAGCGAGGAAGTTTTCCGTGAGCGAGAAGGAACTAAAAGCATTAAACGACATTCCCGCCATAACGCAGGGCAGCAGAATAAGGATACCCAGCAAAAGCGGCGGCTGCGGCAGAGGCGTTTTTTACGCGATTAGAAGGGGGGACACGCTGTACCGCATAGCGAAGCGCCGCGGCATAACGGTTGAGACGCTGCTCAGCAGCAACCCTTTTTTAAACCCGTCGCATTACGTGCCGGGGCAGGTGATTGTGCTGCCGCTTGCAAGACAGCTTATAGCGTATTATACATTAGGCAGGAACGAGAAGCTTTCCGACGTGCTCGGACGGTATGATATGGACATATCGACGTTCTGCACGTTAAACCCCGGCGTAAACCCGTTAAAGCTGCGCGAGGGGCAGCGGGTGAAGGTGAGAAAATCCCAGGAACTGGGGAAGCGCTACACGGTAAAGGAAGGCGATACGCTTGTGTCGGTCGCGGACGCGTTCGGCATAAGGGTAAGCAGCCTGCTTGCCGCCAACAGGGACTTTAAGCCGAGCGAGTTCGTGCCCGGAGTAGTGCTGCGCATACCCGTCAGATAGTTGACTT
>JAEZIZ010000127.1 GCA_023415915.1 Bacillota bacterium | reverse complement strand
TATGAGCTCCCTTAAGTTTCAAGTATTTACCTATAGTATCAGCAACTCATATCCGCAAACATTTATATTTACCGTACGCAAAATATCCGAAGCCATAATAGCTCCGGCCGGTAAACATAAAGTTTTTATTTGCAGATATACCCGTCATATTGCCTCTCCAAATATATTTGTAATATTATATGCATCATGTATGGCGCAAGTCAAGGAAAAAATGAGAAATTTACCACAGGGCTATGATAAGTTATTACTGTCATATCAGCTGTCGCCGCTAGTTAAGCGCCTGTCTGTCTTTCTCCATAGCTTGCTGTATCTCGGGGCTTAAATCGACCGGGCATTCCAGCACCCTTCCTCCGTCTATTGCGTTCAATGCCAGTGTATTTACTTGTTGCAGTGTTCCGCCTGTTTCCGGATCATCAAATGTTTCCGTATAATAAATGAACCAGGCTGGTACATACATGGCTTCTTCGGGGTGGTCTTTAACGTCGACTATCGCCATATTCATTTCAATACTTGTTATCTCTATCGGTTCGCTGTTATAGGAATTGATAAACGTAAACATATCGCGTATTCTTTGCTTAACATCTTCAAACGGCAGGAGAGTTGCGTTTTCCGTTAGCTTTTCTTTTATTACTAATGGATACGACCAGTTAAATGACTGCACTTTGCCAGCCTCGTCCACATACACGCACATTTCTTCCGGGTAAAGCGGCGCTTTATAGGCGAACTCGTCCCGGACATTGAAAGAAATTCCTTCATTTATGATACCTGAAATACCGTCGATATTGCGCGCAAATTTAATGAGATACCCTTTGGATAAAGGTGTTTCAGCGGGCTGCGCAAACGCGTCTTCGAAAGACGCGTAACACTGCGCTTTTTCAAGGCTGACGGCAGTCATATAACCTAAGCCCAACTCATGAAGCATATCCTCTGCCGACGCTATGGCGTCTTCTTTGGATATCGCGATATCTCCGATAGCACCTTTATTATTCAATAGAAGCATATACTCTGTTTGAACGAATCCATTCGTATAATCAAATCTATTCGGGCTTACGCTTATTCCGGCATATTCACCGTCATCCGCCATAAAGCTTCCGCTGGGCGATTTATCCGGGCTCCAATCCGTTATCACTTCTGGTTCGACTGTTTCCGGAGCTTTCTTTATCTCTTCCTCGAGCTCTGCTATCATTTCTTCATCGTAATTTTTTTGCGCAATTATCAGCTGCTTCTCCAAATCGGCTTTTGTAGGCTCCGCATATTTAATGACGTCTTTGCCTTTTGTGAAGTAATCCACGAGAGGCTCTATACACGCAGCATCAAACGATATTGGTTTGACTTTATACACCGGATATGCCATAACGTCCGGTACGCTTATCTGTGCGTTTATTTTGACGCTTACATCGCTGCCCTTCATATCCAGCGTCTCCTGCCAGCTTTCAGGGGCGTCATATGCGCCCAAAGGCGCGGGGGAGCCTTTTATCTCCACCTCCAGATCTCCGCCATGTACGACCGCCGTTCGTTCCGGCGTCGGCTGGCACCCGCTGGTAAGTGTCACAATCATTAAAATGAATGCAATATTAACTCCGGTTAAGATGTATCTCATTATTTTCTTCATACATTTTCCTCGTTTCCATTAATTTGCTTTAACTGATTCTCGTTTTTTACAGTATTAAACTGCAATAAATAATAGGGGGTTGTATATATGTACATATCCCCCCGGATAAACTTATAACTATGGGCATATTAATATTCTAATAATCAAAGCAACAACCAACGCCTTCAACTCCTCCAACAGATGGATAAGAGCATATCTTTGTTCTAAATGGTAGTAGAATTCTAGTTGACGCTACTGGACTGGCCTGATATTCTCCCGGGTTAAGAAGGTCATACCAAATTCTTTCCCATTCTTGTCCTAGTCCTCTATTAACCTGAAGTCTTATATAGATATTATTTGTTGAATCCATACTGTTATATCCAGAGCAATGAGACTGATATGCATTAAGTGAACTGGTTGCAATTTCACCTGTGTTATCAGGGTGCAAGTAACAATTTTTAAATTCTGCAAATGCAGTTATTGTCATTGCAAGCATCATTACCAAAACCAATACTGCGGTAAAGCTTTGAGGCAAACTAAATAAATAGCATAAAAAGTATTTATGCATGATTTATAACAGATATGACGACACTAGCCAATAATGGATTAAATATGATATCAATGTCATTATGTAGCATATATCAAAATATGTCAACAGCAGCAAATTAAATTAATATGTTCCCGCAGAAAAACGGTAAAATCAACACTTGCCTTGTATTTGGCGTTGTGTTATAATTCCAGAGTTGATTTAGGGCGGTCCGCTTTTCGCATCCTTATTTTTTTGGATGACAGATCGATTATGAACGCCTGGAGTCCGCCCGGAATGATTTTCCGGGTATTCAGCAGACAAGGAGGAATCAGCAAAATGGATAACGTCATTAAGGCTATTGAAAAAGAACACATGCGCGCCGATCTGCCCAAAATCAGCGTGGGCGACACCGTTAAGGTACTCGTCAAGGTCGTTGAAGGCACGAGGGAGAGGATTCAGACGTTCGAAGGCTACGTTATCGCCATCAAAAACGGCGGCATCCGAGAGATGATAACAGTACGCCGCGTTTCGTTCGGCGTCGGCATAGAGCGCACGTTCCCTATCCATTCGCCCAAGATAGCGGGCATAGAGATAGTAAGGCACAATAAGACGAGACGTTCGAAGCTTTACTTCCTGCGCGAACGCGCCGGCAAAGCCGCGAAGCTCAAAGAAAAGAGATAATTGCAAAAAGAGCCGTAAAGGCTCTTTTTTAGTCCCGCTGATAAACAAAGGCTCGTCAGCGAGTCTTACCCTTCCTGCGCTGCGCGCGGCCGGACGGGCGCTAATACTGCGTCGCAGCATATGCTTTGCCTTTCACCGGCGAAGCCGGTTGAAAGGCATGTAACGGGGTCCCCGGCAAGCCGTGAGGCTTGATGGGGTGTAAATTTGTACCCCGTAATCTCAAGCGTGCGTACAATTAAAGTGAAAAGTAATTCCGCTTACTGCGCGGGAGCTGCTTTAGGGGTTAAAACTTCCGGTATCTTTCTGAACCTCAGCCTTACCATAAGCAAGCCGATAAAGCCGCCCAAAAGACTGCCTCCCGCCACCGCAAACCATATCGTTTCCACCGTTGCGCCGAATATGAGCTGAAGTATGAGCAGCGCCGCGACGGGGAGCAAGAGCATGCGCAGCAGCATTACCGTCATCGATGCGACTGAGCGCTCAACCGCCTGCAGCGCCGACCCTGAGCAAAGCCCCAGCACCGAGCCGGCCACCGCCGCTATGGTAAATCCGTAAACCTGTTTCAGCGCCAGCGAGATTACCTCGCCGTTTTCGGACATCGTGGCGAACAGCGGCCGCGCCAGCAGCATATACAGTACTCCTACGGATACGGATATCGCCATATTCAGCATGGTGCCTCTTTTGAATGCCAATCGCATGCTTGGGATGTCTCCCGCGCCGTAACTCTGGCCTACCATTATTGAAAGCCCTATGGAAAACGCGAGCGTGGGTGTGAGCAGTATGCCGTCGAACCTGCTGACGATGGTGTACGACTGCATGAATGTTTCGCTGATGGAGCCGACGAACCAGTTGACGACAGCGAATGAAGCGGAAAGTATTACAAAGCTAAGGCTCTGGGGCATGCCGAGCTTTAATATCCGCTTTATTACGCCAAAGTCAAACCGCGGGCATTCGTTTGCCGCCTCCCTTTTGTCTTTCATCATCATTACGGCGGCGTAGGCGAATATCAGCACTTGCGCTATAGACGTCGTCATGGCCGCGCCCTTGACGCCCAGTCCGAAAACGAATATGAATACAGGGGCGAGAATTGCGTTTATGGCAGTTGATATAGACGTCGCCAGCCCGATATGCTTGGTTCTGCCCTCTCCCTGCAGCACGGCAAGATACGACTGCCCGCAGAATAGAAACAACATCCCCGGCATGTACCACGTAAGATACTCAGAGCCGTACCCCCTCGCCGATTGAGATATACCCGAGCCTGACAGTGCGCCTATAAGGCTGCCCTGAAAAGCGTACACCAGCGCGATAATAACGGCGCTGAGCGCAAAGCTCAACACAAAGCCGTTCTTCGCGGCGCTTCTTGTACAGGCTGTGTCGTTCCTGCCCGCTGAGACGGCGACTATGGTGGCTATGCCCGCGCTTACACCCTGAGCGAGCGCCACCAGTAAAAACGTTACGGGATAAGCCAGCCCGACGCCGCTGACGATACCCGTGTCCTGCGGGTTTATCCTCGCTATCCAGAACATATCGAGCAGCGAGCAGACCAGCTCGAATATCATGCCGACGAGTATGGGAAGGGAGAGCTTTGCAAGCTCCTTCTCGACGGCGAACCGCGGCTTTGCAAGCGAAGGCCTGCCTGAAACACTTTTTTTACGCATATATACCTCCAAAATAAATTCTGGAAGCATTATACGGGCTTTGTTAACACTGGTGGCATAGTGGAGGGTTTAACTTTCGTTCATTTTCTCAAGCTGCGATATGACGTCGTGCGCGTCCGCTTCCGACTGTATCAGCGTGGAAATCCATCTGTCGGTGGCGCATACGATGTCCTCTTCGGGCGGAGGCGTATCCATAACGTATCTTATGTCTTCGCAGCTGCCCCTGTCGATATGCGAGAACATACGCACAAGAGCCATCATGCTGTAGTTCGCGTTCCGGAGCGTGCGGATAATTTTCAGCCTGTTTATTTCAGCAGGGCCGTACATACGGTAGCCGTTACCGGCCCGGGGTATGTCTATAAGCCCGTTTCTTTCCCAGTCGCGCAGCACGTCGGCCGTAACGTTAAGCAGCTTCGCCACGTCGCCGCGCTTATAATATGTGGCGCTACTGCCCGCGGATTCGCCGTTTGCCCACTTTTGAGCGAGTGCGAGCGCTTCCTCAGCCTTATTCCTCTCGTTGCGTATATGCTCAAGAAATCCGCACGCCATACAAAGCGCCTGCTTAAGGTCGCCGCCTGCCGCAGTCCTGACGAGCGCCGCCGCGCGCTTGCGTATGCCGCCCTCTACGAAGTCGCAGCGAAACGCGGCTCTGGCAAGCCGCATGTGTGCTATGTGACTGTCGTTGAATACCCTGTAGCCGTTGCTTTGGCGGGTAACGGGAGGCAGAAAACCCCACTGCTCATACAAACGGACAGTGTTGGGGTGCACTCCCACTATACGCGCGACCTGCGACGTGCTATATGTCTGCTGCCGCTCGTTCATAACCGCTCCTTGCTGGTGATAACCATATGCATAGATAAAATAACACATACGGCCGTTTTCCAACTCATAAACCACGGCGGGATAATAGAATATTTTACGCGGCGGGAACAAAACCGGCTTCCTTTCCGTTATTATTATGGGGGGCAATTGTATCCTTAAAAAGTAGTGAGACTTTTCGGGGCGGTATGATATAATAGGCAAATAGCAGAGGAGGGGTTTTATCCCCGCCCGTAAATAACTTTGAGGTGAAAGTGGACATACAGTGGTACCCCGGGCATATGGCCAAAGCAAAGAGGCAGCTCGGTGAAAAACTTAAGCTCATAAACGTAGCGGTTATTGTATTGGACGCGCGCGCTCCGCTGAGCACTTTTAACCCCGACCTATTAAGCATGCTTGCGGGCAAGGAGCGCATAGTGCTGCTCAACAAGGCAGACCTCGCGAACGAATGGAAGACTTCTGAGTGGGTAAAGTATTACGCTAAGGATTATATTGCACTGCCTTTTTCCGCGATAAGCTCAAAAAAGGACGTTCTCATCAAAGCGATAAATAAAGCCGCCGAGCCCGTTGTAAAACGCTACGCCGAGAGGGGCATGCGCAAAACTGTGCGCGTGCTGGTGTGCGGCATACCCAACTCGGGCAAATCCGCCGTAATCAACCGCCTCATTGGCCGCAGCTCCGCAAAGGCGGGCGACAAGGCGGGCGTTACGAAAGGCCTTCAGTGGCTCAGGCTGTCGGACAGTATAGAGCTGCTCGATTCTCCCGGCCTGTTATGGCCCAAGATAGAATCGGAAGCGGCCGCCGTCAATATAGCGGTAACGGGCTGCTTAAAGCAGGAGATAACGGACACGGTAGCGCTGTCGCTAAAGCTTATAGAGCTTTTGAAAACCGCCGCACCGGGCGCCGTTAGCGCAAGATACGGCGCGGAGGAGGGCGAACCTCGAGCCGTACTGGAAAGCATATGCAGAAAAAGAGGATTTTTGCTCAAGGAAGGCGAAATTGATATCGAGAGAGGCGCTAAAACGCTGCTCGACGAATTCAAAGGAGGAAAGCTCGGGAGGATAACGCTCGAGAGCCCCCCGCTATGATTGACGAAGCAAAAGAAGCGCAAAGGCTTGAAGAATTAAGCCGGTATGAAAAGCCCTACTGGGATAAAGGGCTGCTCGTCGCGGGCGTGGACGAAGCCGGGCGCGGGCCGCTTGCGGGGCCGTGCGTCGCCGCGGCGGTAATAATGCCGCCGGGGCTGCTAATACCCGGAGTAAACGATTCAAAGAAGCTCTCCGAAAAGAAGAGGGGAGAGCTTTATACGCTCATCACCGCGCAGGCAGTCTGCTTCGCGGTGGGCGTTTGCGACAGCGGCACGATAGACAGGATAAACATACTGAACGCGGCTAAAAAGGCGTTTGCCGAGGCGATAAGCTCGCTGCGCGTTACGCCTGATTACGTGTTCTGCGACAGGATAGGCGGAATAGACGTAAGTCTGCCGTACGAGGAGATAACCGGCGGAGACCGTATGTGCTACAGCATAGCCGCGGCTTCGATAATAGCGAAGGAAACGAGGGACGCAGTAATGCGCGATTACGCCGTGCTTTACCCGCAGTACGGGTTTGACAGGCACAAGGGGTACGCTACGAAAGAGCACTTTGAATGCATCGTAAGATACGGCGCGTGCGAGATACACAGAGCTTCGTTCTTAAGGAAACTGTATGAACAACAGGGTTAAAGGGAATGCGGGGGAGGCGCAGGCCGCCGAGTACCTCGAGCGGCGCGGCCATACGATACTTGCGCGCAACTACTACGTGCGCGGCGGAGAGGTCGACATAATATTCGACGATGACGGCAGCACCGTGTTCTGCGAGGTCAAGACGAGAAGCCAGAGCCGTTACGGTACGCCCGCCGAGGCTGTGGGCAGGCGCAAGATAGCGCGCATATGCAAAGCGGCCCTCGACTACGCGTCAGCCAATAAAAACGTTGATGAAAAATACAGATTTGATATAATAGAGGTCAATAACGGCAGAATAAACCATATTAAGAATGCGTTTGAGTTTATTGAGCCCTGGATTTAGCGGAGCTGGTTTTGATGATTCGCAGGTTTTTATGTCTGCTGGCAGCAGCGTTGATCATATTGACATTCGGCGGTACCGCCCTGGCCGATAACAGGCCTTCGCTGGCGACCCCTTCCCAGACGTCCGCCGCCACGGTGATTACGGTAATAGTCACAGCGTTGTTTATAGCAGTGTGCGTACTGCTCGCTATGCGCAAGAAAGAAACCGGCGAGAACTTCTGGCCGCTGTTTCTGATAGCCGCGGCTGCAGCAGTCGCGCTGCGCGTATTCATAGCCGCGGTATATCCCGGTTACGCAATTGATATGGGATGCTTTCGGGCGTGGTCGCTCGCGGTATACGAGCATGGTCCATCCGGGTTTTACTCGTCTCTAGAATTTGCGGATTATCCGCCGGGATACATGTACGTGCTCTGGGTGGTGGGATTCATTCGCAGCATATTCGGCATAAGCGATTCTTCCGCTGCGTTTACCGTACTTCTCAAGCTGCCCGCGATAATATCGGAAGTGATATTGGCGGCGTTTGTGTACAGAATAGCCTCCCATGAGGCGGGAAAGAAGTTCGCGCTGCTTTGCTCGATGCTGCTGCTTTTTAACCCCGCCATGTTCTTCAACAGCTCCGTATGGGGGCAGATGGACGCTGCGTTTACGCTGTTCGTCGTTTTAACGCTGTATCATCTTAAAAAGGAACGGTATTTAGCGGGCGCGTTCTTCTTTGCGGTATCGCTGCTTATAAAGCCGCAGGCTTTGATGTTTCTGCCCGTCGTGGGGCTTGCTTATTTTTACGCGTTATTTAAAAAGGGCGGGCTTGGCAAAGCCGTCGCGGGCATATTCGGAGGCCTTGCAATAATCGCCGCCGTCATGTTCTTAGGCTCGCTGCCTTTTCAGGGAAACCAGCCGACGTTCTGGATAATAGACAAGTACGCGAGCACCGTCGGCTCGTATCCGTACGCGACGCTGAACGCTTTTAACCTGTTTGCGCTCTCGGGCGGCAACTGGGCCGAGGTAACCGAAACGTTTCTGGTGTTTGATTACAAGACGTGGGGCATGATATTCCTCGCCGTTATATGCGCGGCCATTGTGTTCCTGCAATGGAGGACGAGAGACACAAGGCCGTATTTCGACCTTGCCGCGTTCCTTGTAATATCGGTTTTTATGCTGATGCATATGGTGCACGAGCGTTATATAGCCCCCGCGTGCGTGCTGCTCGTGTTTGCGTATGTGTATTCCCGCGACACTACGACGCTTGTGTTCGCGGGCGCGTACTCGGTATCGGCGCTGATAAACCAGCTTGTTACGCTTTACGCCGATACTACGGCTGCGCCCGAAGCGCCGCTGCTCATTTTCTCGGCGGTTAATTTAGCGCTTTACCTCGCGTACGCGGTTGTAACAATAAGAAAGCTCTCGAGCGGCAAGGTGCTTATTAAAAGCCCCGCGCTGCTCGGATAACGATACCCCAAAAAAGCTTAGCGGTTTTTTCGGGCGTAAAGAAAGTTGACAGTTAAAGATGCAAGAGAAGAATTGGCAGAAGAACGCAAAAAGGCGGCTGTTTTTCAAAGAAGAGCGCGCGAAGATGACATTGCGCGACTGGCTCATTATGCTTGCGGTAACGCTGGTGTACGCTGCCGTCGCATTTACCAACCTTGGTTCGCTTGACATACCCGAAACGTACTTTGCTATGGAAAATAAGGGCGAAGAGGTTACGGTCGAGTTTAAAAAACCCGAAGACATAAGCTATATAAAGTATTTCGCGTCTCTTGGGGAAAGCAAGTTTTCATTTTCTTATTCGGAAGACGGCGCGGTGTACGCCCCTGTGCTGATGGAGCAGGACACCGATGAAAAAGACGAAAACGGCAAAGCTATAAAGACGATAGCCCCCATGTCGGTAGACCACGACGCTATTGGCATGTACGAGTGGCAGTTCAAAAAGCCGGAGCCGTTCACCGCGAAATACGTTAAAATTAAAGTTGAGAAGACCGGGCTTAGAATGCTCGAAATGGGGTTCTGCGGAGAGGACGGCCTTCCGGTAGCGATAGCTTCAATATCCAGTACAAACCCGGGCGGCGACAACCCAGCACAGTATATGTTCGACGAGCAAAAGCACGTGCCGCAGCAGACATATTACATGACCGAAATGTACTTCGACGAGGTATATCACGCAAGGACTGCGTTTGAGAATATTAACCACGTTCCGCCGTATGAAATAACGCATCCGCCGCTCGGCAAGACGATACTCAGCATAGGCATACAGATATTCGGCATGAACCCGTTCGGGTGGAGATTTATGGGCACGCTCGTGGGAGTGGCGTTGCTGCCGCTTATGTACATATTCGCAAAGCGGCTGTTTAAGCGCCCGCTTTTTGCGTTTATACCTACGTTCCTGCTTGCCGTCGATTTCATGCATTTCTCACAGACGAGGATAGCTACTATAGACAGCTACAGCCTGCTGTTCGTAATGCTTATGTACTACTTCATGTACCGCTACACCGAAACTAATTACAACCGCGAGCCGCTTTACCGTACGCTGCTGCCGTTGGCGCTGTGCGGAGTTTCGTTCGGACTCGGCGCGGCTACGAAATGGCTGTGCATATACGCGGGGCTCGGGTTGGCGATATTGTTCTTCATACAGATGGCAAAGCGCGGACGCGAGTATTCGTACGCTAATTTGGCGCTTTCCGACGCGGAACAGGCCGAAACTATGGAGCCGGCTAAACGCGCGTATTTTGAGGATATAAGCGAAAAGTTCAGGAAGCGCACGCTTATAACCCTTCTATGGTGCGTAGTGTTTTTCATAATCGTGCCGGCAGTAATATACCTGATGGCGTACGCTCCTTATATGGCTAAGGCGACTGACACTATGGGATACGCCGTACGTGCATTCTTCTTCGTGTTTGCGGCGGCGCTGATAGCCGTGCTGTTCGCGCTGAAGATAAAAGACATGCGCGCCGCTAAGGGTATTGCTCCGGCGCAGCCCGACGAGCCTGCCGCAAAGCCCGCGAGCAGTAAAAAAGTGCTGATGGCAGCAGTCGCGTGCGTGCTGGTGATAGCAGCCGTGTGCGCTTTTATATGGTACGAATCGTTCGTGCTGTATACTGACGACAGGCCGTACGATTTTAAAGGTATACTCGGCAATCAGGAGTATATGTTCAATTACCACTCCGACCTTAAGACGGACAGGCCGCATCCGTTTTCATCGCAGTGGTATTTATGGCCGCTCAATGTTCGACCCGTGTTTTTCTTCCAGGGCGAGGGCTACCCCGACGAATACATGTCTTCGTTGTCCACTATGGGCAACCCGGCGGTATGGTGGGGGGCGCTGGGCGCCGTAATAGCGCTCGTTGTAATACGCCTGCGCAAGGGAAAGCTCGGCAAGCGCACGTTCTTTTTAGCTATAGCCGCGGCGTCGGAGTATGTGCCGTGGATGCTGATATCGAGGGAGACGTTTATATACCACTATTTTGAGACGATAGCGTTCCTGATACTGCTTATGGGAGTGCTCGCAAAATACCTTATAGAGCGCACAAAATACGGCAAGAGGGCGGTGTTCATATATTTGGGCGTCTGTTTGCTGCTGTTCGTGTTGTTCTACCCGGTTACTACGGGCGTCGTTATACCGCGCAGCTACGCAAACGTTATACGCTGGCTGCCGTCGTGGCCGTTCTATTAAGAGGAAAAAATGCACCTGTACCAGAAGTATAAAAAGAGCATATTCCATTTCATAAAGTTCATGGCAGTAGGGGTTGTCAATTTCCTTGTGGACTTAGGTGTACTCACGCTGCTGCACAGCGTAATAGGGCTTCACGTAGTACCGTCGAATATCGTTTCGTATTCGTGCGGCGTTGTTAACAGCTATATATTGAACAGGTACTGGACTTTTAAGCTGAAGCTTAAGTTCTTTGCCGTATATACGCTTAAGAGCGGTACAAGGATACATTTTTTGTCCGAGGCGTTTTTAAAGTTCATATTTGTGAACCTCATATCATTGGGCGTAAACACGCTCGCCATGTATGTGCTTGTGGACCTTTATTCGCTTAATCCCACGCTTTCCAAGATAGCCGCAACGGTATTCTCGTTCGTCATCAACTTTGCGGGAAGCAAGCTGCTTGTGTTCAGGGAACACGACGATACCGCGCCTGGAAAAACGCCGGAGGCTTAACACGGCCGAGCCTCTCCGATATTGATTATTATTGGAAATAATAATATTATTAGGTATATACCGCAAAGCAGCATTGTTATCGCAGCGCATAAAGAAGCGTATATTAATTTTTCAGGCTATAAAGTTAAGTCAGCAAACCTCAACGTTGAAGAACGTGTTACTGCAAGAAGTAATCTGACGAAAATATCTCCACCCAGGTATCTGCGGTTAAACCGATAACAGTATTCATCAAGG
>JAEZIZ010000068.1 GCA_023415915.1 Bacillota bacterium | reverse complement strand
GAGACGTATATCTTGTCGTAGCGCGCCTCGTCCACCACAGAGCACTCCGGCATAGCCGTAATCCCGAGGCGGCAGAGGTTGTCTATATATATAGGCGTGTTTTTCGGATTTTTGCACTGAGCCTCGCGCCCTATCACGCTCGCGTTGCTGTAATGCGTCATCCTGCCGCTCTTGCCGGGAATTACGACGTCCACGTCGAGCAGCGGCTCATACAGACCGTAGGGCGGAAGCGCCTTTAGTATCTTCGCTTCGTCGGGCGAAAGCTGCCTTATCACCTCGGCAAACGACGGGTGCGCGTCGTCCGACGTGTCAGAGTTCATGGCGCACATCAGAAACGCAATATACATCTCACGCAGCTCTTTAACGTCCATCGTATAGCGCAGCCCCTCAAACGCCAGCCCGGATACGTGCAGCGGCGGCGTTACCAGCTTGTCTTCAGGTATGGCCTTCGCGCGCTCCTGTACTTCGTCCATGAAATGCTTGTTTTTATAGCTTGAGTCCCTGCGCAGCTCCTCAAGCGGGTAAAGCAGCGTGTTGACGAGCCCGAACACCGTACCCAGCGACTTGCTTATCTCCCTGACTGCGGGCTTTAAGCCGTCCTCGTATAAATCCTTCGCGCGGTCCTTTGCCACCTCCGCCAGCGCCTTTTCACCCGGCAAGTCCACTTATGTTTCCTCCTTACGTGTTTTTATGTAGTATATTCATACGCGGAGTTTATTGTTTCACTGGGCCTACACCCCATCAAGCCTCACGACTTGCTGGGGACCCCATAAAAAACAGCGCCGCGCGGGCGCCGTCAACCTTACTTATTATCTATCCTTGCCTTTAAGTATCGCCTCCACAATGGGCTCTATGAGCCGCCTGTCGGTAAAGTCCACGGGACGGCTGTACGCCGCCAGCATGCCTCGCTCGTCCGCCGTGGGGTGCTTTACGCGCTTTAACTTTGCTTTCAGTATCTGCATAAGCATCTTGTCAATAGCCCCTAGCTTTTGGTAGTTAAACCCGCCCCTCAGCATAAAGAACTTTATATGCCTCTGCTCGTCGGGCGTAAAGTTTTTGTCCCTTATCTCGTCCACTATCTCGGGCCGCACGGGCGTAGCGCCCAGCGTGAATATTACTATGTTCTTTGAGGTGTACCGCCACAGGTTGCGTTTTATGAGCGATATGCCGTTTATGCCGCCTGCGTACATCGCCCCGCCGAACACTATGGTATCGTAGCGCATCAGCCCTCCCGCGCTCACCTTGCCCGCTTCCACCAGCGTCGCGTCCACCGCCTTTGCTATCCAGTTGGCGTACTTCTTTGTAAACCCCGTCTTGGAACGGTATATCACTATGGTTTTCATGCCTACCCTCTGTAATGTCAACGTGCTTTTATTCAGAAATTTTATCACATAACCCGCGCGCCATAAAGCAGGAGCGTACCTTTTTGCAACCATTCCGGCACGTGCTTAATACTGCACAGTTGGGTCAGGTACAAAACACCCCCTGTCTATATTGATTATACAGCAGAGGGTGTTTTCTTTGCACTATATGTGGCTATGCGTATTTACCAACCAGGTATCAGAAAACCTTACTAATAACCAATGTAATTGTCCAGAACATATTGCAGCTCCTTCTTCAATTCCATTACGTTCCTTGGAACATCAAGGTCCCTGACCATGATTTCAAAAATACTTTGCTCTATCACCTTTCGAAGCCGCGAATACAACTTAAAATCCGGATCCCTGTATGAATTTGATATCATATCGCTCAGCAAATCAGGATTCAGCTTCCTGAACTCTTCATATTTATATTTTTTTTCTTCGTAAAGCCTTTTTACAGTATTCTTGTTTGCGGGCAATGTATATGTCAGTTCCCATACTTTTTCCTGCAAATCTTCGTTACTGGTCATATACTTTATAAAATCGTAGGCAATCTGTTTGTTTCTGCCTCTTGAGCTTATACCAATCTGGAGCGTATATAGTTTGGACTTGCTTTGCCCCTGCGGTCCTTTAGGGAACGGTATGACGTCCCACTCAAAATCGGCATACTTGATTATCTTGTATGGATAGGTACCGTAAGCGCGGTATTCAGACAGATTAAACTTTTTAAAGGCCACTTTTCCTTTGTCAAACTCCGCCTCTTTTACATTGATTCCGCGGTTAAGATTGTATAAATCCTTCAAATAGCGGACAGTCTCAATAAAATTATCTGTGCTGAATACGGTCTTTCTTCCATCGACGTCAAACAGCCTTTCATCGTTTGTGTAAAATGCGTTGTCCCACTCATAGCCGAACACACCGAATTGATCGATTTGCCCGTCCTTGTCTGTATCCTTCGTTACCGCTTTACAAATATTATAAAACGCTTCCCATGTCCAGTTGTCCCAGTTGTCAAAGTCAATCGTTATATTGTTTTCGTTGAGCAATGTTTTATTGACAATCAAAAACGAGGGCACGACAGATATGGGCAAGGAATACTGGGTACCCTTATATTGCCCTGCTTCCAGCGCTTTATTATAATAAATGTCATTATAATCATCGTTGTCACGCGCAAGATATGTCGACAGATCTTCAAACAGGCCTATTGAAGCGTATGTCGAGAAATCTTCTTCAAGTATTAAGAAAACATCCGTTTCTTCGCCCATAAGCACCTGTTTTGCGAACCAGTCTGAAAAATCGTTGTACATCACCCCGGTCTTAAGCACGATGTTGACATCTTTTCCGTATTCCTTTTCAAAATGCTCGGCGGCTTCATCATAAATCTTATAGGCGTAGTGCTGTGGTACCCCCCAGCTGTTGCCCGAATAGACCGCAACGGTCAGTGTGATCGGGCCATTGTCTACAAAGTTCGAGGGTATCAGAATCAATGTGATAATAAGCAAAGCAATAATCAGTTTTTTCCACACATTCTTCATGGCTTCACTCTTCATCCAAGTCTTTCAGCATCAAACCAGACTGTATCGCATAAATCGCGATCTGCGTCCTATCCCTTAAACCCAGCACATCTAAAATGTTGCTGATATAGTTGCGCACCGTTCCCTCGCTCAGATGGATTTCATGCATAATCTCCTTATTGGAAAGTCCTCTTCCAATTAACTGAATAATCTTCAATTCGTTGGCATTTAATCTATCTATTCCGGAACTGCCGTTATGATCAAGGTAATATGATTTTGCCATCTTGCAGAAAAGGCTGAAAACCTTACTTATGATCTCAGGCTGAATTGTAGCTCCTCCATTGTACACGGTAATAATACTGTTTATCAGCTCATTCTTTGATATTCCCTTCAGCAGAAAGCCACTTACGCCGTTTTTAAGCGAATTATAGATATATTCATCATCCTCAAATGTCGTCAGTATGATAATCTTCGTTTTCGGGTTCTTACCAATTATGATTTTTGAGCATTCGATACCATCTATGCCCGCCATGCGCACATCCATGAGTATAACATCCGGCTTAAGTGCTTCCGCAAGCTCAATCGCTTGCTTGCCGTTTTCGGCGCAGCCTAAATATTGTATCTGCGGGACTGTTGTCAGCATCATTGTGAGGCTCTCTCTAATTAGCTCCTGATCGTCAACCACCATCACTTTTATCATTTGCTTCTCCTCTTAAGTAACCGCTGCATAAGCAGGTAATTTGCGAGGTAATAGGGATAAATCAGTCATTAGTTCACACTGGCTGGTGCTATGCCTGCTGCAGATTCGCGCTATTTTATTTAATGGGCAGCTATCCATTGGCTAATGCAAGGCCATCCGCTTTTGTACACATAACATCTGCTTATCAATCATTCAACCCAAATCGATTTTATTACGCTGTTTGTATACTCATATTCCGACAGATACTACGTTCTATCTATCGTTATTATACCATTTTTCTGCTCCGCTGACTTGATCTGTGTAGTGGCTGCTTAAAGGCAAATAAACTCTTGTAATAAACCCCTGCCCGCTTTTTGAAGTAAACTCGACCGTTCCAAGAAAGGTGCTGACCCTTTCTTCAATATGCGTAAGCCCAAAGCCTTTATTTATGATGTCGCAACCCCTGCCGTCATCCCCGACTTCTATGAAAACGTCTTTTTGTCTGAACACTATTAAAATATCAATATGTCTGGCGTTTCCATGACGCAGCGAATTAGTTATACTTTCCTGAATGATCCTATAGATCATCTTTTCTTCGTCTTCTTTGAGCAAAAACATATGGCCTTCGATACTCATTGTGACTTTGCACGGGGATATGTTATTGACCTCCTGCACCAATCTCTCAAGCGCGGAAACCAGCTCATATTTTTTAATGCTGTCAACTTTGAGTTCCCTGACGGAACGCCTTACATCGAGAAGCCCCTTGTTGGCTATATCCCTTATTTTTGTCAGCTGTGTTTTAATTTGCCCCTCGACCATACCGAGACAAGCCTCAAGGCCGGTCGCAATACTGGTTAAGGAATGGCCAAGAATATCATGAATCTCCCTCGCCATTCGGTTACGCTCCTTGGCTTTCGCGTTTTCAGCAGACAATTTCGAGTAATCTGCAAGCTTGGCGTTCGCTACTTTGAGCTCTTCTACCTTTTCGTTAAGCTGACTATTCAGCAGTAAGTATTCCTTATTTTCCTTAATCTTGCTTTGAATCAGCGTGATGAAAAATATAATTGTCAATATGAAGCTAAATGAATCAAGCGCGTTTTTCAACGTGAAGTAATACGTCTGGGTGATAGCATCATAATAGCTGACATAGTCTTTGAAGGAAGCCACATGAAGGAGATCGAAATCCATGAAAATAAAGCTGAACGAAGCAAGGACAAGAAGCAGAAGCCTTATACCAAAATGAACATTAAAAAGGAACATGCTCATAACAAACAGCAAAAATATGCTCTTATAGCTGTAATTAAGATAATATGAAATGACAATGCATAATAAAAAATTAAAAAGCATCAGCCCAACGCTCAGCCATTGCTTTTTGTTCTGAAGCTTGGCGATAACGATGTTGTTGATGCCAAAAACTGATATCAGTATTATTGTATAGACCGGCACTTTCCACGGCACATGAGGCAATGAATATACCGTTTCCAGAAAAGCCCTTGCATTTCCGTCAGCGCTTATTTTATTTATTGTGGCATAAAACGTCATCGCAATAAACACTATTGAGATGAAGTTCAGCCCATATGTGGCCAGATAACTCCATTGAACCTTCTTATTCATATCGTCACCGCCGTTTAAAACAAAACTGGTTATATGAATTTTCTTCATTCTGTCCGGCCTTTATTTGGTGCTGTTTATTTTAATAAAATAGAGTGCAGGTAGCGCTCAATATTTTAAAGCGCTACCTACAACACATATTTGATTATATCACGTTGTATATGCACGTGCAAAAGGTATACAGACTCGGCTAGTATGTGCCAATGCGGCAGTTTATCCCCTTGTCTTATAGCGTTGCAGCCAACGCGCGCACTAAAAACCTCACTACTCTTTTGGAACCCCGTATTCAAAGCTGCCTTTCAGAGCAATATCCCGCCCCCTTCCATTCCACGCTTGCGCGTTTTGCCATCTTAAAAGTTAAGCCTGCTGTACCTTTTCGCTTTTAGTTCCCTTTCTTGAATATTCTAATAGACTGATTCTTTCTTAGATAATCGATATACACAGCGATGAGTATTACCACGCCCTTGAGCACATACTGCCAGAATGAATTAATTCCAAGAAGATTCAGTCCGTTGCTTAATACACCTATAATCAGGGCGCCAATCACGGTTCCTCCGATTTTCCCAAAACCGCCGCTCATACTTGTACCGCCCAAAACCACCGCGGCAATGGCGTCCATCTCCGCTCCTTCTCCGGCAGTCGGCTGACCCGAAAACATTCTTGATGCAAGAACAATACCTGCAATACTGGACATGAATCCGGAGAAAACATACGCGAAAAACTGAATCCTGTGGGTTTTGATACCCGAGAAAAGGGCCGCCTGCATATTTCCGCCGACAGCATAAATATGCCTTCCCAGCTTGCTTTTTCCCATGATTATAAATGTAATAATCAGAATTACGATCAGGTAAATAATGGGTATTGGAATGCTGCCTACATAGCCGGCGCCGATGAAGTTGAATTCGTCAGACATAACGCGTATCGGCTGTCCGCCAGTGTACACATACGCAAAGCCCCTCGCAATGTTCATAGTCGATAACGTAACAATAAAGGGAGGGATCGTTGTTTTGGAAATGATGAGACCATTGATGCAGCCAACAATCAGACCAACCAACAATCCGCAAATAACTGCGGAAACGATATCGAGATTTGAAAAAGCAATCATGCCGCCCGTGACCACACCCGTAAGTGCAATCGTGGATCCTACGGAAAGGTCGATGCCTCCGAGTATGATGACCATCGTCATGCCGCACGCCACGTACAGGTTTGTGGATACCTGTCTTAATACGTTCAGTATGTTATTTTCCGACAAAAACACGGGTGATTGCAGCCATAGTATCAGGCAAAGTATAAAAAACCCGATTAATATACCCAAATTTTCTTTTACAGGCTGCAGCGCAGACCTCCCCACCCGCCTGAAAAAAGTATTTGAGCTGTAAGCAGCTTTAATTTTACTCATTGTAAAATCTCCTTCAAAGCTAGTGTTTTGTTGCCAATTGCATAATTTTCTGCTGCGTGATCTCGTCTCTTTCAAGACAACCCGTTACTGTGCCGCCGCACATAACCATCACCCTGTCGCTCATATTGATAATCTCGGGTAATTCGGAAGAAATCATGATAATCGCCACGCCTTGGGCGGCAAGGCTGTTCATTATCGCATAAATCTCCGCCTTAGCGCCTACGTCCACACCTCTCGTCGGCTCATCGAGTATCAGTATTTTGGGGTTCGTCGCAAGCCATCTTCCAATTACGACCTTTTGCTGATTGCCGCCCGACAGATTATTAACCGTCTGTTCTTTTGACGGCGTCCGAATAGACATTTGCTCAATATATTTATCCGCGATTTTATTCTCGATACGTTTATTGACTCTTATTCCATTGATAAAATCGGTCAAAACATTAATGGTCAGATTATACCGTACATTTTGAAGCAGAAATAAAGCCTCTTCCTTCCTGCTTTCAGGAACCAACGCCATACCATGCTTCATCGCATCATATGGGTCTTTGATATGGATTTTCTTCCCATCAATCAGTATCTCCCCCGAAGTATACGGCGCAAGGCCAAAGATACATTTCATAACTTCGCTTCTGCCGGCGCCCACCAAGCCTGCGAAGCCAAGTATTTCGCCTTTCCGTATTTCGAATCCTACGTTATTAAGAAGCTTGCCGTCGGTTAAGCCCTTTACCTGCAATACCGTTTCGCCGTTTTCGTTTATCGTCCGCGTATAATAGCTCGTAAGCTGACGGCCCACCATCATCTGAATGAGCTCGTCGACTAACTTGCCGTTGTCTTGTCCCTTTATATCTCTTGTTCCTATGTACTCGCCGTCACGCAGCACCGACACTCTGTCGCATATCTCAAAAAGCTCTGACATTCTGTGGGATATGTATATTATTCCCACGCCTTTTTCTTTCAGCTTTTTTATTGTTTCAAATAAAAACGCGACTTCTTTGTCCGAAAGTGACGATGTTGGTTCGTCCATAACGAGTATTTTTGAGTTATATGATAATGCTTTTATAATTTCCACCATCTGTTGCTGAGCCGTCGTCAGCGACCTTATCAAATCGTCTGCACGAATAGCCAGTTCAAATGAATCAAGCAGTTCCTGAGCTTTTTTATTGAGCAGCGTTTTATCTACCATCCCCAGTTTGTTTCTGATCTCTCTGCCCAGAAAAATGTTTTCAGCAACTGTCATATGCGGCACAAGCACCAGTTCCTGATGGATGATGCTGACACCGTTTTTCTGCGCGTCGTGTACATTATGAATTGCGACGCTCTTTCCTTCGATGTATATCTCGCCCTCATCATATGGGTAAATTCCGCCAAGTATTTTGATCAGCGTAGATTTACCCGCACCATTCTCCCCTAGCAATGCATGCACTTCTCCGGCATAAAGTGCAAAGTCCACACGCTTGAGCGCATGCACCCCTAAAAATCGCTTATCGATTTGTTTCATTTCCAACAGTATATTTTTAGCCAACAATATCACCTGATTTCATTTTTGAAATGGGGCTTTACCCGTGGATAAAGCCCCACTCCTGACCGGATACCAATTAAGCTTTGAGTGTATTTCTTATTGCCAGCCGTCTATTCCGTATTTGTCCACGTTGTCGGCGTTTATCAAGAATGTCTCAACGGGACCTCTTTCCTCATATTTCTGACCGGACAGTATGAGATAAGCCAGTTTTACAGACTCGACGCCTATTGAAATGGGAGATTGCGCACCCGAGCCGACGAATTGTCCGCCCGACTTTATTTCCGCTTTGGCTTCCGGAGAACCGTCAACACCGTAAATCAGTATGTCCGTTCTGTTCGCAGCCTTGCATGCAGCGAGAGCGCCCAATGCCGTAGGATCGTTGCCGCCCATTATGGCAATGATGTCCTGATGCGCTTGCAGTATATCGTCCATTATCTGCATGCTTGTCTGCAGATCGCCTCTGGCGTCCTGCTGTGCGGCTATGTTGAATCCTTTACCGTCTATAGCTTCCATAAAGCCCGCAATACGGTCATTTATAGAGTTCATGGTCGGTGAATCAAGTATCACGATGTTGCCGCCATCAGGAAAGCGTTTTGCTAAGTCTTCGCCGCATACGTAACCCGCATTCTTGTTGTCCGAACCTGCGTAAGCTGTGACATATTCCATGTCTTTCACTTCGGTATCAAAGTTGATTATCGGAATTCCGGCTTTTTCAAGCGCGACCAGAGCAGGCCTGATACCTTCCCAGTCCACCGGATTTAAAAAGATGGCGTCGATTCCCTGAGTAATCATGTCCTCAACCTGATTGATCTGCTTGGTCACATCCATTGCAGGATCCATCGTAATCAGCTTATCTCCGTTTTCTTCAACCTTATCCCTGATAGATTTCTCAAGTATGATGAAAAACGGGTTGTTCATTGTCATGCAGGTGTAACCAAACGTATAGCTTTTACCCGCAGCGTCGTTCTCAGGAGCAGCAGAAGCAGGAGCAGCAGAGGCAGGCGCGGCAGGCTGGTCCGCGCTGGGTTGATCAGTGGCCGCATTTCCTGCACAACCAGTAAAGAGACCTACTACCATTAAGACTGAAACCAACAGCAGCATAAATTTCTTCATCGTTCAGATCCTCCATTTTAATTTATCTGTGAATGCATTTAACAGAATTGATATTATATTATTAGTAAAAAATATCATCTATAACTATTATAAGTAATCACTTTGGTATTACATATGTAACAATCTGCCTATTACATATATCAAGGAAATTATATTACATTTCGAGTCGTAAATAACGCATAAATATATCTTACGGACTAAAAAGCACCATACTCATGTTAATCGTCCGAAGTTGGGATGACTGTCCAAGGATAAAGAGTTTATGCGCAGCAATTCCGCGATCCTCTTCCCTGCCGCAGGGGCGTCCTTCGGGCGCCTGCGAAAGCCCCGATCTTTACCCTGCAGAGCCTCAATCTTGGCAAGTTAAAAGGGAAGAAGTTTGCCTCTTCCCTTTACCCGGAGTGTTTCGCCTTATGTTTTATTAATAGTTTAGCAAAAGCTTAAGTATGCTTTACGGCCCGACATTCCCGAAGCCATGGCCTCCGCAGCAGCAGCAAACGATCAGTATAAGTATGATCAGGCAGCACCAGTCTCCGCCAAAGAACCCGCCTCCCGCGAAACCTTCGCCGTGGCCTCCGCAGCAACAGCAGCAGATAATAAGGATGATGATGATCCAGCACCAGCAGTTATCGCCGAAGAATCCAAACCCTCCAGTGTTCATAAAGTTCCCCCCTTTATTAATTGGTTCGTCTGGATTCATAATATGTAGACGGCTTTTAAATTGTTAAAAAACTTATACCGGAAAGTTTGGTTCACCCGGGAAACTTATTTATGCCGCGGAATTTATGCGGGGCCCCCAAAAATCGCAGATTTTAGGGGTGTGTATACGGGGTCCCCAAAAAACGCAGATTTTAGGGGTGTGTATACGGGGCCCCAAAAAAACGCAGATTTTTGGGGTGTGTTTTATGATTTTCACATTTTTGTTTGGTTACGCTTTCCGGTCTGGTATAATATGCTGGAAATAAAAACACCCCAAAAAGTTTATGACTTTTTGGGGACCTCGTTATTAAAGGAGCGCTATATGAAGGTTTCCGAGATACAATACAAACGCCTCACAATAGAAGAGATATCCGCGCGGGCGCAGGCGATAATATCAAAGGTAAAGAACGCCGCCTCAGCCGCCGAAGTGCTCGCTGCGCGGGACGAATACATTGAGCTTTACAAGAAGTTTGTTACTGCGTCGGCGCTTTCGTACATGCGCTACACGCTAAACACCGAGGACGAGTTTTACCGCAAGGAGAAGGATTACTACGACGAAGTCACGCCCAAAGTGCAGAGCTTCGGGCGCGAGTACGCAATGGCGATGCTTAAAAGCCCCTACCGCGCCGTACTCGAAAGAGAGCTTAACCCGCTGCTCTTTACGCTGTACGAAATGGAAGAAAAGTCTATGTCGCCCGCAATCGTCGAAGATATGGTAGAGGAAAACAAAACGGTAACGGAATACTCTCAGCTTATGGCGGGCATGACGTTCGACTTTAAAGGCGAGCAGATACCGCTGACGATACTGCGCAGATATATGATGGACGACGACCGCAATATACGCCGCGAGGCTTACGAAGTGCTGGGCACAAGGCTCGGCGAAGAGTCGGAAAAACTCGACGGCATATTCGACCGCCTCGTGCATATACGCGACGGCATGGCGAAAAAGATGGGCTATAAGAACTTCATCGAGCTGGGCTACTACCGGATGAACCGCATCAGCTACGACGAGGCAATGGTCGCCAAGTTCAGGGAGAACGTGCTGCGCTACCTAGTACCCGCAGTAGCGCGTCTGAAGTCCGAAAACGCAAAGCGCATGGGTATAGATACGTTCATGCTGTATGACAACGACGTAAACGTGCCGGGCGGCAACCCAAAGCCGGTGCTCAATAAAGACGGAATATTGCGCGAGGCTTCGGCGATGTACCACGACTTAAGCCCTGCAACCGGCGAGTTCTTCGAAATGATGCTGAAGACGGAGGCTTTCGACGTCGAGTCGCGCAAGAACAAATGGGGCGGCGGATACTGCACTTATTTCCCCGATTACAGGCAGCCGTTTATACTCGCCAACTTCAACGGCACGTCTGCGGATATAGATGTAATAACGCACGAGGCGGGACACGCGCTCGCCGATTACTTAACCGCCGACAACAGGTTCGTGCACGACCTGCCCTACGGCATGGAGACGGCCGAGGTGCACTCTATGAGCATGGAGTTTTTCGCGTGGAAGTATCTTGAGCGGTTTTACGGTGAGGGCGCGGACAAGTCGAAGTTCAGCCACCTTTTCAACGCGCTTACGTTCATACCGTACGGCGTAATAGTAGACTGCTTCCAGCACATAGTATACGAGAACCCCGGCATGACTCCGCGCGAGAGAAAGGCCGCGTGGAACAGCCTGGAAGCACAGTTCCGGCCGTACCTCTCCACCGAAGGCCTGCCGTACCTCTCGGAGGGTACGCGCTGGCAGTACCAGATGCACATATACGAGCTGCCGTTCTACTATATAGATTACTGTCTCGCGCAAACGGTCGCGCTGCAGTTCCTTTTGGAGTCGCGCAAAGACTACGCGGGCGCGTTCCAAAAATACCTTAAGTTCTTAAAGCGCGGCGGCGAAGCACGCTTTACGGAGCTGCTTTCCGAGGCGGGCTTAAAGTCGCCGTTCGAGGAAGCCACTATAAGAGAGCTCGCTGTTAAGATAGAAGCGCTCGTAAGGGAGTTAAGAGTATAAAACGTTCGTAAAGGGCGCGTATCGTGCGCCCGCTGTTTTCACGCTGAGGCTGTCGTATGCGGTTGCCCAAAAGAAAAAACATCCGCTTAAAGGATTATGATTACTCCCAAAACGGCGCTTATTTCGTTACTGTCTGTACAAAAGACAGAAAGCCTTTGTTGTCCAGAATTGTTGTAGGGGACGGCCTCCGTGCCGTCCCGCAAACCGAATTGACACTTATCGGGATCGAAATTAAAAATAGCATTAAATATATAAACGATAATATTGACGGCATTTGTATTTCCAAATATGTGATTATGCCGAATCATGTACATATGATTTTAGAAATAAATCAGGCGGGAGGGGGCGGAGCCCCTCCCCTACAGAATGTTGTCAGGCGTTTCAAAACATACACAGCCAAAGCATATGTGGAAATTAGTAATTCGGCAACCGCTACGCTCTGGCAGCGCTCCTTCTATGAACACATAATCCGCGGCGGACAGGATTATAACGAAATTTGGGGCTATATCGATACAAATCCCTTGAAATGGGCTGAAGATAAATATTATGATGAATCGCAGGAGTAACGCGCGTTCAGATACGGCGTACCGTAGGGGCGGACCTCTGCGTCCGCCCGCAAGACGAGATTAAGAAACTATCATCTGTATATGAAAATGTATCAGTAGCGAAATCGGCGATGCCGAATCATGTACATATGATTTTAGAAATAAATCAGGCGGGCGGCGGAGCCCCTCCCTTACAGAATGTTGTCAGGCGTTTCAAAACATACACAACCAAAGCATGTGTGGAAATTAGTAATTCGGCAAACGCTACGCTCTGGCAGCGCTCCTTCCATGAACATATAATCCGCGACGAACAGGACTATAACGAGATTTGGGGCTATATCGATACAAATCCCTTGAAATAGACTGAAGATAAATATTATGATGATCGCAGGAGTAACGCGCATCCAGGTACGGCGTACCGTAGGGGCGACCTGCGTCCGCCCGCAAGACGAAATTAAGAAACTATCGTCTGTATATGAAAATGTATCAGTAGCGAAATCGGCGATAATGCCAAACCATGTACATATGATTTTAGAAATAAATCAGGCGGGAGGGACGGAGCCCCTCCCCTACAGAATATTGTCAGGCGTTTCAAAACATACACAGCCAAAGCATATGTGGAAATTAGTAATTCGGCAACCGCTACGCTCTGGCAGCGTTCCTTCTATGAACACATAATCCGCGACGAACAGGACTATAACGAGATTTGGAACTATATTAAAATGGGCTGAAGATAAATATTATACAAATATCATGCGAGGTAATGCTATGAACATCGCTGTGCTTGGCGACATACACGGAAACTATAAAGCGCTCCTGGCCGTAATGGCGGATATGGACGCGGCGCGCGCCGATTCCATAATATTTCTCGGCGACCTGCTGTTCCGGGGCGACGAGCCTCAGGCCTGCTATGACGCGCTCAAAGCCTTATGCCCGCACGTCTGGCTGCGCGGCAACACCGACGACTGGCTCAACGAATTGGGCGACGGCAATGATTTTGAGCCGCGCAATGAAATTGAGAAAAACGTACTTACTGACTATAAGCGCTGCCTGCCGCTCATATCGCCCGAAGCGCGCGGCTTCGTAGCAACGCTGCCCGAAAAGCAGCAGCTCGCAATAGAGGGTAAGACTCTGTTGTGCGTACACGGCTCGGACAGAAGAATAAACGAGGGCATAGGCATTATGACAGCTATGGACGAGCTTGAAGCGCTCTGCTCGCGCATAGCCGCCGACATGCTGCTGTGCGCGCACACTCACACGCCGTACGCCGCCTCCGCGGGAGGCAAGCTCATAATCAACGCGGGCAGCGTGGGCATGCCCGCAGACGAGGCGCGCGCCTGCTGGTGTATGCTGCGGTTTGAGGGCGGCAGCTTCGGGTACGAGATAAGAAGGGTTAGTATCCCTTAACGCAATTTTTAGGTCTCTTAGAATATTCATGCTTTACCGTTACCCGGAAATATGATAAGTAATATATGTAAACGAATATTATACCGCAAATCTTATGTAACGCTAAAACGCGTTTGCTTCCTTTGGAAGCGGAAGGAGCACTTAATGAAAACAAAATCCCTCTTATTGCTCATCATAATATTAGCTGCGTGCGCATGCCTATGCGCGGGTTGCATAGTGGTCAAGCCCGAAGAAACGGGAATTATAAAAAGCAATAAGCCCGCAAAGAGCGACATGCCAGCAACCAGCGAGCAGCAGACCGCGTCCCCGCAGGCCTCCGGTTCTTCAGACATTGAAATTGCTGCGTCATTCTCCGCGGATATTGACGGCGACAATACGCAGGAAACGATATCTGTGGGCCTCGGAAAAGGAGTCGAAATCTTAGGAAACGAGATCATAGTGAGCGTGTCTAATAGCGCGGCGTCTTATAACGCCGTTATTGACACCGGTTATTTTGAGTCAGCAAACCTGACGGAAACGCCGAACGGCGCTCCCTGTTTGGTAATAAGCATCGGTTACGAGAGTGATGATTATTCTACCGTTCTTTGCTCGTTTGACGGCCTTAAGCCCGATGTTTCGGACAGCGTAAACGGCAAAGCCACAGAAGTCTCGTACTCCATCATAACGGTGGACGGTTACGTGGACGCGCTCGGCACATGGTTTTTCACCTGCCTCTATGATATTACGGACGACTTCAAGTTCGAGGCTACAACCGACATGATGATAGATATGACCGACTATGACCCGCTTGTTACCAAAGCGAGCATACCCGTCGAGATACTCGAGGGCGGCGAATACTTCCCCGGAACTATCGACCCCGGCACAAAAATCTATCCCGCGGCCACCGATGGCGCCTCGTTTTTATTCTTCAGGCTGGACGACGGTACGGAGGGCAAAATTATTTTCACAAGAGACGGCTATGAGTCCTTTATAGGAGGCGTAAGCGAATACGACTGCTTTGAAAGCGTACCTTACGCCGGTTGATACCGGCCGTGACAAACAATGGCTCACAGTCCAGTACTGGTAAATTCTCCTTTAAGGAGCGCCTAATTTAGCTTCCCCTCTTAGGGGAAGTGGCGCAAAGCGCCGATAGGGTATGCCTCTCAAATCCACCCAAGGAACAAGGGCTATCCGATAGCGTATGCATAAAACCGGTCACTACTTCCGGTACTTCGTGCCACCTCCCTCATCCGGGGTCCCCAGCGAACAAAATTCAATGGAGTAGGTTGAGGGAGGCATGAAGACATATCGGCAGCATCGGACAGCCTATCAACGGCTGCACTATCTGTTTTTTCTGGCGGTAAAAGACCGCCCCTACGCGCCGTGCACCCTTCAGTCGCCTACGGCGACAGCTCCCCATCCGGGGTCTCCAGCGAACAAAGTTCGATGGGGTGGTGAGAGGGGAGCCTATATCAAGTGAATGCCAGCGTAAGCGCTTTAAGGTGTCATTAAATCAATGCTTCCCCTTTTAGGGGAAGTGGCGCGCAGCGCCGATAGGGTGCGCCCCTTTTACCCACCCCAAGCCCCCGGTAGCGAAGTGGCGCAAAGCGCCGATAGGGTATCTCCGAATGGCATGGAAATGTCTCCGCAATATGAGACCGTCTTTTTACGTGTAGGGGCAGGTCTCCGCCGTGTGCCCTGAAAGGGTACGCCCGCCCGTAAAGCTTCTCCTCACCCGCCCCAGGCAGGAAAGTAGCGCCGATTAGGTTAAGCGTCGTAGCGCCCGCTCGTTAGCTGCCTGTGATACAGCCAGATATTGAGCGGCCAGTTCGCTATGCCTATCATCGGCCACTGAAACCATATGATATTAGGACGTATATAATCTCCGATCCACAGGTTTATGCCTAACAATAAAAGCGAAAGGCACAGCCACCCGATAACAGCCATTCTCATCTGCCTGCGGAACGAAAAATCCACCTCGCCAGTCTTTTTGGGCTCACGCTTCCATGTGATCACGGATATAACGACCCATATACCTAAGCCCAATATTAGTCCTATCGTGGAATAGGTAAATGGAATAAAGAAGAACACCTCAGATACGGTAAATACTACAATTATCCATGCTATAATGAATTCCGCAAGCAGCAGCGACGAGCTTAAGATAGCGTTGTTGCGGTTAAGCTTGTTTATGTATACCGTTCTTACGTTGCCCGCCACTACCTCCAGCAGGCGGGACACGTCCCCCAGCGATTCTATTGCTTCTTTCGCCGCGTACTCGTACGGCTTGCCCTGCGCCTGCAGTTCCTCCGTTTTTAAATGCAGCGTATCCCTTAGCTCCTCTATCTGCTCCCTCACGGCCTGCGTGGCGGGATAGCGCCTGCTTATCTCCTTTAAGTAGGTATCTATAGCGCCCATACTATACCTCCAAAAGACGGTCTATTATCTTTTTGGCGAACGCCCAGTTTTTAAGGTTCTCCTCCAGTACTTTTACTCCGGCAGGAGTTATGCGGTAATACTTGCGCCGCGCGCCCTGCGTCTCGCTGCCCCAGTACGCCTCAATAAGCTTCTGCGCTTCCAGCCTCCTTATAGTGCTGTACATCGACGGCTCTTTAAGCTCGTATTCCCCGCCGCTCTTCTCGCGCACGAGGCGGCATATCTCGTAGCCGTATTTATCCCCGCCGCGCAGCAGCGAGAGAACTATCGTGTCGATATGCCCGCGTATAACGTCGCTGCTTACATCCACTTTACCGCCTCCCCTTCCATTTATTACTGTGAACAATCTATCACACAATACTATGTCTGTCAAGATATTATTTATGAAATAATATCTCTTTTTAATAAAATCTTATAAAGAGTATTGACAACATCCGATTTACGCATTATACTGACTGCGTAATCAGTGATTCATAAGTCATTCAAATATGTTTAAGGTGGCGTTATGGTACAGCAAAACATTACAAAGCGGCAGGCGCAAAAGCTGCGCACTCGCGCGCTAATAGAAGAAACGGCGCTGTCGGTGTTCGCAGACAAGGGATTTATGGCGGCGCGGGCGGCAGACATAGCAAGCGCGGCGGGCGTTTCCCACGGTACGGTGTTCCTGCATTTCCCCACTATGGAGGAACTGACGGCAGCCGTAATAGATCGCTTCGGAAAGCGCGTGAGCCAAAGGCTGCACGAGCTGGCAAAAGAGGGGTACGGCCTTTCGGGCGCACTCGAAGCGCACATAAAGGGGCTCAGGGAACACGAGGCGTTTTACACGCGGCTGATTACCGAGCGGTCGCTGCTGCCCGAGAGCGCCAAAACCGCTTTTCTCAGCATACAGTCTTCCATATCGCTGCACATAAGCGAGGCGGCGCAGCGCGAAATGCGCGAAGGGCTGATAAAACAGATACCCATGCACCTGCTTTTCAACACATGGATAGGCCTCGTGCATTATTACCTTGAAAACGGCGAACTGTTCGCGCCCGGAAGCAGCGTGCTCGATCGCCGCGGCGGCGAGCTTATAGACCACTTCATGCGCCTTGTATCGATGAATGATAAATTTTAAGCCAAGCGGCTTTGAAAGGAGAACATATATGAAAACATGTATAGCGTGCGGCATGCCCATGAAAGATCCGTCAGATTTTGCGATGAGCGACGAAGGCCGCGATTACTGCAAGTACTGCGCACGGCCCGACGGCTCGATGCAGTCCTACGACGAGAAAAAACAGAGCATGACTGCGTTCATAATAAAGACGCAGGGGCTCGACGAGAAGGCGGCGGAAGACGCGGCGGTTGCCATGATGGCGAAGCTGCCCGCGTGGAAGGACATGGCGGGGGCGTAAATTATACCCCAACAAGCCTCACGACTTTTTGGGGATCCCGTATTTACACCCCAACAAGCCTTACGTCTTGTTGGGGACCCCGTATTTACACAGCGGCTCCGTTCCGGAAAGCCGCTGTGTAATTTCGCTGATATGGGTTAAAACGTACCCGTGTACGTCACTACGTCGGGGTTGCGCGGTGGCGCCTCTTTTTTCTCCCCGTCCGGATACCCGAACACCGCGGCCTGCTGCGGCTCGTACCCTTCGGGAACGCCCAGCCTTGCCATCAGTTCATTGTCGTCGAATGTAAAGCTTACAAAGCCCATCCAGCACGAGCCGACGCCAAGGCTCTCGGCGGCTATCAGCATGTTTTCCAGCGCGGCGGTGCAGTCGTCCCTGCCGGTGACATAGCCTTTTTTAGACGATACTATTATAAGCACAGGCGCGCCGTGCGTTACCGGCCTCGGCGACTTTGCCGCGTTTTTTATCCAGCCGACAGGCACCTGCGCCATTTTCTTCTTTGTTTCCGCGTTTACCTCGGCGATAAGCGCGCCGTCCTGCACTACGGCAAAATGCCAGGGCTGCCCGTTATGCCCTGTAGGCGCGTAATAGCCAGCCTCCACTATCGCCTGCAATACGTCCTTTTCAATGCTGACGTTCTTGTACGCGCGCACGCTCCGCCTGTTCTTTATCGCGTTTATGACTTCGTTCATGTGTTATCCTCCAAAAGGAAATAGGTATACCGAAGGTATATTGCATTATGAAATTTTTGTCAATATGGAAATTACCACCCTAAAAAGCCTCACGACTTTTTGGGGACCCCGTTATTATCACCTCGTCAAGCCCCGCGGCTTGAAGCGCTCCGTTAAAACTTTACGTCAAGATATTTGTTTACTTCCTCTTCGCCTATTACCTTGAATACGGCTGTCATATACGCAATCCGGACAGAGACTATGTAATACGCCGCTGCCGCAAGCGCCGCGCCGACTATATACGTCGCCGCTAAAAGCACGTCTTCCGTTTTAGGCAGCTCGCTTATTAGGAAATAAGCCATAGCCGCGTATGCCAGTATAAACATCAGCGTCCACGCTATCCGGCGGCGCTTGGCGCCCGCTTCTTCGTATATTACGCCCGTGTCCGCGTCCTTAACCGTATACGAAACTATCGAAAACTGCTTGAAATACGATCTGAATCCGGGCTTTTCCAATACGCCTTTCCTCCGCTATTGTTAATACTTATCTATCCTGCTCTATCAGCTTCTCCCATTCGGCTTCCGTCAGCACCTTGCTAAAGCGCATCGACTGGGCGACGAGTATAGCGCGGTGCAGTTCCTCCGCGGTAACGCTGCCCGCGTATGTCGTTATATCGAGAGTGCCCGTAGCGTCGGAGAGAAACTCCACGCCATAGCCCATATGAAACGCCTGCCGCGCCGTCGTGTCGCAGCACATCTGCGTCATATATCCCGCTATAGTTACCGTATCGCAGCCCAGCTTTTTGAGCGTCTCTTCAAGGCACGTGCCTGTAAAGCTGCCCGGCAGTTTCTTCTCGACAATTAAGTCGTGCTTCCTCTGTTTAAGCTTGTCGTGCAGTTCCCACCCCACCGTGCCGCGAACAAAAGTCTTCGCGCCGGGAGCCTCGCTTGTATGCTGCACGTATATCACCGGCACTCCGTACGCGCCCGCCGCGTCCACCGCGCGCAGTATATTGTCAAAGCTGCCCTCCGGCCAGCTTACCGGCAATGCCCCCGTAAAATATTCGTTCTGAACGTCTATGACAAGCAACGCTCTTTTCATATTACCTCTCTTTCCGGCATTAATCCAACATGTATTTCATCGGCGTAAAGCGTATGCCGTTTACGCATTTCTCCACTTCCGTCGGTATAAACCCCAGGCGGCGGTAAGCTTGCGCGGCATACGGCGACGAGTTCACCGTAATCTCCTTCGCGCCGCTCTCTTGGCAGGCCCGCTTCGCCTCCCCGAACAGCGCCCTTGCTATGCCTCGCCGGTGGTATTCCTTTCTTACGAAAAGCAGGCATATATGATCAAAACATCTAGAGCCTTTTTCCGGAGCATTCTCGCGCGGGCGTACCGCTATAACGCCTGTAATCAGCCCGTACTCAAAGCCGCCCCATAGCTTAAGCTCTCCGCTTTCCATGCGCTTAAGTTTTTCGCCGGGCTCTATGTAACGGCGGAACTCGTCCGCTCCCCGCCGCTCGTACTCCGGCGTTTCAAACTCGCTGAACACTTCCCACACGAGCCGCGTCGCCTGCTCTATGTCGCTTTGCTCCAAAGCCCTTATCTCCATATGTACTCCCGAGAACCGTATATGCTTCACCGATGTTTTCAGATGATTATTTCATCATTCCATAAATCACTCTATATTACCACCCTAAAAATCTCACGGCTTTTTGGGGACCCCGATTTAACGAACGGCAGTGAAGCTTAATACCCATACCACAGAGGACGCCCTGAAAAGGTACACCTGCCCGTGAAATATAACGGGAGGGCACATACCCCTTCGGAGTACAATGAAGCCCTCCCCTGCAAACCATAACATGCATTTTCATATAGTAATGGCGGTCTTTGACCGCCCGCGTTATACTGCTCTGTTTCTGGCGGCCATAGCCCTCCCCTACGAGCCTTGACGTTTCCAACATATTGTTGCGTTTATTTCTTTTTCACCGGCATCCATACCTCCGTGCAGTAGTCCGCCGCCTGCGGATCCCCCATCGAATATACCTCCAGCTCGGGCGCGTCGTCGTGCTCGTAGCCCGTCGAGGGGAACCACTCGGAAAATATGCGCTTCGTCACGTCCTGTATCGCAAAGGGCACAGGCCCCGCCGCGCGGAACACCGCCCACGTCGCCGCCGGTATGCTGCGCCTTATAAGCCCCTTTGGTACTTCTCCCTGCGCCTTCGCCGCTATCATATAGGAAAACTGCGACTGGTCAGGCGCAAAGTCAAGGCATATGCCGTACGTCTCGCCTCCGCCCGCCATACGGCATATCTTTTCGTACGACCCGTCCTTCATGCACTCCTCCCAGAACTGCGGCACGCTGATAAAGTTAGCGCCGTCCTTGGTGGATATGCGCTTTAATACCCCCGCGACTTCAAACCCCTGCTTTTCCACTATACTGTAATCCATGTCCCTGTCTCCTTTTACCGAAATATGAAAGGAAAGCTTCGGGAACGCCTTGAGCATTGCCCCCGGCAAGCGCGCCTCGGCGGGCGTTACGCCGTGCAGCTTTTTAAAAGCCTTGGAAAACGCTTCCGGGCTTTCGTAACCGTACTTGAGCGCCGCGTCCAGTACTCTGCACTTTTTAGCCGCGAGTTCCTGCGCGCCGAGAGTTAGCCTGCGCCTGCGTATATAATCGGCGACCGTAACCCCCGTCAGCATATGGAACATGCGCTGGAAATGAAACGGCGAAGACGCGGCCGCGCGCGCAGCGGCTTTTATGTCCGTCTCCTCCATCAGATGCGCCTCTATATACTCTATAGCGTTGTTCATACATTCGAGCCATTCCATCGAAGAACTCCTTTTATGCGGTATTATAAGAGAACTTTTGTTTGCCGTCCTGTCATTTTGTGCCGCGGCAGGACAGCAACCGAATTAAGCGCTGACTCCTCCCTGATATGGTTGCGGGCGTCAGGTAAAAAACAGCGCAAGCACCCGGCCTATCACCCGCGCGGCGCCCTTTGCCAGCGCGTTCTTTCTGTGAGGTATATAGTACGTACATCCGGCGTCAAGCCATCCCTTCCCGCGCCAATGCTCGAGCGTCACACTTTTAGCTCTTTCCTTACGCCACGATATCTGCTGCACCGCAAACACTAAAAGCGAGCGAATGGGCGGCCTTTGCGCCCTGCCGCTTTTCAAGCCTGTATAAACCTTTTTTGCCGCCTTTTTGACTGCCTTGCCATGACGCTGCGCTAAATCTGCTTCGTTCATCCATGCTCCCATGCGAAGCCTGAGCGCGCCCGAATAAACGAATCCCCAAAGCTGCAGAGCGGCTGCCATAGTCTTTGCGGTATGCGGCGTCGCGCCCGTTCCCGAAGTTACAAGCACAAACGCCAGCTTGCCGGCAAACTGCGGCCGGTAGCAATTATACGCCATACGGTCTATTAAGTTCTTCATCGAACCGCATACGTCCTCAACATATACGGGGCTTGCCAATATGACGGCATCGGCTTCGCGCATTTTTGCGCATATCTCTGCCGCCGAGTCTCTATGAGGGCACAGTTCTTCGCCCCTATCCATACAAATGCGGCACCCGCGGCAGCATAATACCTCTTTCTCGGCCAGACGTATTATTTCAGATTCAAATGGTTTGTCGTCCTTTTCAGCCAGAGCTAAAGCGCCGGCCAGCATCGACGCCGCTCTTTGCGTATTTCCGTTGACGCGCCCGCCAGCAATAATGAGTACTTTTATCGCTTTTCAGTTCTCTTTCATTTATTGCCTGATATTATTGCACGTAATTTTCATCTGCAAGAATATTATATAGGTATTACTTGGTAAATTCCAGCATCAATAGTGACCGTTTTAACAGCCGGACAAATTAACCCCCGCTTTTACCAATCCTTGATTTCATTTCCGCTTGTTATTACGGCTGAATCATTTATACTATTACACGTGTGGGGGTGTATTATGACTGTTAAAACTTTAAGCGGAAGAATATACATATTCGTCGGCAAGTGGGATTCCAACATGGTATTTGCCCCCCTTGACGGAAAAGACGACGAAGTGATGATATATTCAAGCGACGAAATAAAAGAACTGCGCCAAAGGGGGCGTCTTGTGGACGTGGACCCTAACACGCTTAGCGTCAAGCAGTACTGCTAATACAAGTCCGGATTTTATTTCCCAAACGACTTAAGAAATCAGAAACAGGCTTTTTAGGCTAATAGCTTATCATGCTCTTTTATTTGCCGCAAAAGCTCTTGTTTGCTCCGGCCTATTTGGCCTTAAGTCTTTATAGCTTCGGGGGTTACTCGAGCGAAGGTATATCGGCTGGCGCTGCCATACTATCGTCTTTTTCTGCCCCTTGAAATAGTGCGCACAGGACTCTCCGAGCGACACGAGATACGGGTGCTTAAGCTCGTATTTTTCGAATATCAGCTCACGATGCTTAAGGCATTTTATCGCTCCTGACACAGCGGCCAGAGCCCAAAGCCATACAGGCAGCGAGATTACTATAGCGCATACGCTTATTACGCCCGTCGTTTCGCCTGGCGCGAATACGTTTGTTATTATGCCGGCAGCCAGCAGCAGCGAAGATACGAGCAGCGCCTTAAGCGAGCGTTTTAAATCGGCCTGCTTTTCGCGCACCAGCTTTTCCTTGCGCGCTTTTGTAATCTTTCCCTTTGTCTTTACAAAAATCCTTACGCCGGCGCCGCAGTTAGGGCATGTTATCGTTGTCTCATACGAATCGTTGAAATTTATGCGCGCATCAAACGTTTCGGCTTTATGCCTGCCGCCCTTGTCTCGCGCGTGCCTGTCGTGTGCGGGGCAGATAACGGTAACGGAATAGAATTCGTTTTCCATACTGTTCGCCTCCCCCCGTCCAGATTTTAACTGCTATATGATATATATAACCGCTTTGAGACGTGATAAAACGCAAGCCCAGTAAAACACACCCCAAAAAACCTCACGTTTTTTTGGGGGCCCCGCAAATACACCCCGTCAAGCCTCACGACTCACCGGGGACCCCGCAAATACAAAAGGAGCGGGTACATGCCCGCTCCACTTAGCCCCGGAAATACCAAACATCGGGGCTGGTCAGTCACCCGGACTGAAGATCGCGCTCCTCGCTTCCAATCGACTGACAAGGTCATCAAGTCCATGTTTAACAAACATACGACTCTCACCTCGTAAATATAATGCGCAAATGCGCCTGCATCTATTCATGATTATTTTTTGTGTGGAAATATTGAATGTTGCGCGGGCCAAGAGGCGCAATTTGTGCGCCTCATATAGTTGCCATCGCCTGTCCATCTCCCCTGGTCAGCGGTACCCGCGCATATATGCAAAACTGATGCATATCCGCGGCAAAACCCGGGATGCTACCCCCAGTTGTAAAAACCAGATGCTAAACTTTAAGCATCCGCTGATGTATGACCTGATGCAATTACCTGCTGCATGTCTGTATTATATCGTCAAATACTGCATAGTGAAGTGACAAAGTCACATATATAGTAAAATTATTTAATATATATACTGTATTTTAGGCTTTAGGCGCCGATTTAAGGTTGTTTTCGCAAAACACGCGATACAGTTTGACATAGCGTATGCGCCGTGATAGATTTGAATTGTATATTACCCCAGAAAGCGGAAATATTCAGGGGCGGCACATTCCATGTGAAAGAGGTTTTTTCGATGGGCAGAGGAGGCGGTATTGGCGGCGGAGGCGGCGGCTTCGGCGGAGGCGGCGGAGGTTTCGGCAGCTTCGGCGGCGGAGGCGGCGGAGGCTTCAAGGGCGGTTTCGGAGGCGGCGGCCGTGGATATTCGGGAGGCCGCGGAGGCTTCGGCGGTTTCGGCGGCGGCTTCAGGGGCGGCGCTAACCGCGGCATGGGCCTTGGCAACAGCAGCTTTGGCGGGCCGATATTCATTGGCGGCGGAGGCGGGCGCGGGTGCGGCTGTTCCTCGGCGATATTCGTCATCATATTTGTTATAGTAATATTAATATTTATCGTATCCTCGTTCGGAGTTAACATATTCTCGGGAGACAGCGGCGGCGGAGAGATAACAAAGTCCACCGTAGCGCGCGAACCGCTGCCCAAAGGCTCGGTAAACGAAACGGGCTATTACACCGACGAGCTCGGGCTGCTGCTCGACGAGTCGCGGCTGCTGCCGGGACTTAAGAACTTTTATGCCAAAACCGGCGTGCAGCCTTACGTCTACCTGACCGGAAACATTAACGGCTCGCATGAGACGCCTTCTATGGAGGAAATGCGCTCGTTTGCCGAATCGAAGTATATGGAGCTGTTTACCGACCAGGCGCACCTGCTGCTAGTGATGTTCGAGAACGAGACCACCTACAGGTACTGGTATACCATAGGCTCGCAGGCCAAGGCGGTGATAGACCAGGAAGCGGGATACATACTCGGCAACTACCTCGACAGGTACTACAATGACTTAAGCCTTTCGTACGAGCAGTATTTCAGCAAGTCGTTCGACCTTACCGCGACGCGCATAATGACAGTCACTACGTCGCCCTGGATACCGGTGCTTATTGTAATCGGGGTTTTGGCGATATTAGCTCTGTTGTTCGCCTGGTGGAGGCACGCTAAGAAACAGAAGAACCTCGAGGCGAAGCAGACGGAAGAAATGCTTAAAACGCCTCTTGAGAAATTTGGCGATTCGAACGACGAGGCCGAGAACCTCGCCAAAAAGTACGACGGGGACCCGGACAACGACGGTAAATAGAGCAGTCAAAAGTAAGCAATAGGGTAACAAAAAATAATTAATCATACTGCCTATAGCGGCAAACACTATAAAATGGGAGGAACAAAAATGGCTATTTTATCAAGATTCGGAGACATAATAAAGGCTAATGTAAACGCGATGCTCGACAAGATGGAAGACCCGGGCAAGATGATCGACCAGTATATGCGCGATCTCATGGAGGACCTCGCGGAGGTCAAGAAAGAGACGGCGGGCGTTATGGCCGAAGAAGCGCGCACGAAGCGCCTTGTGGACGAGAACCAGGCGCAGGTAGACAAATACGCCAATTACGCGAAAAAGGCGCTGGAGTCCGGCAATGAGGACGACGCGCGCGTGTTCATAAGCAAGAAGCAGCAGCTCGAAGCCGCGGGCGCAGGCCTTGTTACTGCGTACGCCGCCGCGCACGAGAACGCCGTCAAGATGCGCCAGATGCACGACAAATTGACGAGCGATATTGAGACGCTCGCTGCCCGCCGCGAGACCATAAAGGCAAAAGTCGCCGTTGCTAAGACGCAGGAAAAGCTCAACGAAGTCACGTCTTCCGTGGGCAAATCCGCAGGCGCGATGGACGCTTTCAACCGCATGGAAGACAAGGCGAACAGAATGCTCGACCAAGCTACTGCTATGTCGGAATTGAACGCCGAGCCGATAGACGAAGCAAAAGCGCTCGAAGAGAAGTACGCCAAGCAGGGCGGCGCTTCCGTCGATGAAGAACTCGAGAAGATGAAAAAGGACATGGGGCTGTAAACAAACGATCTTTAAGCAATCGTAGGGGCGTCCTCTGGACGCCCACTTGTTTCTTATAGCAGTTGTTATTTTCCGCGTAGCAGGGGCGCTTTAAAAAGGCGCCTTAAGAGTGTCAAATAACCTCCATATGTCATTCCGAACGCAAGTGAGGAATCTTAACAAGGGAGGGCATTGTAACCCTCCCCTGCATGTTGTGATGTCTCCCGCTCTATTTCTGTATCGTATCGGGCGGCCGCAGGCCGCCCCTACGCGCGCTAAAGGCTATTTCCTTTATTTTTATCTTCTTCTTCGCTCAAATACTTCTCGAAGCTCTCTTTGCCCTGTGCTTCCCACCACTTCTCATACGCCTGCTCGTAATCCGAATTCTCTTCGGACTTCTTCCCGAACTCCTTATCGAATTCCTTTGCTATTTCATTTTTTAGCTCTTTTTTTATTTCTAACTTGATCGTGCTTTTTTCCTTATCTTTCTTTTTCTCGCCCGACGAGCCGCCCATTCGTCCGAACAATATGGACGAGAGAATGAGCAGGCCTATGCCTTCCCAGTACGTTATCTCGGGCACTCCGAATATGTGCGGCATAAGCCAGTTCCACAGCAACAGTATCACAAGCCCGAACAGAAAGGCCGCCGCTATGCCCAGCACCACCATGCCAATAACCTTTAACGCTTTCTTTGCGCCCTTTTCGCTGTCTTTGCATTTTTCATCCATGCTTAGTATCCTCCTGATTCATATATCCTTCTATCGCTTCTTTTAGTTTCTTTGCCGCCCTGCTCTTGCGCGAGAGCAGCGTCCCCAGTTTTTCGCCGGTCTCTTCTGCGAGTTCTAAGTAACTGCGCCCCTTTATTTCCGTTTCGATAAAAACGTAGCGCTGTTTTTCGTCCATCTTCTCAAGCGCCGCCAAAATAAAGCTTTTCAGCTCGCCCGCCATAGCGTAGCCCGCCGCGTCTTCCACGCTTCCTTCCGGGTACTCGGAGTTAAGCGTCTCGTTTTTTCGTTTACGGAAAAGGTCCTTCGCGGCGTTTTCGAGCGCCGCATATACGTACGACGTAAGGTTCTTTATGCCCGCGATATCTTCGCCCCGGTAAAGCAGCCTCAATGCGGTCTGCTGTATCAGGTCTTCGGCGTCATAGTCGTTAAGGCTGAAAAACCGCCCCTTAAGGTACGCCCTGAACCGCGCGTAGTTGTCCTCAAAGACTTCCCTTATAATGTTTTTGTACAGCCGCCTCACCGCCTTTTACTTTACCGCACCGGGGACTTTATAACCGATTACACAGATATAACGAAACAAGATTTCAAATATTGCACAGAAATTTGTATTTTTTATATTGTACCATGATTTCTATTTAAGGAAATATACACCCCATATGAGCACTCCCCCGCCGGGCGGCGAATAACGCTTCGGCTGTTATACACATACACTATAACAATGATGTTGCCGCATATGTCAGCGAATGGTATAATAAAATTGCAATAATCTTTTTATAGTAGCCCGAAAAGCCCGGCAGCCGGCTTTTACTTTTTCGCCGGCCCGGAATCATTGCCCTAAAGGCTGTTCATTATCGGCTTAAGGAATTGCAGCTCATAAAAAATCATATTAATCTTTGGGATCCGGAGTTTTCGGGCGTTGGAGTATTAAATGGTAAAACGCAGCATCGTTTTGGTCACGGGCGCAAACTCGGGGCTTGGCAAGGCTGCCTGCATCGAGCTTGCTCGTATGGGTTGTCATGTAATAATGCTGTGCCGCGACAAGCGAAGGGGCGCGGAGGCTTTAGGCGAGATACGCGCTAAGAGCGGAGGCCGCGTTGAGCTGATGCTGTGCGACCTCGCGTCGATTAAATGCATAAACGCGTTTGCCGAGGAGTTTACGGAGCGGTACGTGCGGCTTGACGCGCTTATCAACAACGCGGGCACATTACGCGCCTCCCGTCGCGAAACGGCGGACGGCTTCGAGCTTCACTTGGGCGTAAACCACTTAGGTTCGTTTCTGCTTACGCAAAGGCTGCTGCCGCTGCTTAAAAACAGCACTCCCTCGAGGATAGTAAACATATCGTCGGTTGCGCACAGGTGGGGCCGCATACGCTATGGCGACATAAACATCAAAAAGAGCTATACTCCGCTGGGGGGCTATGCGCAGTCCAAGCTCGCCTCGCTTTTATGCATGTACGAGCTTTCGGAGCGACTTGAGGGTACGGGCGTCACTATAAACGCTCTCGACCCCGGCATAGTGGGCACGGACATAGTATTAAACCGCGAAAACGGCCGCGGGGCTTTTATCACCAAATGCTACAAGCTGCTATTCAGGTCTCCCGAATCAGTCGCAAAAATAATGGCCGCTCTCGCCGTTTCTCCCGAATACAGCGGAGTGACGGGCAAATACTTCGTGTGCGGCAAAGAAGTTGTCTCCTCAAAACGCTCGCGCGACAAGGAGGCGGCGCAGCGCGTGTGGGCTTTAAGCGAGCGCATGACGGGGCTGTGCGCCGCGGAAGATGTAAGCATAGCGGATGAGGACGTCACGGACGGCGCTACACTTGAGTTTTAGCGCTTAGCCAGGCATTATCCTTGTTAGGAACGGCACCGGGGCCGTTCCGTACAAAATATAAGCTGACCTAACCTTTTCACAGTCTCGTCTTCAGCGTTTCTGCGAACCCTGCACATAGGGTATCTCTATCTTCACGTCCTCTATCGACCAGTTATCGGTGTTGGGTATCTCCCCCGGCTTCAGCTGTACGCGCTCTTTGGGCAGATCGGCAAGAACGAGCTGCTCGCGTATCATCGCGGTAGCCACGTCATCGTCTTTGCCTTTTCGTATCTCGCATTTCGTACCATAGCCTATGTTGTACCACATCCACCTCGCGTCGGGCACGGTAAGCCTCACGCATCCGTGAGACGCCTTGCTGCCCAGCTCGAGATACGTCTGCTCGTCGTAAGTGGACGCGTCAAGCTCGGTATAAAGGAACGTGTGGAAGTAAAACGCTTTGAATATCTGCGTCCAGTACTGCCCGTAGCGCCCGTCCCTATCGAACTTCGAGAAACGCAGCTTATAGGTATCCAGTTCAAACACGCCCACAGGCGTGCTGTTGCCAAGGCCGGTTGAGCAGAGCATATACCGTACAGGAACGGTGTATTCGCCGCTTTCGTCCTTTGAATACACCATTACCACCTGGTGCTTTATATCGACAATTATGTAGTACGTATCCGAAGCGGGATAGCCTTTGGGCATGTCGCGCAAGCCATCGTCGCCCGTAAGCTCTTCAAACGTCATATTAACTGTTGGCGCGAGCTCGGAAAACTCGGGGCATTTTGCGGCGCCCTCCGAAAACAGCAGCGTGCACGTCTGCGCGTCCGCTTCGCCCGTCTGCCCGAGGCCGCTGAGCCGCTGGAATTCGCTGACCGCTACCGCGGTCTTGTCGCCGTACGTGTCCATCGCCTCGTCGGAGAGGTAATACCCCAGCTCGTTAAGCCTTTCCTTAAGCGCCTTAACGTCCTCGCCCTGCGCTCCTTTCTTAACCTCCTGCGGGTGCTCCGGCGGCGTCGTTGTGGGCACAGGCGTAGGCTCCGCCGTGGGCGATGCTGACGGCGTCTCGGCGGGCGGCGTCACGGCCTCCGGCGTATTACTAACAGACGTTATCTCAACCTTTGCCCCCGTACCGAGGGCGCAGCCTCCCGCCGCGCACGCAATGGCGGCGGCAAGGCATATAAGCAATGCTGCGGCAGCTATTCTTTTTAACTTAACCTTATCATTAAACATGGCAGTTCATTTTACCGCATTTTTGACAAAAAGTCTTAACGAAAATGTAATAAACGGGCAAAGGAATGTTAACAATTTGTGAACAAGGGAGAGACAGATTACTATCGTGATTATTTATTATAAGTTCTTATCTTCCACAACATTTCTTATATTTCAAACCTGATCGGCATGGACACATTTCGTTTCTTCCTACTTTCATCATAAATACATTATCTATTTTAAAAATACTGTGTATCAGAGATTTTGGAATTTGCATCGTCTCACCAGAATTGAACCTAATCTGTTCAAACTGATTTCTTAATTCGATATATTCTTTTACTAACTCCGATCTTGTAATTGGTAGATATCTACTAGGTGTTTTCTTTACCGGCATATTTGCTTGATGAGAAAATAGTGTTTCTGTACCATTATCATAGCTTGGCGGTGTAATATCAATAATTTTACCATCTGGTGTTTGCCATACCGCATGAGCTTCACATTCTATATATAAATTCTTGCGAATGTTTATGCCCCAACCCATTAGAAGACTACCACCATAATTATCTACGTATTTTTTCACATTCTTGAAACAATTACCTTCTTCACAATCATCTTTTGGCTGTCTAGGCACGAAGAATAGATCACTAATACCATTACTTTCACATATATGAATAATCTTTTCTGTTAGCGTCAAAGGTGTTACCCCGTTAGTTTCTCTCTCATTCAAAATAACCACCTCTCATTCCGATTTGCATATTTCTATTTTTTCTATTTATCTACTTAGGTTTTTTAAAGCTTCGAATTAATAACCTTTTAATATCGAGTGTTAATTTTAGCCATTACCTTTTTCCAATTATACTACCCATCTCTTCCCTTTGTATACCATATCTTGTCGTATTTTGTCATTATACTTACATAAATAGCACGCTGCGACACAACATAATAAGTCTATTTATAACCGATGGGTTCCCCAAGGGATGAATCCCTTGGGCGGATTCTTAAGGCGGGCTTTTCAGCGGGTTTAAGGGCAACGCCCTTGCTCCATGCATACAAAAAAGGCACGCTGTATTACAACATGCCTCATTCTATAGCGCCTCCCTCAGACGAGGGAGGTGGCACGAAGTGCCGGAAGGAGTGACCATCCCACGCATTATTACTTGCAAGATCCGCCGTATATACTCAACCGCGCGCGGCTATGCCTTCTTTAATCGTTGCTATTATGCCGTTTATGCGTCTTAGCGCCTCGTCCCTGCCCTGCCCCTCTTTCAAACACTCCTTTTTCACCAGCGTACACGCCATTTCAGCCGCAAGCGAAGCGTCGGCGTCCTCTCTTACAAGCCCGCGCAGCTTGTCGCGCTCCAAATGTTCGCTTATTCTTTCAATTTCACCCGCTAAAGGACCTTGCCCGCTTACCTCGCCGTCCTCCGCAAGCAGCGCCACGCGCCTGTACTCCGGCCTTACCCTGTAAAGTTCCATTAACGCCCGCGCTTTGTAGATAATCCCGTCAAAAGCGCCCGCTCCGGCCGCAGGCTGCCCCAAAAACCTCTCTACAACCGCCTGCTCCTTCGCAATCTCGCCCATCATGTACTCGTATATGTCTTCCTTGCCGCTGAAATACTGATAAAAGCTGCCTCTCGGTATGTCCGCTTCCTTTACAATATTGTTTATGGAGGCTTCGCTTAAGCGTTTTGCGGAGAATTCCTTTACCGCGGCGTCGAAAATCTTCTCTTTTTTATCTTCACTTAAGTTAAAAAACGTTTCTGTTGGCAATATACTCACCTCTTTTAAGGCCAGTATACCACATTATTAACATATGACAACATTATCATATGACATGTTTGTCACTTATAAGCGTTTCATGCGCTGTTTTTCGCCTTTTTCACGCTTTTTCACAGCATTTCAGAGCAATACGCACATTTATCGCATTCAAAACGCGCTGCCTTACGTTATAACGCGCGTAAATAACTGCTCATTCCGAACTCTTTCACTTCTCCGGATTTTGTTATATGACATGATTGTCGGATACTATATGTTCCGTGTGAAATAGAAAAGGCTTCCTGCCTTATGCTCACATTTCTTGTCTGTTTTAAATACCGCCTGCTGACTGCGCATTGTACGGCAAATTTTATGACATTATTGTCACATACGCATGTTTACTGCTGTTTTGACGCTTTTATGTCGCCCCGAAACCAGTATGACATCATTGTCATACGGAAAAATTATATTATATTTCTCTGCTGCGACGCAGGCTTATGACAGCTATGTCATTTCATGTACGCCAGTATCTTCTCCGTAATCTCCTCGCCCTTTTTCTTCACGCCCTCAAAGTCCATGCTGGGCACATATAACTTCTCCAACTCGTCGTGCGTATCTTTGGCGCGGCGCAGCGTGAAAACCGCTTCTCTCAGCAGCGTATCAAACTCGCTTTCGCTTTGCTTTAAGTCCTCCCTGTCAAGCTCTCTTTGGTCCGCGTACGCCGTCAAATCGACTATGGCGTCAGGCCTTGCCTCGATGTCCACATACCTGTTTTCCGACACAAAAGCCAGCTTTAAAGCCGGTATTACCAGGTGCTCTATCCTGCGCGCCGGATCCATAGGACAGTAGTAAATTTCGGCGCTGAGACCCCGAATCTGCGCTCCCTGCGCGATTTTACCTAGCATTTCGCTCACTCCCGTCCCCCAGCAGCTTATTACGAGGTATAGCTTATACGTATTATCAAAAAGCGTGTCTAAAAAATGCACTACACCGGACGGCGTTATCGCGCTTGCGAACATCTTCCGCGCCTTGCCCTCCCCCGTCCCCTTCACGCCTTTAAACTCCTTTTCTATTATCTGCGCCGCATGCGCCAGCGCCCCCGCAGTATTATCCATACCGCATATGACAAGGCTGTCATCCATCATGCATTTAGCGGCCTTTAAATACCTGTACGCACGCCCGAAAAGCCTTCCTACCTCCGCGTTTATGTCGATTATCTGCGCCTTGTGGCGCTTTATGCCCTCAAGGTCCCAATACTCGCCGAGGTTGACTATTTCATCGACCGCGCCCGGGTTCTGGGGGTCAATAACGTGAGGCGTCGTGCCGTCTATTAGCGCTACGCGCAGTCCCGGCATGGCTATTGCGTCAAGCGAATCCGGGTCGGACGAGCAGTGCAGGTATTCTATGTCCGCTCCCTCGCTCTGCAGTTTCTGCGCTATACGCGTCATAAACGTCGATTTGCCCACTCCCGGCCCGCCTTTCAGACAGAATATGTGCTCCGCCTCCCTCTGCGGCATTATGTACTGGTAATACGAGAAAAACCCTTCGCTAGTGTTGCTGCCCGGGAATATGTGCCTCTCTTTTCCTCTCTGCATCAATCTCAACCTCTTTTCGTATTCATTATTTACATTCTATGCCGCCGATTATGTACATTTGCCTCTATTGGCACTGAAAAGCCGCCTTTTAAATATGTAGAAAATATCGTAAAAAATTATACTTGCATTGTGCAATTATTTCATGCTACAATACTTGCGGGAGGCAATTGGGCAAAATATGAGTAATATTAAGGGTTCAAAGCTGTTCAGAGAGACAATTCGCATACTTGAGAGGAAACTTGGCGCCATGGAGGAAAGCGAGCTTTCAGGATTCGTCATAACGCCCGCGCAATGCTATGCGCTGATTGAAATCGGGCGCACGCGTACGATAAGCTTAAACGAGCTTTCACATATTATGAAGCTCGACGCGAGCACGCTCTCGCGCACGGTTAACAATCTAGTTACCCGCGGCCTTGTTTCGCGCGAATCCGACCCCGAAGACAGGCGCTTTGTTACGATAAAGCTGACCGATCAGGGCGAGGCGCTGTATAACGACCTGGACGGCGCCATTGACGAGGATTTCGGCCTTATTTTCGCGCAGATCCCCGAGCAAAAGCGCGGCCAGGTGCTCGAAGACCTCATTATGATAATAGAAGCTATGGATAAGAGCGGCTGCTGCCCCGTATAGCGCGTTACGTCAGTAAAAATTCCGCAAGTTTGATGCAACGCTCATTCTGGCTGCGTTATGTCCCGCGGACACAAGGCAGCATTTTTTTATTTGCGTTTTTCATCTGACATGCATAATATATGGGATTCTTACCCATTCTCTTTTTATCAATTTATATTTTTTATACATTTGAATATGATTTTATATCATTTTCAGGGTTTTCTCTCCACATATAAACCTATTTATTTTCTTATTTTCTATATCAGGAGGGCGTGCACCCATTCGGGAGGACGTATACCCTATCGGGAGGGCATTGAAACCCTCCCTACGCGCATTTAAGCCTCTTTTTTGTCGTAAGAGGCGTACTATGGACGCCTGCTTGTGTCGTTTCTGACAATCTGAAACCACACCTAAACGCATTATAGCTTCTTTTCTCTTGTAGGGGCGGGGTTCCACCGTGTGCCCTGAAAGGGTATCCCCGCCCGATTTCTACTTACGGGAGGGCATGGAAGCCCTCCCCTACACACAATGATGCCTCTTCCTTCTCGTAGGGGCGGGGTTCTGCCGTGTGCCCTGAAAGGGTATCCCCGCCCGCCACGCACACCGTTTCTGGCGGTCAAAGACCGCCCCTACGCTCGTTAAAGCTTCATTACACATAAAAAGGAGGGCATTCCCCTCCTTTAATCGCGACGCTTCCCTTGGAAAATATCATCTTATGTTCTCCCGTGCGTGCACCAGCGCCTGGTCGAATATCATTTTTACGTGCTCGTCGTCCAGCGAATAGTATACTATCTTGCCGTCCCTGCGGCCTTTTACGAGCCTTGCCTGCTTTAAAAGCCTTAACTGGTGCGATATCGCCGACTGCGTCATGTTCAAAAGGCTTGCTATGTCGCATACGCACATCTCCGCCTCAATCAGCGCGCATAATATCCGTATTCTCGTCGTGTCGCCGAACACCTTAAACACCTCCGCGAGGCTGTCGAGCTCCTTAAGCGGCGGCATCGCGGCTCTCACGCGCTTCACAGTTTCTTCGTGTACTACGTCGCAATCACACTTTTCTATAAATTCGGCCATTTTTTTCTCCATAACACTTGAATACTTGTTCATATGAGTATATAATATGCTATAGATTAATGATAAACGAAACGCGTAGGGCTGTCAAGCCGCGTTACGAGACATAAACTAGGAGGCTTATATATGGAACTTAAGCTGGAACACAAATGCGAGCTTTGCCCCTGCGGCTGCGGACGCGAGCTGCTGCCCGGCCAGAAGCACCATGCCGATAACAGACAGCGTCAGTGCCAGTCTGAATGCTGCTCCCATTGCGATACGCACGAGGACAGCGTTAAAGCAGTTATAATACGCCTAGCCGCGGGCGCTGCCGTGTACGCAGCAGCTCTTTTGCTGTCCCTGCCGCCCGTATACAGCATTGCGCTGTTTATTGCGGCGTACTTAGTCATAGGGGGCGACGTGCTGCTGCACGCCGCGCGAAACGTATCCAAAGGCAAGGTGTTCGACGAGAATTTTCTCATGTCCTTAGCCACTATAGGCGCTTTTGCGATTAAAGAATACCCTGAAGCCGTCGCGGTGATGCTGTTTTATCAGGTGGGAGAGTTGTTCCAGTCGCTTGCGGCGCGGCGTTCGCGGCGCTCCATAGCAAGCCTTATGGTCATAAAGCCCGAATACGCGAATCTAAAGAAGGGCTCCGAATATATAAAGGTATCGCCAGAAGAGGTTAACGCGGGCGATATTATAGTAATAAAGCCGGGCGAGCGCGTGCCGCTGGACGGCGTGGTGCTGAGCGGCAGCTCGTATGCCGATACTTCCGCGCTTACGGGCGAGTCCGTACCCCGAGCGCTTTCCGCAGGCGACGCCGTTTATTCGGGGTTCATAAACCAGAACGGCTTGCTCGAAGTACGCGTGGAAAAGCCCTACTCCGAGAGCGCCGTTTCAAGGATACTCGAGCTCGTGGAGCGCGCCGCCGAGCGCAAAGCGCCTGCGGAAAACTTCATAAGCAGGTTCGCGCGCGTGTATACGCCCGCCGTAGTGCTTGCTGCGGCGCTGATAGCGCTCATGCCGCCGCTGATACTCGGCGAAGCGTTCTCCGTGTGGCTTGAAAGGGCGCTTATATTTCTCGTCATATCCTGCCCGTGCGCGCTTGTCATATCGATACCTTTAGGGTTTTTCGGAGGCATAGGCGCTGCTTCGCGCAAGGGCGTGCTGGTAAAGGGCGGCAACTATCTCGACGCGCTGCGTGACGTTAAAACGGTGGTGCTCGATAAAACAGGCACTCTCACCGAGGGCGTATTCAGCGTGTCGCGGATAGAGGCGTACGAAGGGTTCTCGGAGCAGGACGTATTAAGGCTCGCGGCGTATGCGGAGAGCAACTCGACGCACCCCATAGCAAAATCTATAGCCAAGGCGTTTGAAAGCTCCGGCAATACCATAAGCAGTGCGGAAATAACGGATTACGAGGAAATATCCGGGCGCGGCATAAAGGCAGTTATTAACGGCAAAGAGGTGCTCGCGGGCAGCGCGGCGCTGCTCGGCTCAAATAGCATACCGGTGCGCGAATCGGGCTCCAGCGCCGTATATGTAGCGCTATGCGGCAAGCCCGCGGGAGCGATATACCTGGAGGACGCTATAAAACCGGGCGCGAAACAGGCTATAGCCGATTTAAGGCAGGCAGGCGTACGGCGCGCCTTCATGCTCACGGGCGACCGGGAGGAAAGCGCGAAGCGCGTGGCGGAAGCTCTGGGGCTCGACGCGTTTTATTCAGAGCTGCTGCCCGAAGACAAGGTAAGGCTTGTTGAAGAGCTGATATCGGAGGATGGCGGCAAAGTCGCGTTTGTGGGCGACGGCATAAACGACGCGCCTGTATTGGCGCGCGCCGACATTGGCGTCGCAATGGGAGCTTTGGGCTCCGACGCCGCAATAGAGGCCGCCGACATAGTGATAATGGACGACAACCCTTCGCGCCTTGCGCCCGCCATACGCATAGCGCGCAAAACGCGGCGCATCGTTGTGGAGAACATAGCGCTGGCTATGGCCGTAAAAGCCGCCGTGCTGATACTCGGCGCGGGAGGCGTCGCCACCATGTGGGAGGCTGTGTTCGCGGACGTGGGAGTCGCGCTGCTCGCGATACTCAACTCCCTGCGCGCTATAAGGGTGTGAATTACGCCCCATCATATTCGTAGGGGCGTTCTTTGAACGCCCGCCTTTATAATGGGAGGGCGCAGAGGCCCTCCCCTACGTGTTGTGAAGATTCTTTCATATTGTAGGAGCGTTCTTTGAACACCCGCCTTTATAATGGGAGGGCACAGAGGCCCTCCCCTACGGTGTTGTGAAGATTCTTTCATATTGTAGGAGCGTTCTTTGAACGCCCGCCTTTTTCGCTTACATTTCGGGCAACCACAGGTCGCCCCTACATGCTGTGACGTTTCTTTCATATCGTAGGGACGGGTGTCCGTCGTGTGCCCTGAAAGGTTATACCCGCCCGCTAGCCTGCCGACTTTTTCGGTAGGGCACAGAGGCCCTCCCCTACACACGCCGATGTTGCTATTCCGTTCGTAGGGGCGGGTCTCCGCACCCGCCCGCATTCTGACTCAACTCAGGAGGGCATGCACCCCTTCGGGGTATAAAGAAGCCCTCCCCTACACGCTGTGACGTTTATTTCATATTGTAGGGGCGGTCTTTGACCGCCCGAGATATCCATCCTGCAAACTATGACCCATCCGTCCTTTTTGTCAATCCTCTTTTTTAAGCCTGGAAAACAGCCTCATCAAACGGTTTGCGTGCACCAGCTTTACCGCCTTGTGGACGCACAATTCGTGGCAGCACATGCACTCTATGCACTTTGAGTAGTCTATGCGTTTTGTCTCCCTGTCTATCGCCTTAACCGGGCAGCTGTCTACGCAGACGTTGCAGCCTTTGCACTTGCCAAGATCCATGCGCGGCCGCGTCTTCATCAGATCGACGATAAACTTCATAGCCGGCCCGCCGCCGCGACCTGTAATAAGCGACCGCGGTATTTTGAACCCCGCAAGCTTCGGCGGAGCGTCAAAGTCCCCGCATACCTCAATGCGGCCAAGGTCCCACTCGCCTATACGCTGTTCTACCGCCGGCGTATAGAACGGTATGTTCTCTATGCGCGCGCCTGCCATGTACGCCGCCACGGCGTCCAGCGCAAGCGCATCCTCGCTTATGAGTATTTTGCCCGCCTCGTATACATGACCCGTAACCGGGCCCTGCTTGTCCATGGCGAGTATGCCGTCCATTATGTTAAGGCTTACTTTAACAGCCTTGTTGATGCCGCATATAACCTCGCCGAAAGCCTGCGGCGTTGGGAAGTTCTTGTGGTATTCCGCCTTCTTCTGCCCCGGCACGCAGCCGAACAGGTTTTTCACCGCACCCGTGTATGTCGCCGACATATGCGTTTTAAGCTTCGGCAGGTTTATTATAGCGTCCGCCTCAAACAGCGGCTTAGCCAGGTACATATTCCCGCCGCCCGGGCCTGCCTTCTCCACTACGCCTTCCTTGTCGAAGTTCTTTATTTCGGCGCCCTCTTCGTTTGCCATGTTCTCGAGCCCCGACACCTTAAAGCTTCTCCCCGTCTGGGACTTCCCCCCTATAGCGCCTCCGGCGCTGTCGCCTATCCATACGTTGCAGCCCAAACTCTTTATTATGCGCGTTATGGCGCGCACAAACTCCGGATGCGTCAACGCCGCCGATTCGGGCGGCATCGGGCCTATAAGGTTCACCTTCAACAGCACGTTCATGCCGGGCTTAAACCACCTGCCCCAGCCGCCTAAAAGCTCCGCACCAGCGTTCAGCTTGTCCGTTACCTCGCCGATGTCATAAGAGCCGCACTGCATTACCGCTACTTTACTATTGCTCATATAAAAACTCCTTTTCAGCCATTAATGTAGCATAAAGTATCGCGCATTAGAATAGAGTCAGACAAATAATCACAAAATCCCGGGAAATGTTAAACCGTTTCCTTTTATTTTTACGTTGTGTTAATATAAGTATATGGATATTAACTACCGTCCGCTAATATTCCTGTATAAGCACTTCAGAGCGCTTGTGATCGGCTGGATAATAGCCGCAGGCGCTGTTTATATACTGTACTTTAATAATCTGCCCGTTTTTCACAAATATCCGGCATTAATGCTTTTGTATTGCTTTATTGTTATTCCGCTGCCGTACGCTGCCGTCCCGACGTATGCGCGAACGCTGACAGGCAGTATAGGCCGCATACTTTTTGACGATTGCGATCCGGCGCCGTATATAGGCGTCTATGAGCATATAATCGCCGGATTCAAAGACATGAACCAGCCCCGGATGCTGCCGGATTTACAGATCAGTTTAAGCTCGGGGCTTGCCGCCGCGGGCAGATACAGCGAGGCTTATGAAATACTGAAGCAATTCAGCATCTCCGGCAGCGGCCGTGCAAAAGACATATCCCGCGTCGTATATCATAACAATCTCATATCGGTATGTTTAAAGCTCGGCCTTGCGGACGAGGCGGAAGAAAATCTCGATCTGCTTATAAAAGCCGCAGCCGCTTTGAGCCCGCGCGATTATAACAAATACAAAAGGCTTCACTTAAGTGCGCAGTACGGCGTCAACCTTGCGCGCGGCGTTTACGACTACTCCGAAAAAGCATTTGCAGAGCTGTTTGAAGCTTCAAAAAACAACTGCGAGCGCGCCGCCGCAAAATTCACTCTCGCAAAAATATATCTTCATTACGGCGACACACCCCGCGCGAAGGAAGCGCTGGAGTACGTCATCGTCCACGGCAACAAGCTGTATATCGTTGAAGAAGCTAAAGAGCTTATTTCAAAGCTCAGATCAGATGAACCGGGATGATTAGTATGAATACTAATAAACCAAGGTTTTTAGAGTTTCTCAAGATACAAAATAACGGGTTTTATAAACTGACCGGTATTTTCGCAGACAGTAAAACTGGTTTGTTCTATTTGGAAAAGAGATACTCATTGCACAAGTGCATAATAGATTTTATACTTTTTATTTCATATCTTATTATTGTTTTTTATAGTTTTTCTTTATTGCTTAATATATACCGCACTCTATATGAGCTATTAAATAATAGAATTGAATACGATCCGAACTTGGGATGGAAAGTTTTTTTGTTTGGTATAGCACGTAACGCTTTTTATACTTTAATATTTTTAATATTGCCCCCTCTCTTTATTAAAGTATTAAGGGCGTTGCTGGGCTTACGATGGCTCTTTACAAAGTTTGAACATTCGGAGAACTTAGCTTATATGAATAATGCATTCCATATTCGGTATCTTAATTTCTACAATAACTGTATAGCGTTCCAAGTTGATAGAATTTTTTTAAGAGACTGTAAGAAATATGCGGCTTTGAAAGGCGCATATTTTAAAAGAATCGGTTTAGCAGAAAACGGGAGCCCAAGTAAGAACATATATATTTTTTTACTTATAGGCTTCACCTTTTATTGTTTATTTAATTTTACTGGTAACATTGAAGATTTCCCTGGCGATATTACCGGAATTTACTTTACTGGTTTTATATCTATATACGTTCTTTCGCATATATTTTCAATTTTTGAATACAGAAAAGTCATATTTAAGCGTAATACGAATAAGAAGCATAATAATAATAAGTAAAACATCGAACATATATTCCCTTATTGCTTTATGTGTGTTATAATCGTTCCATATTACGGTAGCAGACGTAAGTTTTACTGCATTAAGTGAGGAATTATTATGGAACTGATGGAAGCTGTTGATAAACGCAGGACGGTGCGGGATTTTCTTAGTAAGCCCGTGCCGGAAGAGGTAATAAAAAAGGCGCTGTACGCGGGTTTAAAGGCCCCTAGCTACAACCACCAGAAGCAGGTCTATTTTACGCTCGTTAAAGACCCCGCGCTAAGGCTCGGTATAATAGCGGCGGAGGGCATGAAGGACGAGGTGTCGGAAACGTCCAAAGCCGCCCTGAAAAGAGAATACGAGAAGCTCGCGCAGGAGATGTATATGTACGCCATACCCAGGCAGAACAGGATGCTTAAGGAAGCGCCCGAAGTGCTCGTCGTGTCCTATAAGCCCAAGAAGGCGTTTGCGCAGAGCAGAACGCCCGCCGATTTAAACTGCCACGCCGCAGTGTGGGCGTGCATAGAGAACATACTGCTGAGCCTTGCGGAGGACGACGTTTTCGGCACTACTATGGTGCCCGACAACACGCCGGCAATCAAAGAAGTGCTCGGAATACCAAAAGAGCTTGAAATCGCGGTATTGCTGCCGTTTGGCTATAAGTCCCCCGACGCCAGGATAATACCGCAGAAAGAAGTAAGCGTTGAAGAAGCGCTGCATATCGACAGGTGGAGCTGATATTTTACGTTTACGCAGGCTAAAGGCCCGCCCTTGCGCGCACTTAAGTTTCTTTCATAATTGTAGGGGCGGACCTCTGCGTCCGCCCGAAAAGCATGGTTTGCATGTACGTATAAAAAGAGGGCATGCACCCTTTGGGAGTACAAGGAGGCCTCTAACAGAATATAACTATGTCATCGAGTCAGAGTGTTAAATAGCCCTAAATATGTCATTCTGAACGTAAGCGACCGAAGGGACGGGAATCTTAAACAAAATCGTTTTCTAAAGATTCTTCAGTCGCTACGTTCCTTCTGAATCATCATGCACTACCCGCACCACAATAAACGAAAACATCTTCCATCTACGCACAACCCAGCTATAATTGAGATATGGCAAGAGTTCGCATGTCATTGTCACATTGAGGTCGCCTCTGAAT
>JAEZIZ010000038.1 GCA_023415915.1 Bacillota bacterium | reverse complement strand
ACGAGATTCGGCGCCACTGCGACAAAGAAGATAGTGGAAGACGCAAGGAAGCGCGAAGCCGAAGGCTCATTGAAGCTGCCGGATGTAATCGAGGAATTTTAGTCTGAGGCAGTAACGTCGGGAGGCTGAAATGGATACCGAGCGAGCGAAAGAACTAAAGGAACTTGCAAAGTGGCTTTGCGGCAAAGAACAATCGGGTATTCGCGCTTGTATAGGCTTCGACGGGTTTGTCGACGAAGTCGTACATGTCGTGGACAAAAGAATAGACCCGCTTAACTATACAAGGGTAAAAACGCTCACCGAATACGGCCAAAGGATAGCGGCGACGTCGGGGCTGTCCTCCAACGTCGAGATAGCCACCGTTTCAAAGAAACTGGGCGGCAACGGCCCGATACTCGCAAACGCGCTTATCGAGCTGGGCGCGCGCATGTCGTATATTGGCGCTATCGGGTACCCCTCCATACATCCGGTGTTTGAGGATATGGCCAAGCGGTGCGAGAGCGTATATAACGTATCCAACCCGAGCTCAACCGACGCAATGGAGTTTGAGGACGGCAAGATAATACGCTCAAAGCTCTCGCCGTTTCTGGAGCTTACCTTCGAAGCCGTAAAGCAGCGCGCGGGGCTTGATGTGCTCGCCCGCCTTATCGACGAATGCGGCCTTATAGGCTTCGAGAACTGGTCTTTGGTGGCTTATTCTGAGCAGATATGGAAGGGCATATACAAAGAAGTGCTGCCGCTCTGTAAGAAGGAGACGAGGGACAAGGTATTGTTCTTCGACATAGCGGACCCGGCGTTGAGGCCGGCAGAGGACCTGCGCGCCGCATTGGAAACGATAAGCGGCTTTTCGGGAAGGTTCAACGTAATACTCGGGCTCAACCTGCGCGAGGCGGTGCAGGTAGCGAACGCCTACGGCGCAAGCTTCGGATATTCCGATTACAACCTGCGGGAAATAGCCCAGTTCATTAAGCGCTACGTCAATGTAAGCACGCTTGTGATACACCCGCTCAAAGAGTCGTGCTGCCTTTCAGATGACGGCTTCTGCGAGCGGCCGGGGGCATACTGCGGCAGCCCCGCGCTTACGACCGGCGCGGGAGACAATTTCAACGCGGGGTTCCTGGTGGGATTCTGCCTAGGGGCAGGCGCCGAAAAGTCGCTGCTGATCGGTATGGCTGTTTCGGGCTTTTATGTAAGGAACGCGAGAAGCCCGGGATTTAACGAACTGATACGGTTTATTGAATCGTGGGCGGACGGAAATTTGGATAAGAACAAGGAGGGATGATATGAAAAGGTTAAACGTTGGAGTAATCGGCACAGGGTTTATAGGACCCGCGCACATCGAGGCGCTGCGCAGGACGGGGCTTGCGGACGTTGTAGCGCTTGCGGACGTAAACGACGCCGTAGCTAAGTCCAAGGCCGAAGAGCTGTCCATTCCGGACTATTACGGAGACTACAAACAGCTTATAGCAAGGCCGGATATTGACGTCGTCCACGTGTGCACGCCCAACCACCTGCATTATAAGATGTCAAAGGAGGCTATGGAAGCGGGCAAACACGTCGTCTGCGAAAAGCCGCTTTCTATGAACTCAGGCGAAGCGCGCGAGCTTGTGGAAATAGCTAAACAAAAGAACGTAGTAAACGCGATACATTTCAACCTGCGCTTTTATCCTGTGGTGCGCCATGTGAAAGCGATGATAGACAGCGGCGAGTTGGGCGAGATATTCGCGGTAAACGGCTCATATCAGCAGGACTGGCTGTTCTACGAAACGGACTACAACTGGAGGCTTGAGCCGGAGTACAGCGGAGCGTCGAGGGCGATAGCCGACATAGGTTCACATTGGCTCGACCTTGTCGAATACGTAACAGGGCTCAAAGTTAAAAGCGTGTGCGCGGATTTCGCCACATTCTACCCGGTGCGCAAGAAGCCGCTTAAGCCTGTGGAGACGTATTCTGGAAAGATACTTACGCCTGAAGATTACGGCGATGTAAATATTAATACCGAGGACTACGCGACGGTGCTGCTGCGTTTTGGCGGCAAAGCGCACGGCTCGCTTACGGTGAACCAGGTGGCCGCGGGCAGGAAGAACAGGTGCTATATAGAGATATACGGCAGCAAAAAAGCGGTCGCATTAGACACCGAGCGCAACAACGAGCTTTGGATAGGGCGCCGCGACGGCAACAACGAGCTGCTCATAAAAGACCCGTCGCTGCTGCTTGAGCCTGCACGCTCTATAACGAGTTTTCCCGGCGGGCATAACGAAGGCTTCCCCGACACGTCGAAGCAGCTGTTTAAAAAGATGTACTCTTATATACTCGGCGGCATGAAGGGCGATATTGAATTCCCGACGTTTGAGGCGGGACTGCGGGAGCTGGAGCTCTGCGAAAGCATAGTGGAGTCGGCAAAGGCCGACAGCTGGAAGCAAATATAAAATAATAAGCATAAACATAAGGCGCACCAATGCGCCGTAGAGGCCGTTAAAAACAGCATAGCTGTCATTCCGTCAGCTTCGCTTGAAGGAGTGCAACGACTAAAAGATCTCCCGTCTTTTAAAGCGTTTTCCATGGGATTCCTCGCAAGCTCGGAATGACATAAATATCTTTTTTGATACTTTACAAAGGCGCAGCAATGCGCCTTAATATTTATACGCTATTTATTCCCAATATCTGATTGACAGTTTACCAAAAAATATTAATATAAGTAATGAAAGCATATATTATATAAACAGAACATCCAAAATGCCGCACGAGGGACGGCGTTACGCCAAACAGCATAAGAAGGGTTCGAAGGCATAGTCAGGACGGGCAGCTTAATACCGAATCCATATTGATTATGGAGGATAATAACATGAACCGGTTAAAGAAGGCTGGCTACCGTATCTTCCAGTTTGTATTCTACAACGCGTCGCATTTTTTGAAATGGCGTACGCCTGTGGTGTTGTGCGGCGCGGGCAGCGCGCTTAAGCTGCCGGAAGAAATAGCGCGTTTTAGCGTAAGCCGCGTGCTGTTTGTGACTGACAGCACGATAATGGGGCTGGGCCTGCCGGACCGCCTGCTCGCCGCGCTTGACGACGCGGGTATTGCTTATACCATATTTGACCGCGTCATCGAGAACCCTGCGATTGACGTAATAGAGGAAACGCGCAAGGCGTATATCGACGGCGAATGCGGGGGTTTTATCGCTTTCGGGGGAGGCTCCGTAATAGACGCCGCCAAGGCTGCGGCCGCGAGGATAGCAAGGCCGAAACGTACGATACCCGAAATGGGAGGCTTTTTGAAGGTAAGACGCAGGCTGCCGCCGGTATTCGCAGTACCCACCACGGCGGGTACGGGCTCGGAGGTGACGATAGCGGCCGTTGTGACGGACAGCAGTACTCATCATAAGTACGCTGTAAGCGACCCTGTGCTGATACCGGTATGCTGCGCTCTCGACCCTGAGCTGACTAAAGGGCTTCCGCCCGCCGTTACCGCAAACACCGGCATGGACGCGCTGACGCACGCCGTGGAGGCTTATATTACGCGCGGCGTTACCAAACGCTGCAAAAAGCTTTCGGAAGACGCCGTGAGGCTTATATTCGCCAACATAAAACGGGCGTACGACAACGGGGACGACATCGAAGCGAGGCAGAACATGCTGCTCGCTTCATTCTATGCGGGAGATTCGTTTACGCGGGCAGGGCTTACGTACGTGCACCCTATAGCCCATACGCTGGGCGGGCTTTATAACGAGGCGCACGGGCGCGCAAACGCCGTAATACTGCCGTATGTGCTGGAAGCGTTCGGCAGCAGCATATACGCGCAGCTTGCCCGCCTGTCGGAGGCTGCGGGGCTGGACGTAAAAGACAAGGGCGAACGTGAGGCCGCGCTGGAGTTCATATCGGCGATACGCGAGCTAAACCGCAGCATGGGCATACCCGATAAGCTTAAGTGTGTTAACAGCGGGGACGTGCCCCGTATAGTAGATTGGGCTGTAAAAGAAGGCAACCCGTGGTATCCGGTACCGAGGATATTCGGAAAATCTGAGATTTCCGCCATAGTGGGGCGGGTAATGGAGGCTAATATGAACAAAATAGAGATACTTAACGCGCAAAGGAAGTTCTTTGACACCGGAGCGACGCTTGACGTATCATACCGTGCGGACGCTCTTAAAAAGCTGCTCGGCGCTCTCGAAGCCAACGAACGCAGGTTGCTTGACGCGCTGCACTCAGACCTAGGCAAATCGGACTGCGAAGGGTATATGACCGAGATAGGCATGTGCAGGGACGAACTTCGTTTCCTTATCAAAAACCTAAGAAGATGGGCGAAGCCTCGCACCGTAGCAACGCCTCTCGCGCAGTTCGCGGCACACAGCTTCGTAGTGCCCGAACCTTTCGGCGTAACGCTGATCATATCGCCGTGGAACTACCCGGTGCTGCTGTCTATCGACCCGCTCGCGGGAGCTATTGCCGCCGGAAACTGCGTGATGCTCAAGCCTTCCAACAAGGCGCCTGAAACGTCGCGCGTGCTTGCCGAGATGATAGCGGGCATATTCCCGCCCGAGTTTGTGAGCGTTATTCTTGGCAGCCGCAAGGAAAACGCCGATCTGCTCGATTATAAGTACGACTATATGTTCTTTACCGGCAGCGTGGGCGCTGGCAGGACCGTTATGGAAGCCGCGGCTAAGAACTTAACGCCTGTAAGCTTAGAGCTCGGAGGAAAGAGCCCGGTGATAGTCGACGAAACTGCGGATATACCGCTGACAGCAAAACGGCTCGCGTTCGGCAAGTATATAAACGCGGGACAGACGTGCGTAGCGCCCGACCACGTTTATGTGCATCAGAGTAAAAAGGACGAACTCGTGAGCGAGCTGAAGAAAGCCATAAACGAATTTTATCCCGGCGGGCTGGAGGATAAGAATCTGCCCAAGATAGTGGACGAGGAAGCTTTTGACCGCCTGTTGGGCCTCATTGAGGGGGAACAGGTCGCCATAGGCGGGCGGAGCAGCCGCGAAGCTTTAAAGATAGAGCCCACTGTACTTACCGGCATTACATGGGATTCGCCCGTAATGGGGCAGGAGATTTTCGGGCCGCTGCTGCCGGTGCTAACATACACCGATATTGACGAGACGATAAACACTATAAAAGCGCATCCCAAGCCTCTCGCGCTGTATCTTTTCACTAAAGACAAGGCGCTGCAAAAACGCGTGCTGCGCGAGGTGTCGTTCGGCGGCGGATGCGTGAACGATACGATAATACATCTGGCGACCCACCATATGGGCTTCGGCGGCGTGGGGGAGAGCGGCATGGGCGCGTATCACGGAAAATTAAGCTTCGATACTTTCACGCACTATAAGAGCATAGTCGATAAAAAGACGTGGATAGACCTGCCTGTGCGTTACGCTCCGTTTACCAAGCAAAAAGAAAAAATGCTGAGAATGTTTTTAAAATAAAGCGTATAAATACAGGGCTTAAAGGGGCGTTAAAGATTCCCTTTGAGCCCTATTTCATTTGCGGCGCTGCGCATGCCCTCTATAGTATGCCCGATGAGTTCGCCAAGCTCCATACCAAGCATATTTGCTCCTTCTTCTATAGCTTCCCGGCTCACGCCCGCGGCAAACGATTTTTGGTTCCACTTCTTTTTTACCGAGCTTACACCTAAATCGAGCACGCTCCTGCTCGGCCGCATCAGCGCGACCGCGGCTATAAGGCCTGTTAGCTCGTCAACGGCATAAAGTACCTTCTCCATAGTGGATTCCGGCTTTATGTCGTTTACGAACTTGTACCCGTGGCTCTGCACGGCGCGTATGTACTCTTCGGGGTAGCCGTGCTTTTCCAGCAGATCTCTTGCCTTTGTGCAGTGCTGTTCGGGGTACATTTCGTAGTCTATGTCGTGCAGCAGCCCGACGACGCCCCATTTTTCCGCGTCATCGTTGTAAACGGAAGCAAAATGCCTCATTACCGCCTCTACTGCAAGCGAGTGGCGCAGCAGGTTCTCCGAATGCATATATTCGTTGAGCGTTGCCCAGGCGTACTCACGGCCGGGTGAAAAACCATACATAATAATACCTTCTTTCGACATATGGAATAGCATAAAGAACAGGCAATGTCAACAGCTTTACTTGTATGATATAATTTGATATACTCTTGGATAGCAAATAACAACACTTATACCAATAATAACATAAAAGTCTGCATGAATCGCAGTATACAGTCATAAAACGAGAGGTAACAATATGAGTATTTCTGTTCAAAAGTACTACTACAGCGAATTCGGCGAATGTTTGAAGGTCACTAACGGCAAGGTCGATATAATAGCGGCGCTTGGTTTCGGCATAAGGATATTGCATTTCGGGCTTGCCGGAATGGACAATGTGTTCTGCCTTGCGCCCGGCGTCAAGGTTTCGGTGGGCGAAACCGAATGGTCCGCTTACGGCGGCCACAGACTCTGGCTGAGCCCCGAGGAGATGCCGAAGACGTATTTTCCCGACGACCTGCCAATCGGTTATGAGATAAAAAACGATACGGTAATATTAACCCAGCCGCTTGACGGGTGGGCAAATGTTGCAAAGCAGTTGGAATTTACGATATCCGATAACAAGGCAAAAGTGCTGCACAGAATAACCAACAGGAACGATCATCCAATCGAGTTTGCAGTCGCGGCTGTTTCTATGATGGCGCCCGGCGGCATAGAGATAATACCGTTTACCGGCCCGGACACAGGGCTGACTAATAACCGCAGCGTGTCCGTCTGGCCGTATACGGATATGAACGACAGCAGGGTAAAATGGCTTAAAGACCATATAATACTCACGCACGACTCGTCTGTTAAGGCTCCGTTTAAGATAGGCGTAGATAACGCAAGCGGCTGGGCGGCTTACGTAAACGGCCAGAATGTGTTCATAAAAAGATACCGCTATATCGAAGAGGAAAAATACCCCGACAACAACGTATCTTACGAGACGTATACATGCGATTATACGACGGAGATGGAAACGCTCTCTCCGCTGAAATCCGTTGCGCCAGGAGAGTCGCTCGAACATACCGAGGAATGGAGCGTCATTCATATTACGCCCGGCAGCGATTTAAAGGACGGATTATCGGTAGGCAAATTTTTAAGCAAGCTCGAGCCGCTCATACAATCCTGAAAAAGCTTACCTGCATTTCGGGCGGCGAACATTGTTTGAATACGGTATGGTAAATTCGGGCAGGCCGCTGGAGTACGGCGCTATCTCATACTGCTGGAAATAGACTACGACTCCCCTGTAATTGATATAAAAGCTTTCGGGGTTGAAATACTGCGAAACGTTTTCGCTGTAATTGTCAAAGTATATTCTGTTTCCTCCGGCCATCTGCGCGGCTATATTGCTGCTTATCTCATCCGTTATATGGTCCTTATACGAGGGGTATATTTCGGCAAGGCTCATGCGGCGAGCGTCCTTTAGGTTCCATGTGTCAGAATAGCGCACCGTGCTGCCGTGCGCTCCTCCCGTGAACTCATAAGTGTCAAAATACATACTTAGCGCGCAGTTTCTGTTGTATGTAAGCGCGTAGTCTACGTTCGCTTCAAACACCCTTACCGGATAGCCGTTTTTGACCGAGCTGTCGTATTCCTCCGCCGCCGACTGGTAAAGGCTAAGTTCGCAGTACTGCTGATACGCTATCGATTTTGTCGCGTAATGCTGGTTTATCTTTACAGACTGCTGAAAGAACTCCGTAGATTCGAGCCACGGGTAGTTAATTATATATTTAAGCACCAGCGTGTTTTTGTAATACATGTCCGCCGAAAGCACACGGTTCTTTATACGCACATCCTGATCCATTGCCGCATCACCTCTCTTACATGATATTCGGAGCAGTATATGCATATTCGGCTTTATGAAACGTAACCGGCTGCTGCAATTAAAGTACTGATAATTTCCGGCGCAAAAAAAAGCGCCCGCGGATCACAGCTTGGGCGCTTTTCGCACATTCGAATTATTCAACCATTACGTTGTAAACGAGCGTTAATAATGCAGAACCTTCTTTAAAGACGCATTCATGAGCGTTCTACCCATGTACATAACGAAACTTACGGCGTTTGGAACAAATGCTTGAAGAACTCAAGGCCTTCCTTTGCCAGCGCGTACGGACTCTCGGCCAAAGGCCTCCATATGGACGCGGCCCTCGCAATCTCTTTTGATATCGCGCCGAACGTTTCTATCACGATCATGTCATCATAACCCGTCTCGTTCAAAGCGCTCTTTATGCCAGCCCAGTCCGTATGGCCCGTACCCGGCGTGCCTCTGTCGTTTTCGTTGCCATGGATATGGCAAAGGCTCGCGCCGGCCTTTCGTATCGCTGCAGGAATACTCTTCTCTTCGATGTTAGCGTGAAAAGTATCAATGAGCAGCCGTATATTCTTTGAATCGACCTCACTTATCAGCGAAAGCGCCTGATCCACCGTATTGATCATGTCGTTTTCAAACCGGTTAATAGGTTCTAAGCCAATGACCACGCCGCTGTCCCGTGCCTGACCGGCAACGACTTTAAGGCTTTGAAAGCATCTTTCCCGCTCCGCCTTTTTTTCCTCTTCGGTTAAGAACCGCGTCTTGCCGACGGCAGAATAGACAGGCCCTCCAAATTTGGTAGAGCCCAGTATCTCACAGATATTCAAACAGTCGCTGATATAGTCCATTCCGGCTTTCCTGACGGAAGCGTCCTCGCTGGAAATATCCCTTGTGAGCCCGAATGCACCGCTCAGTGTGATATCCAGCCCCAGATCGTCGCACATTTTTTTGAGCAGGCGCCAGTCAACCAGATCCAGTTCTTCCGCGGCCACTTCAAACACATCATAACCTATTTCTTTGACTTTTGGTATGATGTCAAATGAAGCCGTAGTAAAAGGCGAACACCAGACAAACGTACTGATACCGAATTTCATATAATACTCCTTGCTTGACTTCAGGTAAGAGTCCATTCGGGAAGATATATCTTTTCCCCGTTATTAAGCGCTGATTGATTGGACAGTATACCGCTGCAGGTGATGTTGGCCGCCCGGACCGCGTTGGGCACCGGTTCCCTGTCTTCCCTTACGGCCGACAGGAATTCATGTACCAGATGCGGATGAGAACCGCCGTGGCCGCCTCCCTGCTTAAAGGAGAGGTGTTCGTTATCGGCGTTGTCGTAAACGCCCTTTTGCGTAAATTCGCGTATCTCCTCGGGCAGCAAATAAGCGTAATCGGGTATCTTCGCGATTTCGGACGGCTTTTCCCCCACATGGAAGATGTGGTGCTTTCCTTCTATCTGCGTCCACTCAAAGCTCTTTTTGGACCCGTAAACGTCGAAGCTCTCCCTGTACTGTCTCGCGACGCCGAACAGCGAACGCGTGACTTCCGCGCCAAGATCTGAATCCATGAATTTGATGTGGGTGGTTTCGATAGAAAACGGGCAGCCGTAGTTCTTATGCATACTTTTGTCGATTGTGCCCGACCCAAGGCAGGACACATACTCCGCCTGGTCGTCGCCGATACTGAGCACCGGGGATATGGCGTGCGTCGCGTTGAGCATAGGCGGGAATCCGTACCAGTATTCGGGCCACGCCATCATATCCTGCTGATGAGAGCCTCTTAAAAACTGCAGCTTGCCGAGTTCGCCTTTCTCATACTGCTCTTTGAGAAACAGGAACTCCCTGCTGTATATCACGGTCTCCATCATCATGTATTTAAGGCCCGTCGCCTTTTGCGCCTTGACGATTCTGTGGCAGTCTTCAACCGTCAGAGCCATCGGAATAGTACACGCGACATGCTTTCCGGCTTCAAGGCCCTGAACCACCATGTCCGCGTGTAGCTCGGGCGGTGTATTGATATGAACGATATCTATGCTTTTATCCTGAAGAAGAGCCTGGTAATCCGTATACAGCTTATCAATGCCCCATATTTTGCCCAGCCTACCTAGATTGTCTTTGTTCCTCTGGCAGATCGCGACCAGATTTGAATCGGGATGTCTTTGATAAATGGGTATAAACTCGACGCCAAAACTCATGCCAACAATAGCCACATTGAATTTTCTGTTCATCATTCATCACTCCCTTGTGTTTATTTATAGTATCATGTTAGATGTTTTAATAAGTTGTTTATAGGTTATTATCAAATGTTTTTGGTAAAAATGCGAATGGAAGAAGTGTTTCGGCCGGATAATCGAACAGCGTTGGCGACCCCAAACCTTATGTGAATCAAAAGCCGTTTACCTGTATTTTTTTAAATATTGCAGCGGCGTCATATGCATATGCCTTTTGAATTGCTTTGTAAAGGCGCTTTGATCGAAGAATCCGTATTTTAATGCGGCCTGCGCAATATCCCCGCTTTTTAATAAAAAATCGCATGCTTTAAGAATCCTGTATTTGATAAGAAAATTTCCGGGAGTCATATTGAGATATACATTGAATCTTTTCTCAAGGCACCTTTCAGATACATTGAAGTGGGAGGCGATCTTTTTGACGGTGAGTTTATCTTCGATATGGACCGCGATATAATCGAGTACATTATATATGAATGAGTATTTATCCGTTTCGCCGCTGTCGTACTGGGACACGGTTATATGCTTCATTGTGCCCATCAATCCGAATATCTGTCCGCTTTTTGAATACAGCGGTATCTTATTCGTAATGAACCAATCGGGTATGCCGCTTTGGCTCAGCACCAGCTCGATCATGTTGAGCGCCGCAACGCCGGTCTTCATGACCTTGATATCGTCGAGACGGTATTTATCGGCGAGATATGTATCGAGTATATCATAGTCCGTTTTTCCGATGATATCTTTTAGATCTTTGAGCTTATACATTTCAAGCAGGTTATCGTTTACGTATACGAGCTCGAAGTCCGTATTCTTGACAAAGAAACAGAGGCCGTCAATGTTGTCGAACAGCGCCAAAAGATGGCTGTCAAAGTTTATCTGGGAAAAGTATTCGTTTTGAAACTTTTCAATATCCAAATGACTCCCCCCGAAACGAGACTGTGCATTCGCCTTTTATTTTATCAGACTTTGCTATGGGTTCATAGTAATGATTTTGGTCGGGATGCTGGAAAATCATATTCGCAGCACATAAGGATTATTCGGCTTATCCGCGGGCACAAAAAAAGCGCCCGCGTTCATACGGGGTCCCAGCAAGACGTGAGGCTTGATGGGGTGTAATCAAGCTCAAAGCGCTTTTCCCGATACCGGAATCATTTAACCGTTACGTTGTAAACAAGAGTTTCCACGGCCGAATCCTCCTCAAAGCTGCGCTCATATACAAGCGTAATTTCAGCTTCGCCGGCCTTTAAACCCTTGAATTTAAGCACATCGACGCCTCCGACGCCTGTCATGCCTTCAGCGTGGGGCTGCTGCTTGTACTCCCGGTTTTCCAGCTTTACTACCGACTCGTCGCTGATATTAAGCGTCCATTCGTAGCCCGTAGTCGGGTTTGATTCAAGCTGTATTACGAACGTACCTCCGGCGCTTACGGTAATATCCTTATCGCCTTTGCCGTATACTTTTTCGGCGGACCCGGCTGCACACCCCACAAGAGCTGATGCTAATAACAACAGAGAAACTATAATGCAGGCTATCTTCTTCATATTGCATACCCTCCTTTTTTACTTTGACGGCGTTATTATCAAAATGTTCCAACATTTATTCTAATATAAACACGCGCGGCATACTCGAAACGCTATTGGAGATATTAAAAATATCAAGCATGCCGGAGGGAAACATATGCAGACGATGTTTAAAGGAGCGATAAGCTTCGGGCTTGTCAATATACCGATAAAGATGTTTACCGCTACCGAGGAAAAGGACGTAAGGTTCCGCTCGCTCCACAAGAAATGCCATACGCCTATTAAGTATAAAAAGATGTGCCCGCTCTGCAACGAGGAAGTACCGCCCGACGATATAGTTAAGGGCTTTGAATATGAGCCGGGCAAATTTGTGATAGTGACCGACGAAGACCTTGAAAAAGCGAAAACGGAGGTGCAGGCGAGGACCATAGAGATAGTCGATTTTGTGAATCTTGCCGAGATAGACCCTATATATTATGAAAAAACGTATTACCTCGCGCCGCAGCCCGAGGTGGCCTCCAGCGCGAAAGCGTACGCGCTGCTGCGCGACGCAATGAACGAATCGGGGCGTATAGCGATAGCAAAGATAACGATACGCAACAAACAGACGCTCTGCGTTCTCAGAGTATACAATAACGTTATGGCGCTCGAAACGATATATTACCCCGACGAAATACGCCCGGTATCCGAAATACCCGCACTGCCCGGAGAGATAAAGGCGGACGCGAGGGAAATGGAGATAGCAAAGCAGCTCATTGACAATCTTACGGCAAAGTTCGACGCGTCGAAGTATACGGACGAGTACCGCGAAGCCTTAAGAAGCATAATCGAAGCGAAGATAGCGGGCAGGGAAGTCGTCGCGCAGCCCGAAGCGCCTGAAAGCAACGTAATAGACCTGATGGAGGCGTTGAAGGCCAGCATAGAAAAAACGCAGAAGGAGAAAGCGCCAAAGAAAACGCCCGCCAGGAAGCGCGCCCAAGGTTAGCCGTGATAATAAAATGTATGGAGCCTGTAAGCGTACCCAAAGTCGTTAAACAGCCGGGGTTTATACATCAGGTGAAGTGGGACGGCATACGCTGCGCTTCGGTTATTGAAGGCGGGGAAATAACGCTGTTTACTAAAAAAGGCGGCGTTTGCACGGCAGCGTATCCGGAATTAAGAGCGCTGCCTGGGCAAGTCGACGCGAAGCGCGCCGTGCTGGACGGCGAACTCGTAGTATTCGTTGAAGGGCGGCCTTCTTTTTACCATGTATTAAGACGGGGCTTTACTCGCAGCGAAGCGGGTATAAGGCGCCTTGCTTCGCAAATTCCCGTTAAATATATAGTTTTTGATATATTGTTTCTGGACGGCGAAGATTTAAGAGGCAGGCCGCTCGCCGAAAGGCAGCGTATAATGAGAAAGCGTTTTACAAACAGCCCGGCCGCCGCGCTTACCGACAGCTTTGAAGACGGGGAAGCGCTGTTTGCGCTTATGAAGCAGAAGAACATGGAGGGCATAGTCTCCAAAAGGCTGGAAAGCCGCTATGTTCCGGGCAAGAAGCATAGCGACTGGTTCAAAACGAAAATATCGAAAAAACTACTCTGCGTTGTGACGGGCGTGCAGCTGAAAAACTCGCTGCCCGCGTCGCTTTCGCTAGGCGTGTACCGCGAAGGCGAGCTTACGGCGGTAGGTGCGGTTTCGACCGGGCTTAAACAGAGCGACTGGGCGCTGATAAGAGATTTTATGCAAAAGGAAAAAACAGGCGAGGAAAAGGACGTCGTATGGGTACGCCCTTACCTCACCTGCTGGGTAAGGTTTGCGGAATGGACGGACCATATGACGCTGCGCCATCCGGTGCTGCTGGGCTTTAGCGACAGCGGCGCGTCGGAAGCGACGGGGGAGGAGGTGATACTGTGAGCGGCATAGAGTTGGAAGGCAAGCAGATAAACATAAGCAACCCAGAAAAGCCGCTCTGGCCGGAGGCGGGCATACGCAAGATAGATTACTTAAAGGCGCTTGCGGAGCTTGCGCCCTATATGCTGCCCCACACTACAAACAAAGCGCTTACCGCGATAAGGTTTCCGCACGGCGTGGGAGGCAAATCGTTTTATCAAAAGCGGCCGCCCGCCAAGTCTCCCGAATGGGTTAGCATTGTGAATATCGAAGGAGATACTTTTATCAACTTAAACAGCCTGCCAACGCTATTATGGCTGGGGAACCTCGCGGTAATAGAGTTCCATACGCCTTTTTGCATGTTTACCGACGGACTGCTGCATTCGCTAGTGTTTGACCTCGACCCATCAGAAGGGCAGACGTTTTCAGACGCTGTGGCATGCGCTTTAAAAGTCAACGAGACGCTTGTGTCGCTCGGCATAGAGAGCCTTGTAAAAACCTCGGGCGCTTCGGGACTGCAGATATACATACCGTCGGGAAAAATGACGTTCGAGCAGGGGCGCAAAATAAACGAATTCTTCGGGAAATACTTCGCGGAGAAGTATAAAGACATTATGACGATAGAGCGCCAGGTAAAAAAACGCGGGCGAAAGCTATATTTCGATTATCTGCAGATGTACAGGGGAAAGAACATAATTTCTGTATACTCGCCGCGCGCCGTGCCCTGCGGCGCCGTATCGATGCCGGTCGGATGGGATGAGCTTGCTGCAGGCGTGGCCCCTTGCGATTTTACGCTGAAAAACGCGGCGGAGCGGCTCCGGCAAAAAGGGGACATGTTTGAAAAGCTGCTTAGGGATAACGCAGGCAGCCCGGCGCTCGACGAAATAATGAAAGCAGCAGGCGCTTGACTAGGACTGCGAAATATTGTATGCTGTAAAAAAACTTAAGGAGCGATTATATAGATGAAGCTGCAGTAGTCCAAAAACATAATTATCATTTGATGCCGAAAGGCTGTTTGAGGATTACTGTACGTTCCCCGGCAAGTAATGAGGATTTGCTGGTATATATACTTCCTTAAGATCACGATTTTAATGCGGAGCGCGGCTTTAGCGCGCTGTACGGTGATCCTCTCCAAAAGGAGTGGATTTTTTTGTTGCTTGAAATAAAGAATTTAACGAAATATTACGGAGACAGAAAGATAATAGAATTAAAGACGTTCGCGCTGTACGAAGGCGACAAGGTGGCAGTCGTTGGCCGGAACGGAGCGGGCAAGACTACGCTTTTAAAACTCATATCGGGCGAGCTTAAGCCCGACTCGGGAAACGTTAACGCGCGGGGCGGCATCGCGGTAATACCTCAGCTGGACGAAGAAGCGAATATTGATTACGATCAGCTCATAGCGGGAAAGCTGGGGCTGGGCAGCGGCACGGTAAGCGGAGGAGAGAAGGTAAAGCAGAGAATAGCGAGAGCGTTTTCGCAGCCCGCAGCCATAATGCTCGCGGACGAGCCGACTTCCAACCTCGATATAACGGGCATACGCTGCCTTGAAGAGCTTTTAAAAGAGTTCAAAGGCGGTCTAATTATTGTATCACATGACAGGACGCTGCTGAAAAAAGTATGCAACAAGGTGCTGGAGATAGAGCGCGGTGTTTGCAAGCTGTATGGCTGCGGGTACTCGGAGTACGTCGCGCAAAAGCAGCTTGAAAGAGCAACCAATGAGGAGCGGTACGAGCGGTACGCGGCGGAACGCGACCGGCTTAAGCGGGTCGCGGCGGAAAAAATGCAAAAGTCATCGAGCATAAAGCGCCCGCCGAAGCGTATGGGCAATTCGGAGGCAAGGCTGCACAGGATGGGCGGGCAGAAAGCAAAGGAGAAACTTGACCGCAGCGCGAAAGCGGCGCTTACGCGCCTTGAGCAGCTTGAGAAAGTGGAGAAGCCGTGGAAGCAGAAGGATATTGTTTTCGACGTGATGCCAAGCGCGGTGCACAATTCGGTGCTTGTAAGTGTAGAGGACGTGTCAAAATCGTTCGATGGAAAGAGAGTGCTTTCCCATTGCAGTTTTGTAGTGCGCAACAACAAAAAAACGGCGCTTATAGGGGACA
>JAEZIZ010000027.1 GCA_023415915.1 Bacillota bacterium | reverse complement strand
TAAATCATCCAGATTCACGATCTCAAGTGTTTTTCTGTTCTCTTCATTCTTGTTAAGCAACCTCAATCACCCTATTTCATTGTACCAAAAAAACCAGCTCTACGCTGGCTTTTTTGACAGTCTGAGCCTATGATACAATATCATAGGCTTTTGTCGTCAGTTTACAGAACGCTACAAATTAGCGACTTCTATTTGATAAAAAGCCTTAGCCTTCCTTATCTCTATTGACGCTATACTGTCATTGTGTTATCCTTTTCGTAAATTAATAGTATTACGCTGCGGTGCCTTTGAGCTTTGAAAAAAGCTTATGGGATAATAGGGAAAGCGGTGAAATGCCGCTGCAGCCCCCGCTACCGTATGGTCGACTGTAAAAGCTTTTATGCCACTGATTTTTTCGGGAAGGCGCTTTTACGGGATGAAGCCGAGCCGGTAAACCTGCCGTATGCGTTGATAGTCGAGTTTCTTCGGAGGGAAGATGCAGACGCCAGTAAAGTAATTTTACGCCCGTGCATCAGCCCGGGCGTTTTTCATTCGGGGTGTAACGTCGTCTTGTATCTTTGCTTTGCGGATAATACAAAATGAAAAAGAGGTTTCTTATGGAAAGAAAACGAAAAAACAGGACTATAGCCATCGGGGCAATTATGCTTACCGCATTGATAGCCGTTTTCGTGGCGGTGTATTTTCTGGTGCTGAACCAGCCGGTAAGCGGGCAAAAGGATATCAAAGTTGAGGTAGTTCATTCCGACAAGACGGCAAAGACCATAGACATAACCACGACCGCGGAATACTTGGGACAGGCGCTGAAGGAAAAAGGGCTTGTCGAGGGTACGGAATCCAGCACGGGACTTTTTATAGAAACTGCGGACGGCGAAACGGTAGACGGCGACAAACAGGAGTGGTGGTGTTTGACGCAGAACGGCGAGCCTTTAATGACAGGCGTTGACTTGACGCCTATAAAGGACGGAGATAAGTTTGAAATCACTTTCACTGTCGGCTGGTAACTCAAAGCTGGCGATAAGGGAAATACTGCTACTCGGGCTGTTAAGCGCGATTCTGATAATGGTACAGGTCGCGCTTGCAGTGCTTCCTAATATTGAGCTCGTTTCGCTTCTCGTTATTGTCTATACTCTGGTATTGGGGAAAAAAGCGTTTTTTCCGATATACGTTTTCGTAATAGCGGAAGGGCTTATATTCGGATTCGGGTTGTGGTGGATAAGCTACCTTTATATTTGGGCCATACTCGCGGCGGCGGTGTTGCTTCTTCGTAAAAACGAGCAGCCGCTGTTCTGGGCCGTCGTATCCGGCATTTATGGTCTGCTGTTCGGAGCGCTAAGCGCTATCCCGTATCTGTTTATGGGCGGCATAGGCACGGCGGCAGCCTACTGGATGAGCGGCATAATATTCGATCTGCTGCACTGCGCGGGAAACGCGGTTGCAGCGGTGCTGCTCTTTAAGCCCAGCTATAAGCTGCTAAGAAAGCTGTATCTGCGCGAGCAGAAAAGCTGAAGCCCCCCCGACAAAGCCGAAGCGGCGGATTGGGTGACGATTAAGTTGTTTAAAGCTAGTGGCGCGGATGTTCTTTAACCAGTTTCATGGCGCCCAGCACTGTGACGACGAGATCCGTCTTGAACTGGTTGTTTGTCGCATCCAGCAGGTTTAGCAGCTTGCCCTTCTCCGTCGTGTAATAGCGCGAGTGCGTCTGGTTGAGCACCAGCGCGCATACGTCGAGATAGCACTTGCCGCACTGGCACATGTCGTAAGACGGCATCATCTCTTTTACTTTTTTCTTAACAAGCTCTTCAGCTACGTTGACAAGCATGTACTCCTTGTTAACACTGCCTTCGTTCATATCACACCTCACTACACTATATACCTTTTCCGGTTTTCGCTAAATAACTTATTTACTTATCCGCAAAACGCCTCGCGCCGCCATCAAGCAGTAACCGGGTAAGCTCTCTTAGGTCGGATATCTCATACGTGATGTCGCAGCCGCTGTCGTTGGGAAGCCGCCCGGGGTTGAACCAGCAGCAGTCCACGCCTGCGTTTGCGGCGCCCTTTATATCGGAAGAGAGCGAATCGCCCACCACCAGTATTTCGCTTTTGTCGGCGCAGCCTATTATTTCGAACGCCGCGTTGAAAAAAGCTATGTCAGGCTTTGCGGTGCCCAGCTCTTCGGATATGATTAGATGCTTTATGTACTTGCGTACCGGGGAAATAAGAAAACGGCTGCGCTGCGTCGTCGCGACGCCGTTAGTTACTATCGCCAGAGTAAAATGCTTTGATAATTCCTCGCAAACCTCTTCGGCGTGCGGCAGGAGTATCGATTTCGTTTCAAGGTTTTTACGGTAGATCTCATTAGCCAGCCCCGGGTCCGCGCTCGCTCCCAGCAGCTTAAACAGCTCTTGAAAGCGCCGAGTAAGTATAGTTTCTTTCGGTACGAGCTTTTTCTCGTATTGCTTCCAAAGCCCAAGGTTGATGGCGGAATACGTGCTTGCTATGCCGTCCGAAAACGGCAGCCCGAAATGTTCCAGCGTGGCTTTGAGGCTTAAATATTCGGCTTTGTCGAAATCATAGAGCGTGTTATCTGCGTCCAGTAAAATATATCTGTACATTATAATACCAATACTCGCTTTCCTTACACATTATAGCATAAAAGGCGGCAATGAACATATATTTTTCCCGCCGCGGCGCTTAAAACGCTTTTTATGATTATTGATAGCGCTTTTTATTTGTGTTATACTTTGCGGGAATATTGGTAAAGCCCTGAAAAGCGCGACTTTTCGAGCAAACCGAATAAGGAGCTAAGACCGCAATGAGAATGTCCGAAATGCTGTTTTCCACCCAGAGAGAAGTGCCCTCCGAGGCGGAGGCCGAAAGCCACGTACTGCTGCTTAAGGCGGGCATGATACGCCGCCTTGCCGCGGGAGTGTACGCGCTGATGCCGCTGGGACTTAGGGTGTTCAAGAAAATAGAGAACATAATACGCGAGGAAATGGACGCCGCGGGCGCGCAGGAGCTTATAATGTCCGCGTTTTTGCCGGCGGAGTATTACCAGCAATCGGGCAGGTGGGACGTGTTCGGCACCGAGATGATAAAGTTTAAGGACAGGAACGGACGGGATTTTTGCCTCGGGCCCACGCACGAGGAGATATTCGCGTACCTGTTAAAGCCAGAGATGCAGTCTTATAAGGCAATGCCCAAAACGCTGTATCAGATACAGACGAAGTACCGCGACGAGCGCCGCCCGAGGTTCGGTATGATACGCTGCCGCGAGTTCGTGATGAAGGATGCGTATTCGTTCGATGTGGACGAAAAAGGGCTCGATGAATCGTATAAGAAGATGTACGACGCGTACTGCAGGGTGTTCGACCGCTGCGGGCTCAAATATGTCGTAGTGCACGCTGATACGGGCGCAATGGGCGGTTCGGGCTCTCAGGAATTCATGATAAAATCCGACATTGGCGACGACAGGATTGCGATATGCCCTGCCTGCGGTTACGCGGCTAACTCGGAGCTTGCGCCTTGCCTTGATGCGGCGCCTTTTGACGGCGCGCAGGAGCCTATGGAAAAAGTGCATACGTCCAACGCCGGAACCATAGAGGAGCTTGTGGGCTTCTTCGGTTACGGCCCCGAAAAGTTTGCCAAGACGCTGCTGTATATTGCGGACGGCAAGGTGGTAGCCGCTATGGTGAGGGGCGACAGGGAGCTTAACGAAACGAAGCTGAAGAATTACTTAGGGTGCTTGGAGCTCGAGCTTGCGGGCGCGGAAGACGTAATGAAAGCGACGAACGCGCAGGTGGGTTTTGCGGGGCCTGTTGGCATAAAGGCCGACAGGATAATAGTTGACAAAGAGATAGTTGGTATGGGCAACTTCCTCGTGGGCGCCAATGAAACGGACTATCATTATAAAAACGTAAACTTCGGGCGCGATTTTACATCGGACGAAGTGGTCGATATACGCACGGTTGTAGCGGGCGACCCCTGCCCCGAGTGCGGGGAAGGGCTTGAGACAGCCAACGCCATAGAAGTAGGGCATATATTCAAGCTCGGCACTAAGTACAGCGTAGCCATGGACTGCAAGTACTTGGATCAGGACGGCAAGGAGAAGCCGTGCATCATGGGCAGCTACGGCATAGGCCTCAACCGCACTATGCAGGCCATAATAGAACAAAGCTGCGATAAGGACGGCATTATATGGCCGGACAGCGTAGCGCCTTATAGCGCCATTGTTATACCCGTGAGCTCGGCAAATGAGCAGCAGACGGCGCTTGCTGAGGAAATATATAATAAATTGACCAAAGCCGGCATAGAAATGCTGATAGACGACCGCGACGAGCGGGCGGGCGTAAAGTTCAAGGACGCGGACCTTATAGGCATACCGCACAGGATAACAGTAGGACGCAGGGCAGCTGAAGGCATCGTCGAATATAAGCAAAGGGCGTCGGCGTCTGCGGAAGAACTCGGCGCGGACGAAGCGGTGGATAAGATAATAGAGGCTATAAGCAAAATCTAAAGTGATAAAGAAATAGGGCTCGAAAGAGCCTTATTTTTGTATAATGGCCATTATGAGGGGATGTTTGCTGGTATAAGCAGCACCTCATCAGTTGCCTGTCGGCGACAGCTTCTTCAGTACACCTCATCAGTCAAATGCTTCGCATTTGCCAGCTTCCCCTCGAGGGGAAGCCTTTGAGCATAAAAATTGCTATAAATAAGCCTTCCCCTTAGAGGGGAAGGTGGCGCGGCTTGCTGCGTCGGATGAGGTGTTCCCCCCTTCCTTAACTTGATGAATCTTGTAACAGGCGATCTAAAATCGACTTGTGCCTAGTATTTTGTATTGTATGATTGCTCATCTTTTTTACACCTCATCAGTCGCCTGTCGGCGACAGCTTCTCCTCAAGGAGAAGCCTATAAGAGTGCATAAATTGCTGTAAGTAAGCTTTCTATTCGGGGAGAAGCCTAAGTTATGCAGCCGTGAAACACAGCGATTGTATATACATAGAATCGCTGATATAATAAGTGCAAAGTAAATTTATGGGGGTATCATGCATGTCAGTGCCAATATATAGCGGAATTCCAACCATCGCGATAATACTGATAATACTGGGAATAGGGGCTAACGTAGGCCTTGCGTTTATTCCCGCGTATATTGCGAAAAACAAAGGATACAGCTTCGGCGCTTTTTGGTGCATTGGCTTTTTCGCGTCGTTCGTGATAGGGCTTATAATAGCCGTCTGTCTACCTGAAAAAACTCCGTATCAGCCGTACGGGTATCAAAATCCGCAGCAGGGCCAGTTTTCCAGCTACTGCTCTAAATGCGGGCACGGGCTGGCAGGCGGCGATCCGTACTGCCCCGGATGCGGCGCAAAGGTGCAATAGCGTGCGATTGAACAATATAGTTTAATATTTTAAGAACGAAATAAAAAAAGCAGCTTATTGTTTTTGTATGTTATTTAACATGGGGGTAGAAGCTTGACTTACAACGTCATAGGCATAATTGTTGCCGCTGCGGTAAACGCGGCGCTTTCGCTGATGCCCGCAAAGCTGGCAAAGGATAAAGGCTGCAGCTTTTTTGCATATTGGTTTCTCGGTATTTTCCTTACGTTTATAACCTGTTATATGGTGGTGGAGAGCCTTGAGGATAAAAGGGCTCCCCTTGGAAATTGGAAACCCGCAAACGGATATTCAAAGCCCGTGCATCCGGGTAATAAGGATATTCCGGGGTTAGCGCTTACGGGCATATTTTTGCTGGGCGCGCTTATACTGTGCATGACGGATAGCCGGTTTTTTAGCGCTGAAAACTTACGCAACGTCGCCGACGTGCAGTTCGGGTTTTATGCCGCAGCCGCACTTGCCGTGGCGCTGACGATGAAAGCAGGCGGCCCCGATATATCGTTCGTGCCGATTTCAGTGCTTGCAGGGTATATCGCGGCGTCGGGCGATCCGCTTTGGGGCTTAGTCTCCGCGCTGGGTGTATGCGTGCTTATAGGGATAGTGAACGGACTAATCGTTACACTGACGAATATGCCCGCGGTAATAGCGACGCTTATAACAGGCGCGCTTGCTCTGCTTTCTTCGCGGCTCGTTTTCGGCACGTCATTGAAAATGACAGGCGGCGCGGATGTTTTAAACGCATATCTGCTGCCGGTAATAGCGGCCGCGGTTTGCGCAGCGCTTGTATTTTTCACAAAGCTGCGGCTCCCAAAAGACAGGCATTTGAGCAGCGGCTCAGGGTCACGTAAAAATAAAGCGCTGTGGCGCAAAAACATAGCCCATATAGCAGCGTTTTCCGCCAGCGCAGCGATAGCGGCTTTAGCCGGTTATTTTATAGCAAAGCGGCTAGGCGCTGCCCGGCAGGATTCGGGACAGGAGCTTTATGCCGTTGTGGCGCTAGTGTTTTTCGCCGTGTCGTCCCTAAGGCTTAAGGACAGCAAATGGAGCGTATTTTACGCTCTCGTTCCGGCGTTTGGATGGACGCTTCTTGGTAACGGTATGAACTTGTTAAACATGTCTTCTTACGACCAGATGCTGGTTCGTGCTATAGTAATCATTATTTTCAGCGCGGTGTTCTTTGTAAGCAGGGTGAAAAGGAGAAGCGCAAAGAAGAAGGATCAGGAATCCGTCGTATAATACTCTTATCAGGAATTTTCTTCTATTATCCGTATAACGTCTTTCAGTGTTTCCGCACAGAATTTTACGCCGCTCCCGCTTTCAGCGGCTTTTTGGTGTGAAGATGTGTATTATAACATTTCCCGACGCTTTATGCCCCTTTAATACTTTCCCGGTTCAGAATTATTCGCTCTTTTTCGCAATATACATATGGCGAAGGCGATATTAATCAAAATGAAGCGCTGTGAGTATAACCACATCGTCTCCATATGCCGCGGGCTATGGAGCAATAAGGAGGCATAATGATGGATAAGGACAGTCTGCCGAAGCTGGAACTCGAGGGCTTTGCCAGCGAGGTTAAGCAGCCCGAGCCTGACAAACGAAAGCATAAAACCTGGGCGTCGAGGAAGCTCGGTGCGCTATTGGGCGAAAATACCGACGACGTCGGCAAGCGGGGCATATCTATAAAAATTGTGGACGACAAGCCAAAGGAGGCGGATGACGGCGGATACAGGAGGCTTATGATAAAGACGGGTATCTGCGCCGCAATAGCCGTGGTGATTCTCGGCATAGCGAGCATAAACTCGCCCGCCGCGAACACTATAACGGATACTTTGGGCAACGCTGTGGAACATGAGCTTGATATCGACAAGGATATAGGGCGGCTCAAGTTTGTAGACAACTTGAACGACGAGACGCAGAGCGTGTTCAGCCCTCTGCCCGAGGGTGTGGCGGTGCTTCCTTCCGACGGCGAGATTTTGACCGCGTTCGGACAGTCCGGCTCTAAGGGCGTAAGGATAGACCCGGTGAGCACGCAGATAGTGAGCATTGCGAAAGGCACGATAGAATACATAGGCGAGATAGACGGCAAGGGCTACATAAAGGAGAAGCTCGACACGGGCGAGACGGCGTATTATTATAACGTCGACCCCAGCGTAAAGGTGGACGACATCGTGATGCCGGGGCAGGAGATAGGAAACTTAAGCGGCGATTATCTGTACGTCGAGATAAAGAACGGCGACGTATACGTGGACCCTATGACATATATTGAGATGTGGACGGCGCCGGCGCCAGAGTAGCGGCAGATGAAGGGTATAAGGCTGTTCGGCGGCAGGTTTAAGATAAACCCGCTTATGATACCGGCCGTCGCGGCACTCATAGCCTTTGGTATGGGCGACGTCGTTCTGTGTACCATACCGGCGCTCATACTTCATGAATGGGCGCATATACTGGCCGCCGCGGCGCTTGGAATGACTATAACCGAGATGGAGCTGTTCCCGTTCGGCTGCGCGGCTAAGATGCAGTGCTTTGCGCTTTCAAGGGCGAAGGAGATAATTGTCGCGGCGGCGGGCCCGGCGGCGAACATGCTGGCAGCGTGCGCGGTATTTATAATAGACAGGTATTACGAGAGCTTTGCACTGTCGGGCAAGCTTATTTCCGCCAACCTTGCAATAGCCACCATTAACCTTTTGCCCGCGCTTCCTCTCGACGGCGGGAGGATAGCGCGAGCGTCTTTTGCGTCTTTCATGGGCTACAGGCGGGCAACTAAGTTCATGTCTATGCTCGGTATTTTTTTCGCGGCGATAATAATTGGCGCGGGCGTATATACATGGGTGCAGGGAGTATTCAACCCCAGCTTTTTTGTGATGGGCATATTCTTATGCATATCGTCGATAAAGGAAATGAGGAGCGCGCCGTATACGCTGATACGGGATCTTTCCGACAAGAGGCAAAGGATGGACTCGCGCAAGACTCTAACGATAAACAGGTTCGCGGCAATGCAGAGCGAAAAGGTAAGCGACATAATGCGCGAATTCGAGGCGGGCAAGTATAATATCGTTACGGTGCTCGACAAAAACATGGGGGTGCTTTGCGAGCTTGACGAGCGCCAGATACTCGACGGCATGATGGAGAAAGGCACGCATGCGACGCTTTGGAGCATATATAACAGCGGCTGATGTTGTGCGTGCAGTTGCGCTGTGCTACAATACTCTAATAGTATATTATACTTTTGGAGCGAATTGGAATTAACATGCGCGTTTATTTTCTTCATCACAGCGCAGTCGCGGTGGAACTTGACGAGTCGCTGCTCGTGTTCGACCACTACAAGAACGAGAACAAGGGGTTAGAGCAAGGCTCGGTAAGCGAAGAAGACCTCAAAGCGAAGCAGCGGGTCTATGTTTTTGTCTCCCATTCGCACAGCGACCACTTCAACAAAGGTATATTCAAGTGGGCAAACGTAAATACTGATACGGTTTATATACTCGACTCGACTGTGCCCGCGGGCAAAGACGTCAATTGCGCAGTGCTTACCAAGGGAAAGACGTACGAGGACGGGTATATTTATGTGCGTGAGTTCGGCTCGACGGATATAGGCGGCAGCTTTTTTATAAGGTGCGAGGGCAAAAGCTTTTTTCATGCGGGCGATTTTAACTACTGGCACTGGCGCGACGACGGCGACGAGCGCTACACCCGCACGATGACGAAATATTTTAAAAACGAACTGGAGAATATAAAGGCGGAAGTAAGCGGAGTGGATTGCGCGTTCTTTCCGGTGGACAAGCGTATGGGCAGCGGCTACGACGAGGGCGCGGACATGTTCATAGAAGCGGTAAAGCCAAAGGTGTTTATACCCATACACTTAAAGGAGTTTGCCGATTCGGAAGCGTACTCAAGAAAGCGCTTTGAGGGAACGAAAATACTGCCGGTTTACAAAAACGGGCAGGTAATGGTAACAGAGACCTTTGAGGGTGAAAAAGAGGAGGAAGCTATGTTCAAGATTGACCACGCAAACATAAACGTAACGGATATTGATGCAAGCGTCAAATTTTACGGCGAAGCGTTCGGCTTAAAAGAAGTAAGGCGCATTAAGTCCGAGAACTTTACAATAGTGTTTCTCTCAGACGGCGTAACGGGCTTTGGATTGGAGCTCACATGGCTCAAAGATAAGGAAGGGCCTTACGACCTTGGCGACAACGAGAGCCATATCTGCTTTACGGCGGACGATTTTGAAGCGGCGTATAATAAGCACAAGAGCATGGGCATCGTTTGCTATGAGAACAAAGACATGGGCGTTTATTTCATAGAAGACCCCGACGGCTACTGGCAGGAAGTAAAGCCCGCAAAGCGTTAATTGGGCCGAAAATAGTTACAGCAAGGATTGAGATGATAGATTTAAAAAAGCTCGAGCGTATACTCCCCGGCGTACAGAAGCCCGCAAGGTATACGGGGGGCGAACTGGGCGAAGTGAAAAAAGGTATAAATGCGGATACGACGCGGTTCGCGTTCTGTTTCCCCGACGTATACGAAGTCGGAATGTCGCATACCGGGACAAGCATACTGTACCATCTGCTAAACAATATGGAGGGCGTGTACGCCGAGCGCTGTTTCTGCCCGTGGCCAGACATGGAGCAGGCGTTAAAGACTGCGGGACTTCCGTTGTTTTCGCTTGAGACAAAGACGCCGCTTAATGAGTTCGATATCGTAGGCTTCAGCCTTTCTTACGAGATGTGCTATACCAACGTGCTCGCCATGCTCTCTATGGCGGGCATACCATTGCGCGCTGCGGAGAGGAGCGAAGGCCCGGTTGTGATAGCGGGCGGCGGGAGCACGTACAACCCCGAGCCGGTAGCGGATTTCTTCGATATATTTGTAATAGGCGAAGCGGAAGAATCGCTGCCCGAGCTTATGAAGCTGTATATGCAGTGTAAGCGCGAAGGCTTTGAGCGCAGCGCGTTTTTAAGAAAAGCGGCTGGCATAGGCGGCATATACGTGCCGTCGCTTTACGATATTGCATACAACGAAGACGGAACAATTAAGAGCATAACGGCCAAAGAAGGAGAGCCCAAAAGCGTGCAAAAGCGCGTTGCGGCGGATTTTGACGCGAGCTTTTTTCCTTGTTTCCCGATAGTGCCTTACCTTGGCGTTGTGCACGACAGGGTGACGCTGGAGATAATGCGAGGCTGCACGCGCGGCTGCCGGTTCTGCCAGGCGGGCATGGTGTACCGCCCGGTGCGCGAGAGAAATGCGGACAGGCTGATTGAGCAGGCTAAAGAATCGATAGCTAACACTGGCCACGAGGAGGTGTCGCTGTGCTCGCTCTCTACCGGCGACTATTCCGAGGTGGCAAGGCTCGTCTGCGAGCTGACGGACGCGTTTGAAGGAAGCGGCGTTTCGGTGGCGGTGCCGTCGCTGCGCGTTGATTCGTACGAAGGCGAGTACGCGCAGCGCTTAAAGCAGGTGAGGAACACGGGGCTGACTTTCGCTCCCGAAGCGGGAACACAAAGGCTGCGCGATATAATAAACAAGAACATAACGGACGACGACATATACTCTGCGGTTAAGGAAGCCTTCGAGAGCGGCTCAAACGGCGTTAAGCTCTATTTCATGATAGGCCTACCCGGCGAGACGGACGAAGACGTAAAGGGCATAGCGCATATGGCAGCGAAAATACGCGACCTATACTACGGCGTTCCCAAAGAGAAGCGGCGCGGTGGCTTTAAGCTCACCGTCAGCGCGTCCAACTTCGTACCCAAGCCGCATACGCCGTTTCAGTGGGAGCCGCAGGACAGCATGGACGAGCTTTACAGAAAGCAGCGGCTTTTAAAGGACGCGCTCAAATACATAAAAGGCGTTACTTACAACTGGCACGACTCGAGGCTCTCTATGCTCGAGGCGGTGTTCTCGCGCGGAGACAGAAAGCTTTCAAGACTGCTTGAGGAAGCGTTCCGGCTCGGCTGCAGATTTGACAGCTGGATGGAATTATTCGACTTTGACAAATGGAAAAAGGCGTTCGAAACCGCGGGCATACCGGCGGAATTTTACGCTAACCGGGAGAGAGGCGAAAACGAGATATTCCCGTGGGACATGATAGATACCGGCGTAAGCAGGGAAATCCTGTGGAGCGAGAAAAATGCGTCGCTCGCGGGAGCTACTACGCCCGACTGCCGCGAGGGCTGTCTCGGATGCGGTCTTAGGGAAGCGGGGCTGTGCGTATGAGGATAGCGCTGGAATTCGAAAAGAAAGACGCGGCAAAATTTATATCCCACCTCGATCTGCAGCGCGCCTTTTCCCGCGCTATAAGGCGCTCGGGTCTGCCGGTGGCGCTTACTAAGGGGTTTAACCCGCATTACGCGGTGTCGTTCGCGTCGGCGCTGGCGCTCGGAATAGAGAGCGAATGCGAATGCGTAGAGATGGCCATGGAGTGCGATATTGACCCCGGCCGGTTTCTTGAAGCGATGAAGGCTTCGTTGCCGCCGGGGCTGTACGCAAAACGCGCCGTTAAGCTTAAGGAAAACGCGCCCAAGCTCGCCGCGTCGGTAAGTGAAGCGGAATACAGGGTGTCGATATATGAAAAGTTGGATGAGATAAAACGCGCGATATGTGATATAATGGATTCCGAGCATATAATCATTGACAAAGACGGAAAGCATATAGACATAAGGCACAACATATTCGATCTCGGCATAAGCGGGGGCTGCATTGTGATGAGGCTGGCCGCCGCTCCTTCAGGAAGTTTAAGGCCTGATATCGTGATTGGAGAAATTAAAAAGCTCACCGGAGATTTTCCGTGTGACATAGTGCGCACGGGTCTGTTTACGCGGGTTGATGGTAAGACGGTCAGCCTGCTGGCCGCGTTTTGCGATGTGAATTAGAAGGCAAGCGCCTTTATAAATATTTAAAATAAATTTTGGAGACTGTGGATGACTAAAAAAATAATCGCGGATGTGAACCCCTTGGAGGTAAGGATCGCGCTGCTTGAAGACGACAAGCTCGTAGAGATACATGTGGAGCGCAGAGGGAAAGAGCGGCTCGTCGGCAACATCTACAAGGGCAGAGTGGCCAACGTGCTTCCGGGCATGCAGGCAGCTTTTGTTGACATAGGCCTCGAGCGCAACGCGTTCCTCTATGCGGGCGATATACTTGTGGACGCGTCCGACTTTGAGTTTGGCAACAGCTCCGACCACCCGAACCTAAAGCCCAAGAGCATAGAGGACATGGTAAAGGAAGGGCAGGAGATAGTCGTGCAGGTATTAAAGCAGCCGGGCGGCGCTAAGGGAGCGCGTATAACGTCGCATGTGACGCTGCCGGGGCGCATGCTAGTGCTTATGCCTACCGTCAACCATGTGGGCGTTTCGCGGCGCATAGAGGACGAGGCGGAGCGCACGAGATTAAAAGAGGTGCTCGAAAGCATAAAACCAAAAGATATGGGCGTTATTGTGCGTACGGCTGCCGCGGGCAAAACGGCGGACGAATTTATAGGCGAACTAAAGTTTTTAGAAAGGCTTTGGCAGCGTATATTGAGCAGGAGCGAGGTGCTCAGGGCTCCAAGGCTCGTACACGCGGAGGAATCGCTTATATTCAGGACGGTGCGCGACATGTTTACGACCGACGTTTCCGAATTCGTGATAAACGACAGGGAATATTTCGATAAGGTGACGGCCGTTGCTAATATAATAGCGCCCAACATGAAGGACAGGGTGCGGTACTATACCGCGGGCGTAAGCATATTTGACGATTACGGCATACAGGCTCGTATTGACAAGGCGCTCGAAAAGAAAGTCTGGATGAAGAACGGCGCTTATTTGGTAATAGACGAAACGGAAGCGCTTACGGTAATAGACGTCAATACCGGCAAGTACGTGGGCGATACGGACCTGCAGGAGACGATACTTGAGGTGAACATTGAGGCCGCCAAGGAAATAGCAAAGCAGCTGCGGCTGCGCGATATAAGCGGCATAATAATAATAGACTTTATCGACATGGAGGTCGAAGGCAATAAGCAAAAGGTAGTAGAGGCGCTGGAAGCGGCGCTCGCCAACGACAGGACTAAGACTAATGTGCTCGGCATAACGAGCTTAGGGCTCGTGGAGATGACGCGCAAAAAGGTAAGAAAGAAGCTCTCGAGCATAGTCAAGCGCACATGCCCGTACTGCGGAGGCAGCGGGCTCGTGGACAGCGAGGAGACGACGGCGATGAACATACGGCGCCTTGTGCTGCGGCAGACGGCGAACAGCGACGTAAAGGAATACCTCATTGTAGTCAACCCGCTTGTAGCGAAGTTCATAGAGAGCAGAGGCCCGGAGGAAGAGCCTATACTGCCCAAGGTGGAAGGCGTGAAGCTATACGTACTTTCCGACGAAGCGATGCATATAGCCGATTACCGCATGACCGAGATAACGTCCTCAAAAGAGAGGGACAAGCTTATGGGAAAAGCGAAGGTGTTTTGTTGACAGAGCGCATGCAATATGGTATTATCTAAAACTGAGCCGCTCGGAAACGGTCTATAAAAAACGTTCGAAAAGAACGTTACCGTAACGGCGAGACTGGGAAGAGGAGGTAGCAGCTATGTACGCAGTATTTGAGACGGGCGGAAAGCAGTATAAGGCAAGCAAGGGCGACGTCGTATTCGTCGAGAAGCTTGATACAGAAATAGGCAAATCCGTAAGTTTCGACGCGCTCGTGGTATCCGACGGCGACAACGTTATGATTGGGACGCCCACCGTAAAAGGCGCCAAGGTAAAGGCTAAGGTAATAGCACAAGGCAAAGAGAAAAAAGTCGTTGTGTTCAAATATAAGCCGAAGGAAAATTACCGCAAAAAGCAGGGGCACAGGCAGCCGTTCACTAAGATTGAGATAACGGGCATAACCACGGCCAAGGAAAAAGCGACGGAAGAAACGGCGGCGGAGATCGCGGCGGCGGATAAACCGGCAGCCAAGCCCGCAGCCAAAGCGGCAAAGCCCGCGACGGCAACAAAAGCGGCGGCTGAAAAAGCGGCAAAACCCGCGGCGGAAAAGAAGCCGGCAGCCAAGAAGACGACGGCTAAGGCTACGGAACCAGAGACAAAGTAGTCTCAAAGGGAAAGCGAGGTGCATTCATAGATGGCACATAAAAAGGGAGTCGGAAGCTCCAGAAACGGAAGAGACAGCGAGAGCAAGCGGCTCGGCGTTAAGCGCGGAGACGGCCAGTTTGTGCTCGCCGGAAATATACTCGTGCGCCAGAGGGGGACGAAGATCTACCCCGGCAACAACGTGGGTATCGGCAGCGACGATACGCTGTTCGCTACGGTGAGCGGCAACGTCAAATTCGAGCGCAAAGGCCGCGATAAAAAGCAGGTCAGCGTTTACCCTAGCTAACAATACGAATCACAGCAAGCCTTGCGTAATGCGGGGCTTGTTTTTTATTATCATAAAAAAACCACACGCTAAGCGTGTGGAGGAACAGATAGCTTTAGCGTTTGAAAAGAAGAACCTCCAAAAGTAGAATAGAAAAGGTTTCGCCGACCGTTTCTAAAACTACAAAGGAG
>JAEZIZ010000010.1 GCA_023415915.1 Bacillota bacterium | reverse complement strand
GGGGTGTGTATAGGAGGAACAATGTTCAGAAACGCGGAAGAACTGCTCTCTCTTACTGAAAAGAAAAAGTGCCGTATAAGCGACATAGTGCTGGAGCGCGAGTGCGCCTTAAGCGGCAAGAGCAGCGGAGAAGTGCTCTCTTCGCTGCGGGAATATTTAAGCGTAATGCGCAATGCGAGCGAAGCGGCGAGGCAAAAGCCGTTAAAAACGCGAGGCGGGCTGATATCGGGCGACGCGAAGAAGCTGACGGAGTACGCGAAGTCTCATAATACATTGTGCGGCGGCACGCTTATGCTGGCTATGTCGCGAGCCATGTCGTGCCTTGAGGTAAACGCCTCGATGGGCAAGATATGCGCGGCGCCTACCGCGGGCTCGAGCGGCATATTGCCCGCGACAATACTCAGTGTGGCCGAGCAGTTTAGTTTTCCCGAGCAATCGCTGCTTTATGCGCTTTTAACCGCTTCGGGCATAGGCATGATAATAGATTCAGGCGCTACGCTTTCGGGCGCGTGCGGCGGCTGCCAGGCGGAATGCGGCTCGGCCGCGGCAATGGCGGCGGCAGCAGTAGTTGAGATGATGGGCGGCTCCGCTAAGGCTGCGCTGAGCGCGGCGGCCATAGCGCTGAAGAACGTGATGGGGCTCGTATGCGACCCGGTGGCAGGGCTGGTGGAATCTCCCTGCTCCAAGCGCAACGCGTCGGGAGCAGCGAACGCGCTTTTATCCGCCGACCTTGCGCTTGCGGGAGTAGGCAGCGCGATACCGCTGGACGAGGTGGTGGCCGCAATGGCGAGGGTGGGGCGCATGATGCCTCACGAGCTGCGCGAAACGTCGCTGGGCGGCATAGCGTCGACTAAGACGGCGCTGGAGTACGCGAAAAGGATACTCGAATGATGACGCTGCAATACAAAGAGGCGCAGGGCATGAGCGCCGATATAATTCAAACGCTTCTCGATCATTGCCTTAAAAAGCCAGGTGCCTATATAGATTTCCCGTTCGGAAGGATACCCGTATGCGTAAAGGTGGGCGGCCGGCTGTTTGCGCAGATTTACCCCGATGAATGCGATCGCAAGATAACGCTTAACTTCGACGCGATGGGCGGCGAGTTTTTCCGCAGCATGTATCCCGGCGTTGTCGTGAAAGGCTACCATTGCCCGCCCCGGCTCGCGCCGTATTTCAACACCATACTTCTTAACGGCACCGTACCCGAAGACGTGCTGTTGATGATGATTGACCATTCATACTCCACCGTATTCAATAAGCTGCCCCGCAGCGTTCGGCAGGAGATATCCGGAGCTGCCTAATAACGTTTGCACATCTCACATAAATTTCTTCATTCTAAAAAAATATCTTGACAAGCCCGGTCTAAAAATATAGACTGAGTCTATAAACATAGACTGGAGAAAATGCTATGGATATGAATTATAGAATGACGAACGCGGAATACCGCCTTTCGGATATCATATGGTCAAACGAGCCGATAAGCTCGCCCGAGCTTTGCAAACTGTGCGAAGAAAAGCTAGGCTGGAAGCGCACGACGACGTATACGGTATTAAAGAAGCTGTGCGAGCGCGGAATGATGCGCAACGAGTCCGCGGTAGTTACGTCGCTCGTGCCGCGCGAACAGGCGCAGAGGTATGAAAGCCGAGCAGTGATGGAAAAGTTCGGCGGGTCGCTGCCCATGTTCGTGGCGGCGTTTCTCGACGGCAAAACGCTGTCGGACGAGGAAGCCGAGCAGCTTAAAGCGCTGATAGAGCGGCACCGGGAGGGATAGCTATGGATATATCCGGCTTGTTCCTTAAGATACTCAACATGAGCATAACGGCAGCGTACGCAGCGCTGGCCGTAATGCTGGTAAGGCTGGCGCTCAAAAAAGCTCCGAAGGCGGTATCGTTTGCATTGTGGATAGTAGTGCTGTTCCGCCTCGTGTGCCCCGTATCGTTCTCGTCGGCGTTCAGTCTGATGCGCATAGGCAGCGTTGCCCCAGCCAGGACGGGAAGCAGCATTACGTACATACAGAGCCCCGCGCCTGTGCTGCATGCTCCTGCTGCCTCAAGCGCCGCCGCGCCTGCGGCAAGCGCTGCCGCGGATATCACTCCCGCGGTTCCGGCAAGCGCCGCGCCTGAGGCAGACCCCGTACAGATGCTGCTTGCTGTCGCAGCCGTCGTGTGGGCGGCGGGCGTAGCCGTCATGCTTGCAGCAAGCGCGGTTTCGCACATACGCTTAAAGCGCCGCATAAGCGACGCTACGCTGCTTTCCGGCAACGTATACGAGACCGACGCGATAAGCTCGCCGTTCGTGCTGGGTATAATAAGGCCGCGCATATACCTGCCCGCCTGTATCGACAAAGCCGACCTTGATTACGTGCTGCGCCACGAGCGCATGCATATTAAGAGAAAGGACAACGTGATAAAGCCGCTCGCCTGGGCGGCGCTGTGCCTGCACTGGTTCAACCCTCTCGTGTGGGCAGCGTTCCGCCTGATGTGCTGTGATATGGAGATGAGCTGCGACGAGCGCGTATTGCGAGACATGGATGAGCGGGAGAAGGCAGGGTACGGCGAAGCGTTATTAAGGCTTTCTAAAAGCCGCAGTCTGTTTGCGGCAAGCCCGCTCGCATTCGGAGAAAGCGCTGTGGGGTCGCGCATTAAGAACGTGCTTAAGTTTAAAAAGCCCGCGCTGTGGATAGCCGCCGTCGCCGCCGTTGCCGCAATAGTGACGGGCGTGTGCCTGATAGCAAACCCGTCGGGCGCGGCATTTTCGAACGAGCAGGATTTATACGGCAACTACAGGTTCAGCAAACAGGTATACATGAATCCTCTAAGCTCATTCCTGGCCTTGGGAGGATATGAGCAATACTACACGCTCGGCAAGGATACGCTCACAATAACGGAGGAGACTGGCGAGAAGCAGAGCGTTCCTATAACATACGTGCGCGAAGAGGTCAGCGAGCAGGATTTTAAAGCGAGCTTTGATAAAGTCGTCAGTGATCTTAATATTAACATACCCGATATAACGAAATACAAGCGGTGCTGCCAGTATACGCTGCGCGATACATCCGAACACGTTCCAGGCTACCGGCTTTATATTCTGGACGATGAGATATGGCTCGCAAAGTTGCGTTACATCGAAGAGCTCAACGGCCCCAATAATGAGTGCGTATGGAGCATATACGGTATAGAGAAGTATGGCGGTGAATTGCCGCAGCCGGCCGAGGCCGCCGTTGCTCCGACCGCTTATCCGGAGGATACGGCTGACGCCATGCCGTCGTCCGGCAATATTAATCTCTATGCATATATCGAAGGCCAATACATTGGGGGAGTCACTATTAAAAGTGAAGACCAAATCAAAATCATCGAAGAAGCGATTACGGCCCATAAGCTGAGTGCGGAGGCATGGGTGGCTTCGGATGTATTGCACTCAGATTATCATGTTAGATTGAGTGTTCAGTCCGTCAAAGAGGGGAATGTCGGATATGACGATTATTATATATTTGACAAGGACGGCAGGCACTGCATACAAAGCGGACTTTACGGCATGTATAGCTATCTTAGCGACGATGCCTATAATGTGATCTTCGGCATCGCAGAGGTATGTTATCACTCAAGCCAAGACGCGTATCAAAACGAGGCTCCTGCGGAAACAGGACCCCGCCGTTTGCCGTACTATGCAGAGATTGAGCTGTTTATCGGAGGCGAGGCTATCCATGATATACCTATTGAGGACGAAGCGGGCAAGCAACTGGCCGAGGACGTTGTGATGGATTACCTGATGAACTCCGCAGCGTGGGAGGGCGTGGATACAAGCACACTCGAGAACTATATGATGTTAAGCGGGCAGTTTACCGTATATGGGAACGGGACGGGATACTATATTTTCGATAAGGACGGCGAACATTGCATGCAAAGTGGCGATACAGGAAGGCATACTATCCTCGATAACGAAACTTACCAATCGCTGCTTGAAATTGCGTTGGGGTACACTCTGCCTTCTGCTATGACCGTCGTCTCGGGGGAGAGCTCGGTAAAGGCGTTGGAAAGTACAATATGGATGCAGTTAGACAACCTGAATTCGCACGGTGTATACCTTAAGCCGGAGCAGGTGGCGGATTATCTGCAATACCTGAGCATTGACCCCACCGGCGATGGGCTTACGCCGTTTACGTCATATCTGGACGGCGAGAAGGTTTACGGGATGTACAAGCTTTATGATATGAATTTCAATGAGATAACGGTCGTGCAGCCCTCCGGACTCGAGCCGCAGACATATTTGTTTGAGTTCGCAAAGCGGCCGGGCAGGTATATAGTCGAGATGCAGGCCTCGATTGATCGGGGCGGCATAAAATTCGGGAGCCAGTATTTCTTCGGAGTGATACTGCCGGAGAAATAGCAAAGAACTAAGGTCCCCTGTCAGGGGAGCTGTCGCTGCATGGCGACTGAAGGGTATGATTATTGCCTTCGTATTATTCCCGCTGTGCTTTATCCTATGGCCTAGTACTTAATTGATGGCCTTTTCATTCGGGCTGACAATTAAGTACTGGGCACTTACTCTGTAAGGATAAGTTCGGGTATTGCTTCCGGTGTCGGTATATGTTGTTGCTTCCTTCGAAGCTGCGGTGCAGGCAGCAAAGGAAAACAGCATAGCAACGGCTAAAAATAGTATGAAAATCTTCTTCATCTTACCCATCTTTGAGTAATAATAAGGTTATTGCACGAACGTTTACTCGCAATTTACGCCTTTATCTCTTTTATGTACTATAGGCAATATGCCTACATATCGTAGTCCATCTCTACCATTAACCGTTTGTAATCCGTATATTGTTTATACATATTTGCAAGCGTATGTTGGCTTTGTAAGGTAAATCCGCCAAGATAGTCGTATAAAAAACTTTCCCTTCCGTTCATTCTCACCTCGGCAACATTGATGTGCATAGGCAAGTAGTCCCCGTAATATTCCATATATTCATAAAGGAATATATATTCGCCTGGAGTTAGCTCATCAGATAGCATGAAGCTCTCAAAGGCTTTTTTGTTTTCGTTCGTAGGATTTTGCATCCATGCTCGTATCAGATTAATTCCATTTATCACGCGCTCCTGTTTTTCCCGCGTATCAAATAGGCTGATGGTGATCTTTCCATTTCTCAAGTATGCCCTACGGCTGCAAATAGCTTGTCTTAAATTCGTATCATCCAGCGTTTCTGTAGCGTTTACGGCCGCTTTCGCATTTTCGTACATCTTTATCTTAATATCGCTGATACGTGCTGCTACATCCGCGAGGTCCTGTGAAAATTCACTGTCTGTGATAATACCCTTCTCATATAACTGCGCCATCTGCACAACCGCGTACTCATCACCATAATGTTCCCAGCAGTATTTGAGGAACGCCGTATCTGAAAGGTCTAATATTTCTGCTAATTCTTCGGCTGTTAGCACTACAGGCCTCTCAGGGTATGTACACCAGGTTTTCTCTGAAAAAGGCGTGTTGTTTTGCTCAATTAATGCTTCGTAAGCTTTACCTGCTTTACCTCCCATAGATTCGCCAAATCTTTTTATAATTGTGTCATTAATATAAATTTCTATATCATAAGTTTTACTTCCAACGATTATTTTTTTAATTTTATTTGGAGTTTTTATCATATAAAAGAATAATTGCATTGTTTCTCCCGGAGTTAATTCCTCCGAAAAATACATATCTTCAACCGCTTCTCTAGTTTCGTCTGTTGGGTTTTCGTACCATTTATTTATTAAATCCAGTGCAGTTAAAAGCCTTTCTTTTTGTTCATTTTTATATAAGCTTACAAATACTATACCTTTCTCTGCAAAAGAATCAATCATTGAAAGTATTTCATCGATCTCGTCCGAATTAACATATTCCATTTCACCATTTATTATCTTTGATGTTCGTTCATAAGAACTTTTAAAATCTTTAAACATATCACCAGATAGATACCTGAAAGATTCAGTAAGAGCAACGCTTTGATATTGTTTTTCTGTTATTTCACCAGCTTCATACATATCTCTTAATAATAGGGCAGAATATTCATCTCCGTAATCATCGCAATATCTTTTCAGCGCTTGAAACCGCTCCAGATTTGCCATTTCCTCCGGTGCCATTGTTGGCTCGGGCGTCTGCGTCGGCTTCGGCGTAGGTTCTGGAGTGGCAGCGGACAGTTGCTCGGCTGTCGTTTCCTGCGTCGGAGAAGGTGTTTCTTTTGCAGGTGCAGCGGTACATGCAGCGAAGCTGAAAACCAATATAATTGCTAATAGTTGTATACAAAATTTTTTCATATTAAAAACCTTAAAAAGCCTTAGTACATTTTTATTTATTCATTATCAGAGTTCGGCGTATTATTTCTTTCGAACAATATATCCTGTACTTCGAAAAAAAAGTCTAAATAAGTTTTATTATTCTCCTCATCTATTATAACGCCATCTGTGTATGTTTCATAATCATATACTTTTCCGTTCCTACTTATATTATTAAAATTAGTTCTACCTTCATTCCATCTAAAAAGAAAGACTTTTTCTTCATCTGTGAGTTCTACTGAAGTTATAAGTTCTTCAAGAGCCTTTGTATTTTCATCGGTGGGTTCATTTATCCATTTATCTACTATCTTAATTCCTTCTTCTACTCTATCTCTTTGCTTTTGGTGATCAAATAAACTAAAATATGGACATTCTCTGCGTGCATTACTGACCAGAGCGTCCAAAAAGTAGCCAAAGCTGACTATGTCTATCTCCTCCATCCTTCCATTTAACAACGAAGAATAATATAAATATTCTCTAATAGAATTAGGATACATTTCATTTATAATCTTGTTAACTTCATTATAATAATCATCTTTCATTAGTTTTCCACTTTCATAGAATTCTTTTATACGACATAAAGCATATTCATCTGTATATTTTTCATAATATCCCTTTAAAATCTCAACTTCCTTTTTTATTTTGTTCTGCTCAATTTCTTCAGGAGTCAATTGCTCCTCTGTAGGTGTTGGAGCTGGAATCGGCTTAGGTATTGGCGTCGGCGTTGGGGAAGGTATTGGCTCTGATGTCGCTTCCGGTGTTGGAGAAGGTGCTTTTTCTATAGGTACGGCGGTACATGCGACGAAACTGATTATAAGCAAGACCACCAAAAGTGATATATAGAAATATCTCATAACAAGACCTCCTATACGGCTTCAATATATTATTATAATAATTGTAAATTATATCATAGACAAGTATGACATTACAAACAATAAATAACACCAGCAAAGCTTAATGGAAGATATTATCATCAGTAAATCAGAGGAGAAACATCAGCTATTTCAAGACTTTATTTAAAAACAAGTCTTCTTACTCGCTCATCTGTTTCATTACTTCCGGTATGTGCTCCAGCGTATCCATAGCGGTCATAGAGTATACGCCTTTTTGGGCCGAGGCAGCCTCGCCCGCTTTGCCGCAGATGTACGCTCCGTAGAGAGCGGCGGGGAAGCCCTCCATGCCGCCCTGCCTGCCTCCGCACATAAGCGAGCCTATAACGCCCGTGAGCACGTCGCCGCTGCCGCCCTTGGCCATGCCGGGGCTGCCCGCAGTAACGAGCGCCGTCTTCCTGCCGTTCGTCACTATCGTAGTCGCGCCCTTGAGCAGCAGCGTCACGCGGTATTTTTGTGCGAACTCCTCGGCCGCGGATATCGGGTCGCGCAGTATATCGTCGATTTCAATGCCGCTAAGCCGTGAAAACTCGCCGGGGTGAGGCGTCAGCACTACGTCGCCTTCCCTGTAATACAGCACGTCCGGGTCGTCGGCAATGCAGTTAAGAGCGTCCGCGTCAAACACCTTTCGAATATCGTAATTGCGCAGCAGGTGATACACCGCTTTGTGCGCGCCGCTGCCAGTACCCAGCCCCGGGCCTGCAGCGGCCGCCGTTTTGCCGCGCATAAGCGAGTCTATGCCATCAAGGCAGTCTTCAGCAAGGGCGCCCGATTCGTCTGACAGCGCGTACGTCATGCTCTCGGGGGCGGCAGCGCTTATTATAGGCTGAATCCCCAGCGGCACGCCCGCGGTAACCAGCCCCGCGCCCGCACGCAGCGCGGCTTTTGTGCACATCACCGCCGCGCCCGAAAAGCCTTGGCTGCCCGCAACTATCGCGAGCTTCCCAAAGCTGCCCTTGTGCGAATCTATCCTTCGTTTTTCAAGCTTTAAAGAGTCTACCGCGCGTATGTTGCCCGTGTCCGCGCCCGAGCTTACGCCTATCTCCTTTACCGCGAGCTTGCCGGTATGTTCGCGGCCCGGGAACAGGAAATGCCCGCGCTTGGGGTACTGGAACGTCACGGTCTCATCCGCTTTCACCGCGGCGCCCAGTATTTCGCCAGTGTCAGCGTCTATACCGGAGGGTATGTCGCACGATATTATATACGCTTCGCTGCCGTTGATTAGATTGATGACTTCGGCAAAAAGGCCGGCTACGTTCCTCGACAGCCCCGTGCCGAACAGCGCGTCGATAAGCACACAGCCAAACAGGTCGGCAAGGTTGGCTCTCGCGCCCGCGGCGTCCGTTATCTCAATAAGCCGGTCCATAAAGAACTCCGCGTTGCGCCGCGCGTCGTCTTTTAGCTCGCCGAACTCGCCAACCAGATAAACTTCCACGGAATAGCCCTTTGCCATCAGCTGCCGCGCCGCCGCGAAACCATCGCCGCCGTTGTTGCCCGCGCCGCACACTACTATTACGGGGGTTTCGACGCCGAATCTTTTAGTCACCGCTTCCGTTATGCCGAACGCCGCGTTCTCCATCAGCGTAGAGGAGGGTATGCGCATCCTCTCTATCATGTAGGCGTCTATGTCGCGCATCATCTGCTTTGTAACAACGGGTATCATGTCAGTCTCCTTCCGCTATTGCCTCCGCGGCAGCCAGCTCCGCGGTGTGCGATATCGAAATATGCACGCGCGTTATCCCCAGCTCATCCGCTTTCTGCTTTGCCTTGCCGTGCAATGTGACGTACGGCTTGCCCGAGGGATGGCGCAGCACCTCTATATCCGTAAGCGGCATGTCAAATATGCCGCACCCCAGCGCCTTTAATACCGCTTCCTTTGCGGCGAAATTGCCCGCCGCTCTTTGCGCGCTTTGCTTCGACGCTTCGAGCATGGCTATTTCGTCCTGCGTAAAGTTCCTAGTATAAAACAGTTTGTTCCGCCCGGCGCGTTCTATGCGGGCTATGTCTACTATATCTATGCCTATGCCAGCTATCATGCTTTTACCGCGTTTATTATCGCCTTAGCCGCCGCCTCGGCGCCCGCGGCGAGCAGTGCGGAGATATCGCATTGCTTTTCTCCGGTGCCAAACGCGAACACCGTGTCGCCGTCGAACATGGTATGGGAGGGACGCACGCACATCGCTATGCCGTCCTGCCCGGCGCAAGCCAATTTGCACGCCTGCTCCTTGGTAATATACGCGTTAGTGCCTATTACGCCTATTACTGTGTTCGTCCCAAAAACGCCTGCCACGGCGCCCTCGGCCAGAGCGCCAGAAACCGTCGCGCCCTTCATGCCCGCAATCTTTTTGCCGGTATTGTAGTCGTATATGTCTCCGAAAGCGTTGACGGCGAAGCACGCCGCGACTATTACGTCGCCCAGCTGCACCGAAGCCGCGCCGAAGCCTCCCGGCGACGCGAATACCGGGCCTGCCGCCTGCCCGACCATGGCTCCCGTGCCCGCGCCGAAGCGCCCTTGGGCGAGAGGTTCGCTCGAAGCGGCTTCGCACGCCGCATAACCTTCCTGAGCCCCAGGCCGCACCGTCGCGCTGCCTACGGCAAGGTCGTAAAGCACGGCAGCAGGAACGATGGGGACGCGCGCCGAGCCGGTATCAAAACCCTTGCCGCGCTCCTCGAGCCAGCGCATTACGCCGTCCGCAGCCGCAAGCCCGTAAGCGCTGCCGCCCGAGAGCAGCAAAGCGTTTACTTTCTGTACCGCGTTCATGGGACGCAGCAGGTCGGTCTCGCGCGTGCCGGGCGCGCTGCCCCGCACGTCCACGCCGCACACCGCGCCGCCTTCAATTATTATTACGGTGCAGCCCGTTTTATTCTCGCTGTCCGTGTAATGCCCGGCTGTAACGCCGTTTATATCGGTTATGCATCCGCTATACATATATGCCTCCTCCCCGGAGCGTCACCTCGCCCGCGACGAACCGTTTCTTTTTGCCCGCGCAGTTTATAAGCAGCGCTCCCGAATCGTCAAAGCCCAAAAACGTCCCTGTCTCGCTGCCTGCGGGGGAGCTTACCGTCACCTCGCCCGAAAGCATGCTCCTGTTTCTGAAATCGTTCATGAACGGGGAGAGCCCGCCGCGCTCGAACTCGTCGCACCCTTCAAAAAAACTGTCTGTTATGGCTGCTGCGAGCAGCATCCTGCCCACCGCGATATGGCAGGCGGTATTTTTAAACTCGCCTTCGGGAGGCAGCACGTTGACGCCTATGCCGCACACGATATAGTCGACGCCGTCCATGCCTATCATGCTCTCGGTGAGTATGCCCGCGAGCTTCCTGCCGCTTATCAGCACGTCGTTGGGCCATTTTATTTCCGTCTTTAATTGCGATACGCTTTCAATTGCCTCGCAAGTCTTAACGGCCGCCATAAGCGTAATCCCCGGCACGCTCTCCGCTTCAATATCAGGACGGACCAGGAACGTCATGTAAAGCCCGCCCGCCGGTGAAACCCATACGCGCCCCTTGCGGCCGCGGCCCGCCGTCTGCTCGCTTGCTATGAAAACGGCCCGCTTTATGCTCTTGTCGGCGGCTGCCCGCTTTGCGTCGTCGTTTGTAGATAGCGTGCTGTCCTTATAAAACACCTCGGCGTCCGAGGATATGTACGCCTTTACATACTCGGCGCGCGGTACTTCGGGAGGCGATATGAGACGGTAGCCCTTGCTTGTGACGCCCTCAATGCGCGCCCCGTCAGCTTCCATAGCTTTTATATGCTTCCACAGCGCAGCACGCGTAACGCTTCCGGCAAGCGCCTCGCCCGAAACGTAACCTTGCGCGTCTTTTAGCTGTTTCAATATGTCGTATTTCAAAGCTCGTCCTCCGAAAGCACCGCGCTGATTATGTCGTAATCGAACCCGCGCCTCGCGAGCGCCGCGTAGGCCTGCCGCCTGTCCTTGTTCTTGCGCTTGAGGTCCTGCGCCAGTTTTTTTGCAATCCGCAGTTCGTTATCGCAGGAGTAAGCGCTCAGCGCTTCCGCCGCGGCATTGCGCTCTATGCCCTTTTCTTTGAGCGCGTATTCCGCGGCCCGCCTGGATTTGCCCTGAGCCATCGCGCTCTGCACGTACTCGCGCGCGTATGCCAAGTCGTCAATATAGCCGTAGCTTTCGAGCTTTTCTATGGCGGCGGCTATGGCGTCCGCGCCTATGTTCCTGTCCGCGAGCCTGCGCTCCACCTCGCGCTTTGTGCGCATGCCGTATTCAAGGTACTTCGCGGCAACATCGAACGCGTAGCGCTCGTTGTCTCTTTTAACGGCCTCGGTAAGTCTTTCCTCGCTTATCGTTTCTCCGCTCTTAACGCAGTATACTGCGCAGCTTTCCGCGCCGAGCGAAGCAAAATACTCGCCGTCCACGAATATGTTGTAGCGCTCCTTGTTCTTCTTCTGAGGCTCAACCGCCGTTATCAGAACTTCTCCCATATTCTTGATTATATATGATTGCCGTAAAAACTTAAAGTATTTAACTTGGGGCGCTTTGCCCGGCGTCGCCTATCTCGACTATATGGCCGTCGGGGTCGTAAACGCGGAAAAGCTTCTCTCCCCAGGGGAACTGATTTATACCGTGTATGAACTTAACGCCCGCGTCCTTCAGCCGCCGCTCGGCCGCTTCGATATCATCGGCCGTAAAATATAGGTCGAGGTTGTCCCTGCCCATAGCCCCGCCGCCGTATTGCTTTCCAATGTATTCGTAGAATACGTCTGCCTTGTGCAGCCCGAGGTTTCCCTCCAGCAGCACGAAGGTACCCGCGTCCTGCAGCACGGTAAGGCCGAGCAGCACGTGGTAGAACTCCTTTGAGGCCGCTATATCGCCCGTGAAGATTATCGCGGTATTAAACTTGATTCTCATATGGTCTCTCCTTTATATCGGCGAAAGTCGCTTTTAAGTCTTACGTAAAGCGCAGCCGCAATTTGTTTAGCGCTCCCTTATTTTATTCCCGTATAAGCGTCCCTTTGGCTGTTAAAGCACAGAGATTTATCGTCAATTGCCCGCATCGTAGCGAGTATACCGTCAAGGTGGTCGTATTCATGCTGCAGCAGTTCGGAAAGATCCCCCTCAAGCTTCATTACATTTTCATTGAAATCCATGTCATAGAACCTTATGGTACACCTTTTATGGCGTTTCACTCTTACGAGCAGCCCGGGGAAGGAGATGCAATCGTCCAGCAGTTCCATATACTCGCCGTCTTCAAACTGCAGCACCGGGTTTATAAAAACCACAGGCTTATCGATATGCATATAAATGAGCCGCTTGAATACGCCTATCTGAGGAGCGGCGATAGCCCTGCCTGCGCCGTATTTTTTGCGAAAATCCATTAGCGTGTCATGCAGATCGCTTACAGTCTCCTTTACCAATGCCGTCTCTTCCTTTTTAACGGCTGAGCTTACCTCATATAGTTTTGGGTTTCCGAGCAGAAGTATTTCTCTTACCATAGGCATTACCTTTCATTAGATATATTTAATTTTCATTACTGATACGGATTGGCAAAAAGTATTTCTATTTAAGAGGACTGTGTTCATTATACCGCCCTTTTTGTGGCAATGGTAGACAAAAAAGGCTATGTTAAAGCCTAGTGTTGATTTGACAATATAATAATTCGGAATTATCCCCTCAAATGTGATAAGGAGTGAAAAAATGAGTGTTACAATTAGTTAAACCCGATATTGCATGTACGGTTTTAGCATGTGATAATTGCGGAAAGACGATATCAAAGTACGCAAAATATTGTCCCAATTGCGGAATACAGTTAAGACCTCTTAAAACGTGTAACTCCTGTGGTGATATTATACGAGGCATAAATCCAAGATACTGTATGTTATGTGGGGCTAAGCTCTAAACTTATTTATTAGTGCTATAATCTCTTCATCTGTTTCAGGGAAGTAAGATTCTAGGTTTTGACTACCACAATACATACAAAAGTTAGCATTCTTTTCACTTATGTTAGAGCAATCTTTACACTTTTGAGCATAATATTCAATATTTATACCGCATTGAGTACAAAACTTTGCTTCTATTGGGAATTGTTTATGGCACTTAGGACATTCTATCACGACATACACCTCCAACATTTTACTGCCATTATCATACTATTTATTCCTTTATATTTCAACAATTTGTGATATAATGTTATAATAAATAGAGTACTGGAGGCTTATTAATGTCTAATTCAATTAATATTGATATAACTAATTTACTTCAACAAACTAACGACCTCAACAATTTTTATTGTGACATGATAGACAATTTTTTTATGCAACGTATAGGAGAGCGAATAGACTACAATTCGATGTTGGACAAATTATGTGATTTAACTACCCATTTAAATATTTTATTGGAAGAAAATGATAAGTTTCAAAAGTTAACCTTAAATGATACAGTTTCCGATCAAATATTACTCATACTTAAAAATTATCAAGATAATTTAAAGAAAAGTATTGTGCAATTTACTCATATCGTTAAATGTCTATATCAAAAAAGCGAAGGGACAGGAAGATACACGATTTTTAAATATAATGCCGATCAAAAAGCATTAAAAAGATTAGAACAACAACGAACCAATATCGGTAATATACTACAAGTGAATGCAGTTCCCTATATGGCTAATGCCAGACGGACAATGTAAGTGATATTTTGTTGGAAGATAAGTGTATAGCTTATGTTAGCAAATAGTTACGTATAGGAAATTGGGTTATAATACATGAATAGTGGTGTTGATAAATTTCATACCTCTATCACCAATATCTTTTGAAATATTATAAAAGTCAAAAGACCAAAATAGTCATAAACAGTATGGCTATTTTTTTATTTAAATAAGGAGATAAATAATGCATAAACAAGTATGTGTAAAAGTTAATGCAATGGTGGATAAAGAAATAGCCCCTTTAGTAGAAGCTTTAAATATGATTGACGGCTTAGAGACTTTTGAAAGTTGTCAAGATTGGTTCTCCGACAAAACAAATAGAGCATGCATATATTTTCATTATGGGTATGACTATTATGATTGGCATGCTCTTTCAGAAATATGTTTTCAGATATCATCAATCTTCAAACAGACTAAAGCTGAGTATGTTAGCGTAATGGTTGAATGGTCTGCATCTAATGATATACCAAGGGGAAAAATATTTGTAAACTTAGATGAAATCGAAGAAGTCACGAAAGCAATTAAAGAATTAGCTATTTCCATAAGTACGAGTTAACTGGTGACATTTAACACATAAAACTTCACAGTTTGATAAACTATCGTCTCCGCCACTAGTAACCGCAGTTTTGTGATGAGCTTCCCATCTGCCATGTCTTGCAAAAGTGTTTGGACATCTTCCTCCGTGATGTGGTGCATCAGAAATACCAGAATGTTTTCTTGTACATTCACATCTGCCGCCCGATCTTTTATATGCTGCATCTTTTGTTGTTTCAGAAAAAGCCATTACTGCTTACCTCCTTTCTCATATAATAATATCATTATATTACAACTTTCCTATATTCTCAACAAGATTCTCCACTATATCCATAATTGTGATATAATGTGAGCGATATTTTGTTGGAGGATGGATATGGGTAATTTTGAAGCGAAAAGAATAGATCACAATGCTTTACAACCACTATCAAAAAATGAAAAAAGAAACCATGATACTTTATCAAAGGATTCTGAGGTGTGTAAATCTAATGTGGAAATATTTATTTCTAATTTTAGAGATTACTTATTATCAACGGATGTTTATGAGTGTAGTTCATTGTTAATTTCAGAAAACAATTGGTTTTTTAGAAAAGCGAATGTTAAGTGCAAAGGGAAAGATAATGTTGCTTTACCCCTTTTCGCAGGGCAACTAATACAAGTTGATTTGGGAAAAGATTATGAGGTGGAATCTGGTTTAATTCATTATGGCTTAATTTTAAAGGTTGTAAAAGATAAGGTTTTAATAATACCAATGACAACCACACCAAAACAAATTAGCGTTGCATTTCATCCTAAAAAAAATCCTACTGGAAAGTTTCATTTAAGAAGAGGCTTATTATCAGAAGGTTTTACGAAGTCTGTGGCTTTATATATAAATGATATTCGGTGTGTTTCTATTGGACGTTTATTACCTTATAAAAGTGTGGATAAAATTAATGTGAATACATATAATGAAATAAGAGAACATGTTTTAAGATATTATTTCGCAGATATGTTCAAAGAATATGATAATAGGGTAAATCAATTAACCGAGGAGAATTCTAAATTACGAGGTATAGTCAATAGTATTAAAGAAATAGTTATTGACAAATAAAGACTTCTGTCATATACTTTACTAGTAGACATTAGAGTCTCAATTTACTATGTTAAGTGGATATTAGAATCCGATTTACTAGTAAAACACCGATGAATATATCGGTGTTTTTTTATATCCTCATATTAAGCAACCTCAAACTCTCCCAACCTTATTGAATCATTAGTTTCATTTACGTTATGTAAGCACGATTCAATTAATATGCCTGTAGTATCTTCAAATCTCTTAGAATCAAGGAACTTGAACCAAGCAAGGTAATTATCGAGATATTTGCTTGCAACGCCGTTGAAGCGTTCTATCCACTTCTTCATGCGGCTATGATAAGCGTTAACGTTTTGTATATGGAATATGCCACGATAGACACGGTTTTCTTGAAGAACATGGTGATCCATGTCTTTGCTGTCGGCAAGTGTAATGTAGCCTTTCCAACCGTCCGTACAGAGGATGTTCATATTGTTGAGATAAGGGCTAACGACTTTACTAATCTTGTCCACCTTTGCCCCGCCAATATTGACAACCTGCGAAATGGTGTTTTTGCTTCTATCTCTGGCAACGATTACGCAAACATGGGGAGCCTTAATACCCTTCTTCTTAGCAACTCCACCACGCTTGCGGGGCTTGCGGTTAGTTATGTTTCTTTTGCCCTTCTCGGAGTGAAGGAAGAACGTTTCATCCATTTCAACAATTCCTTCAAAGGGTCTATTTTCAGTTTTTTTTAGTGCTTCAAGGAGTTTGTGCCGCCAATAAAAGAGAGATACATAAGACACACCGATAATCTCAGCAGACTTACGGAGAGAATATCCCTTTAACATGCAATCAGCAAATAAACCCCATTTTTCGGGGAACTTTGTCCGGCTCATGGGAGTATTGGTTAAATCGCTAAAGGTGGTTTTGCAATTACGGCAAAGATAACGCTGCTTGTTGCCCTTATAAGTGCCGTGACGTACAACGTGGTTTGAGCCACAATGAGGACACTTAAAACCTGCATTGAAGCGGGTTTCTCTTATTTCGTTGATTAACTTATCTTCAGCTCTGGGAGAAGTTTTCAACGATGCTTGCAGGGCGATTATTAATTGTTGTTTCTGCTCGTCTGTAAGATTATTGATATCTATAGTCATTGGCTTTTCCTCTCTTTCTATGGGTATTTTACCACAAAGAATGGGAAATGTCAACACTGAACTTTAACAGAGCCACAAAAAATCTCAAAAAATTTTCTACAGTACCTTGCAATGTAAGATACCGTGTGGTATAGTGTATCTGTCAACGTGGCATAGGAGGTGATCGCTTGTTGAACATACAGCTTAAAAAAGGCGTGCTCGAGCTTTGCGTGCTGTCATTGCTGAAGCGTGACGACAAATACGGATATGAGCTTATCGCGGAAATATCAAAAGGCATAGAGATATCCGAAGGCACAATATACCCGCTGCTGCGGCGGCTTAAAAACGAAGGCTACGTGGAAACGTATCTTGAGGAATCAAGCGAAGGCCCGCCGAGAAAGTATTACAGGCTGACGGAGAAAGGCGATAATACAAGGATTACGTATCTCAACGAATGGAACGAATTTTTGCGGGGGGTAAACTCGATCATAGGAGGGAATGTGTGTGAACAGAAATGAGTATTTAAAACAGCTCTCCAGCCATCTGAAAAAGATGACTAAGGAGGAGCACGACGAGATCATGGCGGATTTCGGC
>JAEZIZ010000115.1 GCA_023415915.1 Bacillota bacterium | reverse complement strand
AAAGACTAACTATTAAAAGTCAACCCCGAGATTAAGTATGGTGGACAAAAAACATATGGCTCAAAAAGGGTATAGGAAAACAGACGTCTGCAGGACGCCGTGCGGGCTATCGAGAGAAAATCAGGCTGTCAGACGGTAAGGCTCCCCGGATTTCTCCAAGGCGTATATGAGCCGCACCAGTTTCTTGGCAGCGTGGGAAATGGCAACATTGTAATGTTTGCCCTCGGCTCGTTTCTTAGCGAGATAAGCAGCAAAGGTTGGGTCCCAATGGCAAACGTACTTGGTGGCGTTGAAAATGGCATAGCGCAGGTATCGGGAGCCTCGCTTCTCCATATGGGCATAACCATTCACAAGCTGTCCGGATTGATACGTAGACGGCGACAGACCGGCATAGGCCAAGATCTTGTCAGGAGAATCAAACCGGGAGAAGTCCCCCACCTCCGCCAGAATCATAGCGCCCATGCGGGTACCGATGCCGGGGATTGTGGTAATGGGTGAACGCATCTCATCCATGATGCTTTGGATTGCCTGCTCAATTTCCGCAATTTCGGCATCCAGTTCCCGGATGAGACGGATGGTATGCCGCAGTTCCAGTGACTTCGCCGGCATTCTGGAACCAATAGAAGCTTTGGCGGCCTCGCGTAGTTCAATGGCCTTATCCCGGCCGTAGCGCCCTTTTGAGGCGTCATGGAGAACGGCTTTCAAATGCGTCAGATGGGCGCAGGCAATCTGCTGTGCTCCGGGAAATTCGTCCAGCAGCGCATAAACTGAGGCCATATGGAGTGTTGGAACCAGCTTTTCCAGCTCCGGGAACAGGATGCACACCAGTCTGGACACCGACTGCTTGAGCTGGACGCGTTCCCTCACCTTGTCGAATCTGTATCGGGTGAGTGACTTTAGCTCCTCGTTGTGGTAAGCTGTGTCTGTGTAGGGCTTGAGGCCCACATCAGACATGAGCATAGCCGCAATCGTTCGCGCATCGACACGGTCGGTCTTCGTCTTTCTGAGGCTGAGGCTTTTCCGGTACAGGTTGGTGTGCAAGGGGTTAATGACAAAGCTGTCCAGGCCGTTGTCAAGCAGAAACCCGAGAATGTTGTAGCTGTAGTGTCCGGTTGCCTCAAGTCCTACTTTTATTCTGTCTTGTCCGGCAGAGCAAGCCTGGATCCTCTGCAGCAAGCAGTTGAAACCTGTCATATCGTTCGGGATGGTAAAGACGTCCGAAAGGACTACCCCTTCCGAGCTGATGATGAAGCAGTCGTGCTTGTCCTTGGCAACATCGATTCCTACGCAAATCATCGTAAAACCTCCAACGGTATATTTGATGCTGTATCCACAGGGCGCTTTGCTCTTGTAACCTTGTTCCAAATAAACCGTCTGGCGGTATCTAACTGATTAACAAACCTGCAAAGGACTGTGGTTGGAGCCTTTCATGAACCATCGTGTGGTAGGAGGAAAAACCAATCCACAGCATCCCTTACAGTGTAGCACAGCCCTTGGAGAGGGGCTTAAATAACTACTACTCTATAATACAAGGAAGTATTTTTATGTTTACTATCGTAGATGTTTTTGCAAGGGAGATACTGGACAGCCGCGGCAACCCGACGGTAGAGGCGCAGGTGGAGCTATCAGGCGGCGCGAGCGCGCAGGCATCCGTACCCTCGGGCGCTTCGACAGGCAAGTTTGAGGCTGTGGAGCTGCGCGACGGGTCGGAAGAAAGGTACTTGGGGCGCGGTGTAAAACGAGCCGTCGAGAACGTCAACAACGATATCGCGGAGCTTCTCATCGGCATGGACGCACAGAATCAGGCGGATATAGACATAGCGATGAGCGCGCTTGACGGCACGCCCAACAAGTCGAAGCTGGGCGCCAACGCGATACTCGCGGTGTCGCTCGCCGTGGCAAAGGCTGCGGCGATACAGTGCGAGATGCCGCTTTACCGCTATATAGGCGGTTGCAACGCAAGGACGTTGCCGGTGCCTATGATGAACATACTAAACGGCGGCAAGCACGCGGACAACAGCGTCGACATACAGGAATTCATGATAATGCCGGTGGGCACGCAGACTTTCAGGACGGCGCTGCGCATGGGCGCCGAGGTGTTCCATTACTTAAAGAAGGTACTAAAGGCCAAAGGCTACAGCACTTCGGTGGGCGACGAGGGAGGATACGCGCCGAATCTTAAATCCAACGAGGAAGCGGTTGAGGTGATACTCGAGGCGGTGACTCAGGCGGGGTATAAGCCAGGAGAGGATTTCATGATTGCGGTGGACGCGGCGGCGAGCGAGATGTACGAAGCCGCGAAGGCGGAAGGCAACGAAGGAAAGTATTCCTTCTGGAAGTCGGGGCAGACAAAAACGGCGGAAGAGATGGTCTCGTTCTGGGAAAACCTATGCATGCAGTACCCCATTATATCGCTGGAGGACGGGCTCGCGGAGGAGGACTGGCAGGGCTGGCGGCTGCTTACGCAAAGGCTGGGCAGTAAAGTCCAGCTGGTGGGAGACGACCTTTTTGTAACCAACACCGAGCGCCTGTCGCGCGGCATTAAAGAGAACATAGCCAACAGCATACTGATAAAGGTAAACCAGATAGGCACGCTTACGGAGACTCTAGAGGCTGTTAACATGGCGCACCGCGCGGGCTACACGGCCGTAATAAGCCACCGCTCAGGCGAGACGGAGGACACGACTATAGCCGATCTTGCGGTAGGGGTATGCGCGGGGCAGATAAAGACGGGAGCGCCCTCAAGGACGGACCGCGTGGCGAAATACAACCAACTGCTGCGCATAGACGAGGAGCTCGCGCTCACCGCCGTATATCCGGGCAAGAACGCTTTTTTCAATATCCGAAAGTAACTAGGTGAACATATCGCGCTTCCTTATCCAGGCGTATATTGCGCCTGCGAAAAAGAGCAGCGCTCCGTAGCCGACGGCGGGGTAGAGGAACCTCACGAGGTTGGAAAACCCAAGCTGCCCCGCCGAAAAAGCTCCCGCTGCAGCCAGCGTTATCAGCAGCTTTTTGGGCAGAGAAAACTGCATCCTTTGTGAAAACCCGTAAAGGTCTCCTATGGCTGTCGAATAGATTTCAGAGAATATTACTGCTGCGAAAAGCATCCGGACGGGAGCGGACACGCTTTCCGCCACCGCTATCATCGGTACTTCCAAAGTAGCTACGCCTGTAATGTTCGTCATAAGGCAGAAGTTAATCGCGGCTATGCCAAGGCCGAGCCCGGCCGCGCCCAGCAGCGCTCCGCCGAGCAGGCTTTTTTTGCTTTTAGCGTTCGCGCCCAGCGGGGCTAGCACGGCTATCGCAATGACGAGGTTGTATGAGGCGTAATTGACCGCGGATAGAAACCAGTCGGGAGTCGCCGACGCCACCGCCTCGCTCGCTGCCAATTCTTCGGGGGTTAGGGGATTTTTCGAAACATTTGTGACAAATATCAAAAACAGCATTGCAATGAGCAGCGGTACCACCGCGCTTATTGCGTTTACAACGCCTTTTGTGCCTATCATCACCGTAAGCACAGAAATAGAGGCCATGACTAGCATGCCCCAAACAGGAGCCGCGCCGAACTGCTCGCGGAACACGGCTCCGGCGCCCGCTATCATAACGCCGAACCCGCCGAACAGAAACACCGTGATTATTATGTCTATCGCGCCGCCGAGTAATTTTCCGTTCGTGAACCGCACCACCTCAAGATGCGAGCGCGCGTTAAGCCTCTTTCCCAGCAGCAGCGCGGTATATCCGAAAAAAAAGAACAGCGCCGTTGCGACTGCGATTCCCCACAGCCCCATTTCGCCGTGGGACGTGAAAAATCTGAGTATCTCCTGGCCTGAGGAAAACCCCGCGCCTACTACCGTTCCTATATACGCGCCCGCTATGCGGAACATGCCTATCGAAGTATTCTTCAACTTTCCGCCCTCCATATAACATTCTATTGCGCCGGGCGGCCGGTATATGTCTTATACATATGAAGGTGTTCAAGGATTGGCGGGATAATAATAGAACAAAGCCGGACATATCATATGGTATACCGACAAGGAGGTTGCAAATATGCCGGCAAACAATACATACATAGAAGATTCTCTGGAACTTAATCTTTTTTATCTGCGCATAATGAAAGAGCACGCGCTGTTTTTGCAGCTGGCGTTTACTCCGAAGAATAAAGATTTGGGAGTGCAGGCCGAAAGCATAAGGCTGCGCATGGACGACCTGATGCGCCAGACGATGCAGGTTTCAAGAGGGTATTTACGCGAGGCGGCGATGCCTTCGGGCGAGCTTTTTACGCGCTACACCGAAGAGGCCGAGCGCCAGACGCAAAACCTGACGGGCGTGCTTATAGATATGCAGTTAACCCTTGAAGAGTATAATCTCGGAGGTGTGGTTGCCCAGTCGTCCTCTATGCAGCAGACGGTGGACGGTATAAACTATAGTGCCGCGAGCCTAACGGGCGAGCTGCTGCAATTAAAACTGCGGGTGCAGAGCGACGTTGCGGCCTGCGCAATGTTCACAAGCATATACCCTCTGCAGATAGACCATTTGATAAGGGAAGCGGAGGATTACCTAAGTATGCTTAATCGCCTGAATGCCCGTCAGCTTCAGATGGGCCCGCAGGAGCTTGCCGATGAACAGGCGCTTATGGACGGCCTTATGGGGGAGCACGCGCTGTTCATTGACGGCCTCTTGGACCCCGCGGAAACAGCGCTCAAAATGAAGGCACGCGCTTTTTACCCGGAGTTCCACCGGCTGTCGCAGCAGGCAACGGCTGCGAAGAGAGCGCCCGGTACACTGCCCGTTTTGACGCGGCGTACCATACCCGCGGTGCAGAACATTGTGAACTTCAAAGCGCAGGGCGCGGAAGGCATACTGTCCTGCAAAATACGCTCTATAATACTGCCGCTGCTTGCCGACCATGTACTGCGTGAAGCTAATTATTATCTGCGCATACTTAAAGAGACGCTGGGACGATAACATGTGAAGTTTTTTAACGTCATTTTCCTGCGCCGCGCTCGCAGTACGGCGGCGTTTTTATATGATGCTTTCGGCACAAATCGCAAAGCTTGTGCCGTTTGCAGCTTGTTCTTGGGCAGGGGCAGTCCTCCCTTATGAAACCGTCATACGTCTGCTCTTCTTCACGTTTTTCGCTGTCATTGCGCCGCTGCCTGTTTTTGCTCATATCTTCTGTCCTTTATTTGACCGTATTCGCCGATTGCGGCTAGATTATACCATAAGCTTGTGATAATAAAAACACCGCGGAATACTTTCCGCGGGGGAATGAATACGGCTTGTTTATTAGTTGGGCAATATATCTCACGATTCGAACCGGCCGTTCCTTAATTATATCAGCCCCCGTTCGCTTAAACTATTATACAGCATTTTTGCGTCGCCATCCCTGTTGCTGATTATATACCGGCGAAATGCAGGCCGCATGATAAGGCTGCTGATAGCGCGCGAAAAAATGCTTTGAAGGGCATACCTGCGCCCTGTTCTGATGTCCTGCGTTAACTTTTCCCCCAGCCTCCGCGCCCGTAGAAGCGTCTTTTCATCCTCGACCGCCTTCCTTCCTCCCGAAAAGCTTTCGCCCAAGAATCCGGACGAATAGCTGCGAAGGAACGTACCGCCGCTGCCGAAACGGGAGAGGCCTTTGGCAACCTTTTTTGCGGCGCCTGCCGAGTTGGCGGCTGAGATACCGGCCATATACTTGCCGCCGAGCGAGGACGTCGATACCTCATACATTCCCAGCCTGTCGATAACGTTTTTCATAATGGCGTTCGGCGCGCCCGCATAAGCGGGGGAGCCCCATATTATGCCGTCGGCATTATAAAGCCGTTCCCTGACTGCCTGAAAATCGTCGTCCATGAAACACCTCCCGCGCTGCATGCATGTAAGGCATCCCCGGCAGAACTCTATCTTTAAACCGGGCAGATAAATTTCCTCAGCCTTAGCCCCAAGCGCTGCCGCGCCTTTTAGAGCCTCTCTGACCATAACCGCGCTGTTGCTTCCTTCGCGCGCGCTGCTTATCACTCCTACCACGACAATATCCTTTTCCATAAATAAAGCTCCTTTTATTGATACCCCTTGACAAATTGTGCTTGCCAGAGTATACTAATATTATAGAAAGTAAACTAATAGTATACTATGTCCATTAACGGTATACCACCATTCCAATAATTTGTCAACAGGAGAATTAATTTTATGACGCAGTCAAGGCGCGACAGGGAGCGGGCGGCGAGGGAAGCCGATATAATAGCCGCCGCGGAGAAACTATTTTACACAAAAGGATTTGAAAACACGTCTATGGACGAGATAGCAAAGTACGCGGAGTTTACGAAAAAAACGATATATCAGTACTTTAAAAGCAAGGAAGATTTATTTTACGCCGTAGCGTCCAAAAATGTAAATGTGTTACTCGGCCGCATACGCGAATACTTGCAAAAAGGGAAAACAGGAATTGAAAAATTAAAGAATATAAAAGCGGCAGCTTACGAGTACGCCCGCGACAACCACGACGCCTACCGTCTGCTCAGCTACGCGCAGTATGTGCGCTGCACGGTACATGACAGTCCGTATTACCGGGATATTATGGCAAGCAATATAGAGCTGTTCGCCGAGTTCGGGCGTATACTGGAGCAGGGCAAAGCAGACGGCAGCATCAGCAGCCGGATTAGCCATCCTCTGGGAACAATAGCGCTTTTCTTTATCGTTACCGGATTCATCGGGAGGATCAACGAGGCGGGGGAGGCATATTCCGCGATCTACGGCGTCAATATTGACGACCTGGCGCAGCTGTGCTTTGAGCTTACGGATAGGCTGCTGATCCCGGAAAATTAACATAAAAAACGGGGAACAAGCGTCCCCGTTTCTATAACATCAAGTTGTTTTAAACTCTATGCCGTATTGTATGCACAGCCTGTGAGCGGCGTACCTGCCCGCGGCTCCCGCGCCCGGCAGCCCGCCCGGCGGCAGCGTCCACATACCCGCCATAATGAAGTTGTCAAGTCCGGGCAGCAGCCCGGGGAAGTACTGCGGTATGTCTTTGTCTATCCCTGTCCACGACATCCAGGAGCCTCTCCACGCGTTGCAAAACTTCTGATAAGTCATAGGCGTTACTACGTCCGTGACCTCTATATGCCCCTCTGTTTCGGGGAAGCGCGCCGTTACCGCGCTTATCGCGTCCTCGGTGAGCCTGCGCTTTTCCGCCTCGTATTTTTCCCTGTCGCCGTAAAGCCCGTTCCAGTAATCGTAATCGGACGAATAAAAGCATGCGAGCACCGTCTTGCCTGCGGGAGCGAAGCTCTTTTCATAGCTGTAGTTAAGTATATTAACGTTTTCATCCTCAACGCCGCCAAGCACTACCGGCCGTTTGCGCCGTATCGTTATGCCGCGCGTTGTGTCGCTTATTTCGGTGTCCACGCCCAGAAATACTATAGAGCACGTAGGGGTAACGTACCGCTTCGGCTCGCCGAACAGTTTATCATAAACAGGCGGCGTATATTTATCGTCGAGCAGAACTTTGAGCGTAGCGTATCCATCCGCGCACGATACTACATGATCGCCGAATACCTCCCTGCCGCCTGCAAGCCTTATGCCCGTTGCCTTTCCCGACTCAATGATTATCTTGTCGGCCTTTGCCTTATAATATACTTTTCCGCCCAGCTCAATGTATCTCTTTTCCATCCTGCGCGCAATTGCCCGCGAACCGCCCTCCGGGCACCCGCAGTCGCCCGCGTTCATGCCGCCCAGCGTCGAGAGCAGCGATATTGAAGTATAATCCTTGCTGAAAAACCCTAAAAGAGCCCGCTTGATAATAGGGGTCGTAAACTGTTCCACAAGCTGACCGATAGTCATTTTGCCGTATTTTTGCATCCTCGTCAGCGCTCTGATGTTTTTTGCCGCGTACTTTAAGCCGTCGCCCGCCGTCATCATATCCATCGGTTTATCGAGGGGCATGCCGAAGTTACCAAAGCTGCGTATTGCGCCGCACATTTGCTTGATGGCCTTCCTGTCTTCGGGCGCTATCTCGAGCAGGTGCTTTTCCAGCCTGTCGGCGTTTGTATATAGTGAAACCGACTTGCCGTCTTCCTCGTAGCGGGTAAACATATCGTGGTTTATTACCTTTACCGAATCGCCCAACACTCCGGTATCGCGCCACAGGCTGTAAAGCGACGTACCCGGCTTGGTACCCACGAGCCAGTGCACGCACCCGTCGAAGTGGTATTCGCCCCTGTCCCAGCCGGTACATTCGCCTCCCGGTATGGTGTGCGATTCATATATCTCCGTATCGAATCCGTTTAGCCGCGCGTAGATGCCGCATGTCAGGCCGGCAATGCCCGCGCCTATGATTATTACTTTCTTCATATTTGCACCTCATAAAACATAGAATTATTTACTGACCATATTAACGAGTATCTCGGGGTCGGGCATATTAAAGTCTTCCGCAGCGAGCTTGAACAGGGCAAGCCCCTGTATCGCCGCGAAAAAAGTGAGCGCCATGCCGTAAACGTCGCCGTCTTTAATTTCGCCCGCCTGCTGGCCTGCCGCAAGTATGCGCGCCATAGCCTGTAATGGTATCTCTGAATTGTTTATCAGCTCCTCGTATTGCGCGCCGGGCGTCTCCATTACGGAGGCGTGGGCGACTATAAGGAAGTAGTACGCAGAATCCTTGAAGCCCGCAATGCCGCCCAGTATGAACTTTGCCGTCTGCCGCACCTTTTCGATGGGGGAGAGCGGCATGCCTTCAACTTCCAGAAGTGTCTGCGAAGACGCCGTCATCGCACGCTTGAGCAGCTCGTAAAATATATCTTCTTTGGATTTGAAGTAATGATAAACAAGGCCGTGGCTCATGCCCGCGCTCGCGACGATGTCGCTTATCTTCGTCGCCGCGAAGCCCCTGCGGCCAAACACCTTTAATGCCGCCGACAATATCTGTTCCCGCCGCTCGTCTTTCAATTGCTCGTTCTGCTCATCGTTTCTCGGACTCATATGTTCACCTTTGACGCAACATTCTTTGATTGATTAATCAGTCAATCAAAGAATAGCACGCCGCCACATGGCTGTCAACATAAAAAACAAAATAAAAAAGCCTCTTTTTCGTCGCCCGAAATCTCGGGGAGGGGAGGCAATAAAGTGCGTAAGAATGCTCCGTGTATGCTATTCTTCAGGCTCGCCTGAGGGAGTCTGAATCTTTCTGCTCATCACATCCATGAGCAGCGCGCCCGCAAAGCCCGCCGCGCAGACCAACGCGCAGAGCAGCACTTCAACGGCGCCGCTGTACTTCATGGGCAGTATGATAACGATGGTGGATGCTATAACAAACCCTATCACCATATGATACGCCACCGCATAATGCTTTTTGAATATATAGTTTATTCCGCGCGCGGACGTCAATGTGATAGCGAGTACACCCAACATCATCGGTATGAGAACTTCGAGGGAAAGGTCCTTGATGCCCGCGTTCATCGGCTGATACAGCCCAAGGAATATTAAAAGGGAAGAGGAGCTAAGGCCCGGCACCACAAGGCTTATGCCCCAGAGCAGTCCGCAGACGAAGTACCACCATATATTAGGCTCCAGCCGTATCTGCGAGCGGCCCTGAAGTATTAAAAGCAGCGCGAGTATCGCGGCTGTGCTTACTATGAGCGATACCCAGGCGCTTTTCGGACGTCCTTCCTTGCCCGCCTCCCTGAACAGCGAGGGAAGCATGCCCGCAATGAGGCCTATAAACAGCCACTCTGCCAGATTTGAACCCGCCTTAAAAAGTAAGTCCACCAGCCGCGCGAGCAGAAGAAAACCGATGACCCAGCCTATAAGCACGGGCAGCAGCAGCCCAACGTATTTTTTAAATGCGCGCAGAGGGTGAGCGAGCAGCGCCATCATAGGCTGGTAAATGCCGAACACTACGCAAAGCACGCCGCCGCTGACGCCGGGGAGTATAGCTCCCGCTCCTATTATTGCTCCCTGAAGCACCAGAAGCATCCACTTTAAAACTCTTTTTTGGGCAGCGCCGTTTTTTGCTGTGCTTATCTGCTCGTTGCGGTCCATATAATCTCCTGTAACGCTCCCGTAAGTTGTGACTTAATAGGCTCGTGTAAAAATATATATACGGCATTATAAATCTGTACGCTTCCAGCCGTCAATGTATTACTGAAGTTTTCTCCAAGAATTAACTTTTATCCGCGCTCATTGCCGCATAAAAAAGCCTCCTCTTAATGCGGGGAGGCGGAGCATGAAGCTCATTTACTCATATATGCAATATTTATTATCATACGCCCTGCTTGTTCATATCTTCTTTTCCTCGGCTACTTTAGCACCGGTTTGCTTTCTGTAGTACCCCTTATATTCCACGAGCCCTATGTCGCAGCCGCTGCCTATCGTAACGTTGTCTCCGCGCACAACCTTAGCTGTCGTATTCTCCAGCGTTATGTCGTTGCCCTCAATAACGTCCGCCTCCAGCGCGGGGAAGTAACTGGGCAGCAGCGCCTTTACAATGCCGAGCCCCGTAGTTCCAAGGCTTACGCGTATCTTCTCGCCACCTATTTCCTTAGCGCGGCTCCTATTCCAGTACAGGTGTATGTCTATATCGTCGGCGCTTAATAGTCCGCCTATTTCAAATAGCCCGTTGGAGTAAAAATTCTCGGAATTGCAGTCGCCTCCAATCTTTACCGAGCCGTTCACTTTGACCCTTTGCGCGTTGACGCTTCTTTTAATATCGGCGGAACCTGTAACGCTAAGCTCTTCGCAGTTTACCGCAGAGCCGAAGCTGCCCGAACCGTTCACTTTTACTTCGCCGCATTGTAAGTCTCCGCCTATTCGTCCCGCTCCGCTTATCTTGGCGGCGGCGCACTCGACGCTGTCCATCGCCTCGCCCGAGCCGTTGATTATAAAATCGACGCAGTCAAGCGCTCCCGTTATCCTGCCCGAGCCGTTTATGCGTACGAGGTTGTAAGTACCGCCCGACGCCGTGCCCGAACCGTTTATCTTAAGATCGGGTTTTTGCGAGTTATCGTCCATCTCCATATCCTCCTTAAATAAGTTTAATTTTAAGTTCTTCAGTCGCCTTTTGCGTATCTATGCAGGCGACAAGCCTTACGCCCCTATCGAAGCATGCGTCGCAAGGCGGCGACGCCGCAAAGCAGCAGAACACACCGAGCTTTCTTATCAGAAATATATTCGCGGGTTTTCCGCCGAATTTTACCATCTGCTCGCGCAGCACCTCCAGCAAAATCCTGCCTTCGTCAAGGCTTATATCGCCAGCCATAAGATGCTTTCCCAGCAGGTATGTGCATAGGAGGTCGTTAAAATTGAGCGCCTCCGTTCCGCCTCTGAACTCAAGGTACAGCTTTATTATCTCCGCGGACGCCACGCCCCGTTGCACGGCCTCTTCAGCGCTTAACGCGACGCTCCCCTCGGCGGGGGAGAATACGTCCGCAAGGTCGTCGAGCGATACGTCTTCTTTCATGCTCAGTATCTTATCAATGCGCGGCAGCACCTTGTATTTCGGGAAAAACGTTTCCTGCCCGGTAAACGTGGATTTGCGAATGAACCACTCCTCGGGTATGAGCCCTTTGCGCTTCCATCTGTAAAGCTGTCCGTATGATATATTAGTCAGATCAAGCAGCTCTTTTTTGGAAATGAGCTCTTCTTCCATGCCTCCCGCCTCCTTTATTATGGTCTTGAAACAAAAATAGCGTAACATAACACTGTTACACTGTCAAGCACTTTTTCAATAAACGATTATTCGTCGGGGTCCCCGGCAAACCGCTAGGTTTGATGGGGTGTAAATCAATGCTGCTTAATTCTTATTCTTAATGAAAGCACGAGGTTTATTACGGCTATTGCCGAGGCAAAAATGAATACGAGCTGGTATCCTAGCGCAAGCCATAACATGCCGCCGAATATCGGTATCGACATAGAAACGATGTGATCGAGGCTAACACCGGTGGAAAGTGTGGGTATTACGTCGGCGGCGTCGTCGGATATCTTTTTTACGTATGTCGAGCGAGCCATCTCCACTGCGGCGAGCGAGTTGTCCGCTATGTAACAAGCCGCCGTGATTATCAGCGCAACCGAGGTGGGGAATATATCCGCGGCAAACGCATAGCCCATACACAGCACGACGAGCAGTACGGCTTCGGCGGAAAGCACGACTTTTTCGCCGAGCTTGTCTATCGCCTTGCCTATTATAGTGCGCGTGCCTATGCTAACGACAGCTACTATGATGCCGTAAATTGCTATCTTGGGAGCGTCGACACCATATATCTTGATAAGTACCCACGGCGCGAACGTCAAGAATATCTGTTTCCGGGCGCCGTTGACTACGCTGAGCGCGTAAAACAGCAGGTACTTCTTTTTAAAGACAAGACGCTGCTTTTTAACCTTGGGCATAGGTTTCATGTACATTAACAGCACGGCGGCGGCAAAATAACAGACCGCCGCTATAGTAAAAGCGGCAGTATACGTTAAGCTTAAGTAATCGAATCCAAGCCAGATTATAACGTATCCTATTATCGTTGCCGCAAGGTTGTAAGCGCTGTAACGACCAAGCCTTATGCCGTAGTTCTCGCGGTGCGAAAGCTCCATGCCCATGCCGGGCACGAGCGGCAGAAATATGTGTATGCCCATATTTAATACAAACATCCATATGAGCATCACGGGGAAGCTGGGCGAAAACAGCCCGAGCCCCAGCATGCCGAGGCAAGACAGCACCATGCTGAGCGCGGCAAGGCGGGTGCTGCCCAGAAACGATAATACGGCGAACAAAAAAATAACCATCACGCCCGGAAACTCGCGCGGAAACTCAACGAAACCGCGCTGCATCTCGGTAAGATGGTATACTTCGTGCAGAAAATTGCTGAATACCGAATTGTTTATGCCGGTCGCTATGCCCGAAACAAAGCCTGCGGCGAGCATAAGGCTGAACTCCCTGTCCGATAAAAAAGCGTGCGCAATGCGCCGCCGCGGATGAGAAAGCATTTTTTTAAATGGAGATTCTCTGCGCCTGTCTGATTCCATCGATGTGTCACCTGCTGTATACAATTCATTAATATTAACATATAAGCGTGATTTATTAAACATTTATTCTGCGGCTTTTGAAATAACGATAATTTTTAAGCGTGCGGGGGAGAATATTAAAAGAAAGGTGGTGAGTTATATTGGATTCCCCGAGAATGAAAGTGAAATGCAGCGTTGAGAACTGCCGCTACAACAAAAACCGCTTGTGCTACGCTCACGGTTTGGAAGTAAGCGCAATGGGCGACGGCTATGCCGATACGAGCGAAGGCACATGCTGCGACACGTTTATAAACAAATGATCAGAGCTGTAAAAAGCGGCTTTAACCTGCTCTTTATGCGTTATACCTTTAGATGTTTGTCATCAAGCGGGCGGCTTAAAAGCCGCTTTTCTATTACTTTGGAGCGCCTTAAAACAATCGTTACAAGGAGTAAGGGCGGACTATTCTTTCCTGTCCTTGCATTTTCCCGCGACGGGGCAGCCTTCGCAGCTGCCGCACGAATCGCAGGAGGCGCCTTTTTTGCTGCGCCGACGCATATATACGATAATAGAAATCACGGCGGCGAGTATGGCCGCCAGCAGTATAAAATCAAAAAAATTCATGTTTCCACCCGTTATAGTATGCCCAATACCCTGCCGCCCTGAAACACTATAAACGCTATTATCCACGCCACGCCTGTCTGATAAAGCACCGCGAGAAGAGCGCCTTTTGTAGAACCAAGCTCCCTGCGCGTGGCCGCGAGCGCCGCGACGCACGGCATATAAAGCAGCGTAAACGTTAAAAACGCGAACGCAG
>JAEZIZ010000092.1 GCA_023415915.1 Bacillota bacterium | reverse complement strand
CTGGGTGTTTTTGGCCTACTATGTCGGCTATTCCGTTACCGGTTTGATACTCGTGCTGCTTTGGAACATACGGTCCAGTGATCATAGCATAAAAATGCAATCACGCGCCATTTTTCTGTCTTTTACGGCTACCTTGATTATCGGGTCGTTAACGGATCTGCTGCTGGGCAACACTCTCGCCAAACTGCCTCAAATGGCCCCGCTCATACTGCTTATACCTATAACAACCTTATATTATTCGATAAAAAAATACGGTTTTATAGTTACCGAGCTACTCGAAAAAAAGAGCAGTTATACAAGGATCATAATATTCGTTATTCTTTATGTAATACTTTCAGCTTTGCTAATAGCGTTTTCCTCGGACAGCGTTAATATTGGAAATGTTAATATAAGCACAACTACGTTAAGGGGAATCATAATACAGCTGCAGATGCTTATTTCAGTTTACCTGGTGATAAGAGAAAACAAGCCGGGGTTTATAGCAAGCGTTTTGATGAATATAGTGAGCATAGTAAGCTCGGTCGCACATATCATCAGAAACTCGTCTATCGTATCGTTGCCGGGAGTCATTTCTTACTTGGGCGTACTTATGATAACAGGGCTTATAGCGAGCTACAAAAAGCATACCGCGTTAAATATCGAAAAAATCAATAATCAAAGGAAAAGCCTTGAAGAATCCGAAAAAAGCCTGTATCGCATGGCATATTACGATTCGCTCACCGGGCTTCCCAATAAAGAGCTGTTTGTAATCGAACTTAACAAGGCAATACGCGATGCGAAAAAAAGCGCTTCTCCTATGGGGGTAATGTTTATGGATTTGGACTCCTTCAAATCGATAAATGATACCATAGGGCATACAAACGGAGATATAGTGCTCAAAGAGATGGCGTTAAGGCTGTCTTCCTGTTTAAGGAAAGAGGACGTAGTATCAAGATATGGCGGCGATGAATTCCTGATAAAGATTTCAGGCGTGGAAAAGTCAGAAGAACTCTATAAGATTTCAAGCAGAATAATGGACGCCTTTAAAAAGGCTGTCACTGTTAATAATGTCGAATATTTTGTTTCGGCCAGCGCAGGCGTGGCGGTATATCCCGCAGACGGTGAGGATTCGGATACGCTTATCAAAAATGCCGATATAGCGATGTATTCGGCAAAAAGCAACGGGAAGAAGCAATGCGTTTATTGTTCTGCTAAGCTGAAGAACGATACCACCAAGAAGCTTACGCTTACAAACAGCTTACATACGGCGCTTGATAAAAACGAGCTGTTTTTGGTTTATCAGCCTCAGGTAAAGATGCGGACAAAAGAAATAGTGGGATTTGAAGCTCTTTTGCGCTGGGATAACGCAGAATACGGCTTGATATCGCCGGATGTTTTCATACCTATGGCGGAACAGACAGGGCTGATAAGGCCAATCGGGCTATGGGTTTTAAGAACCGCGTGTGAACAATTCAAAAAATTCAAGGATATCTATTATAAAGATATTACGATTTCCGTGAACCTGTCGGTAGAGCAGTTGAAAGATTCAGGTATCGTCAGTAAAATCAGAAAAATACTGCACGATACGCAGGCAGATCCAGCCTATGTTCAGCTGGAGGTTACCGAGAGCAGCGTTTTTAACAGAGAGCCTCACCTATTAAAGAGGCTGCAGGATATCAAGAATCTTGGAATATCGATATCCATCGACGACTTTGGCACGGGCCATTCCTCATTAAGCAGGCTGAAGGTGTTCCCGATAGACCTGCTGAAAATAGATATGGAGTTCGTGCACGGCATATCCTCTGAGTCTGAAAAAGACAAGGCAATAATAAAAAGCATAATTCAGGTCGCGAAAAATCTCGGCATAGAAGTTCTGGCTGAAGGCGTGGAAACCGAGGATCAGTATATGTATTTAAGAAAAGAGGAGTGCGATATCATACAGGGCTATTATTTCTATAAACCTATGCCGGCAAACGAGATAGAGACGTTGCTTAATTCATGCAACACGTCAAAACGCGTTAAGGCCTATTCTCTTCACGCAAATTAACCGCGGCTTTAACACACAATAATAAACCACTGGGTTTATATAATTGTTTCATGTATTATATTAATGCATACTTCTTTGCCGCGCGCCGCGTCAAACGTTCGCCATAACTCAATCATTATGCTATACTGTTTCTGGATATAATCGTTTATAATGCCAAGAGGAAACGCATTAATGTACAGTATACTTATAGTTGAAGACGACGCGGTAATAGCCTCCGAAGCAAAACAGAGCCTCGAGCGCTGGGGCCTTGAGGCGCACACCGCGGACGACTTTTCCGATATAATGAGCACATTCGAAAGAGTATCGCCGCATCTTGTTCTGATGGATATTTCGCTGCCGTTTTATAACGGCTTTTACTGGTGCGGCGAGATAAGAAAGCGCTCTAAAGTACCCGTAATATTCCTGTCTTCCCGCGGCGACAATATGGACATAGTAATGGCCGTAAACATGGGCGGCGACGACTATATAACAAAGCCGGTATCGCGTGAGGTGCTTGTCGCCAAGGTACAGGCCATGCTGCGGCGCGCTTACGACTATGAGCTTAAAGGTGCGCTGACTTTAAGAGGCGCCGTGCTGGATACCGGCGCGCTGTGCCTTATAAGCGACGGCTCGCGCACGCAGCTAACGCGAAACGAGGCGCGCATATTGCAGCAGCTGCTGACTAATAAGGGCAGCATAGTCAGCCGTGAGCAGCTTATGCTTGCGCTGTGGGACAGCGACGAGTTTGTGGACGACAACACGCTCACGGTCAACGTCAACCGGCTCCGTAAAACGCTGGAAACCGCGGGTTTTGCGGACTGTATCGTGACACACAAGGGGGAAGGCTACGCCATACATGACTAAGCTGCTGTCTTACTTAAAATACCGCCTGCCGCTTCTTATATTCTACGTGATATCCGCAGCGATAGTGCTTGCTGTAATGTACCTTGCCAATCAGGATATGATATACGCGCGCTACGCCGTGCTGCTCATCAGCTTTTTTCTGTTCATAATACTGCTTGTGGACGGCATACAATTCGCGCGGCGAAAGCGCATGCTCGATGCGCTGTCCTCAACGCTGCTCACCGCATCGCGCGAGCTGCCCGAGCCCGCAAACGCGCTGGAAGCGGATTACGTGGAAGCCGTGCGCAAGCTGGGCGCCGCGTATGACGCGATAAAGCAGCGGCTGTCCGCGTCGTACAGCGATTCGCTTGAATACTACACGCTGTGGGTGCATCAGATAAAGACTCCTATATCGGCGCTGAACCTCGTGCTGTCGCAGGCAAACGACGATACGGCGGGCGTGATAAAACAGGAGCTTTTCAAAATAGAACAGTATGCGGACATGGCTTTAAGGTATGTAAAGCTTACCGATATATCTTCCGACCTTGTAATCGAGCGCTGCGAACTTGGCGGCATAGTGCATGAATGCATAAAAAAGTTCGGCGTGCTGTTCGTATATAAAAAGCTGTCCGTTGACATATCGCCCATAGACCTCATCGTTTTAAGCGACAGGCGCTGGCTGCTTTTTATACTAGAGCAGATAATCTCCAACGCGATAAAGTATACTGCTAAAGGCGGCATAAGGGTGTATATGCAAGGCCGCCAGCTCGTCATAGAGGACAGCGGCATAGGCATACGCACAGAAGACCTGCCTCGCATATTTTCCAAAGGTTATACGGGATACAACGGGCGGCTCGACAGCCGCGCGTCGGGTGTCGGGCTTTATCTCGCCAAAAAGGCGGCGTACGCGCTTAAAATCGCTATACGCGTCGAATCCGCCGTGGGCAGGGGCACGAAGGCGCTGCTCTCGTTCCCCAACCCCGACACGGAAATATTCAGGTGAGCGCTATGGAACGCTTATATATAAAACAGTTGATTATAAAGCCGATACAGCAGCACACGTACCTTACCGGCCTGCCCGTCGTCAAATGGCTGCAAAAAGCAAAGAAGCTTGATTTTACGAGTGACGTCACGTTCTTTGTGGGCGAAAACGGAACGGGAAAATCCACTATAATAGAAGCGATAGCGATATGCGCCGGATTCAACGCGGAGGGCGGCTCCAAGAACTTCAATTTTTCTACGAAGCAGACGTCTTCCGAACTGCATAATTATTTAACGCTTTTTAAAGCCGCGCACGAAAAAGACGGGTTTTCCCTGCGCGCCGAAAGCTTCTACAACGTCGCGACGCAGGTGGACGACTTAGGGCTCGACCTCGGCGGTTACGGCGGGCTGTCGCTGCACTGCCAGTCGCACGGCGAGAGCTTCATGGCGCTCGTGCAAAACCGTTTCCGGGGCAGCGGGCTTTACATACTCGACGAGCCGGAGGCGGCATTGTCGCCCTCGCGGCAGATGACGCTGCTGACGGAGATGAAGCGGCTCGCCGATAAAGATTCGCAGTTCATAATCGCTACGCACTCCCCGATACTGCTCGCATACCCGGGTGCGACGATATATGAGATAACGCAAGGCGGCTTAAAAAAAGTCAGTTACGAGCAATGCGAGCATTACACGCTCACAAAGCAGTTTCTCGAGCAGCCGGGCCGCATGATACATTATCTTTTTGACGACGCAACGTGACAAAAATGTTAGATTGCGGGCGCAAAATGTAAGCCGCCGCGATGGAAGATGCGGGGCTTTTTTCGTTATAATATGACTCCATACCGCCCCAAACAATCTCACGATTTTTTGGGGACCCTGACATGAAATGTTTTGGAGGACAAAAATGGAACTGCTTAAAGTAAGCAACGTAAAAAAGGTTTATTACACGAAGCTTAGGATACAGCAATGCGTCGCATTAAACCACGTAAGCTTCGAAGTCAGCGAGGGCGAGTTTATCGCGATAATGGGGCCTTCGGGCAGCGGCAAGACTACGCTGCTCAACATAATAGCGTCGCTCGACCGCCCGACGAAAGGCGACGTGATGCTGGACGGCAAAAGCTTTTCAGACATACGCGACCGCGAGATGTCCGAGTTTCGCCGCAGGCACTTAGGGTTCGTATTTCAGGACTTCAACCTGCTCGACAGCTTTTCCGTAAAGGACAACATACTGCTACCTCTCGTGCTGTCGCAGACGCCCATTGCCGAGATGGAACAGCGCTTAAAGCCGATAGCCGACATGCTGGGCATCACGCCGCTGCTTAATAAATTCCCTTACGAGGTATCGGGCGGCGAGAAGCAGCGCACGGCCGTGGCGCGCGCGGTAATTACAAACCCGCGGCTGATACTCGCCGACGAGCCCACCGGCGCGCTCGACTCGAAGTCGTCCGCCAATCTATTAGGCAACTTCCGCGCGCTCAACGAAGCCGGCAAGACGATGCTTATGGTGACGCACTCGACTTTTGCCGCGAGCTACGCCTCGCGGGTGCTGTTCATACGCGACGGCGAGATATTCTCGCAGATCTACCGCGGCGACGACGACAACCGCGCGTTTTTCGAGCGCATAGTCGCCAACCTCTCTGTGCTTTCGGACGGGGGTGCGGACATTGGCTAATGCGTTTTATTTAAAGCTCGCGTGGAGCAACATACGTCGCGACCGCAGAACCTTTTACCCTTATATACTCACGACAGCAATAATAAGCGCAGTGTACCTGCTCATCGGCGGGCTCATGTTGTCCAAAGGGCTTGCTAACCTGCCATCGGGCGAGACTGCTTCCATGCTGTTCGGTCTCGGGCTTGTAGTGTTTTCGGTGTTCGCGTTCTTCTTCATGATATACATAAACAACTTTATAGTGGGCAGGCGCAAAAAGGAATTCGGGCTTTACGGCATACTCGGGCTGGAGAAGCGTCACGTATGGCGCGTTTTGGTATGGGAAAACCTTATCACGCTGGGCCTTGGCCTGATTATTGGCGCCGTAATAGCGTTGGTGTTCGGCAGGCTGCTGTTTTTGCTGCTGCTTAAGATGATACGCGCCGCGGCGGGCAGCGTGTTCATAATAGAACCCACCGCTTATATAATTACGCTCTGCCTTTTTTTCGTTGTATTCGTTGTAACGTCGCTGCTGAACTTAAGACAGGTGAGGCTGTCAAGCCCCATTGAGCTTATGAGCAGCGAAAAGCGGGGCGAGAAGGATTCAAAGCTGCTTATTCCGCTCGCGGTGTTCGGCTTTCTGTGCCTTATCGCCGCTTACTATTACGCCTGGAGCATAGACTCTCCTTCCACAGCGCTCGGGGTGTTCTTCCTGCTCGCAATACTCGTAATACTCGCTACCAACATACTGTTCACGTCGGGCAGCATCGCAGCGCTCAGGCTGCTGCGCGCCAATAAAAAGCTGTACTACAAGCCGCGCAATTTCATAGCGATAGGCGGCATGTTCCAGCGCATGCGGCAGAACGCGAAGTCGCTAGCTACTATCTGCATACTTTCCACAATGCTCATAGTGACAGTGTCGGGCACGCTCTCTCTGTACTTGGGGCAGGAGGATATGCTTTCGTCAATGCACCCGTATGACGTAAGCATAAGTATAGATCCCGATAAGGGCGCAGAGGCTATAAGCAATTTTGACAGCGCGGTAACGGCGCTCGCAGGCGATTACAACGTTACATTAAGCGCCGATAAATCAAAGCTGATATACGAGCTTCCTCCCGGCGAGGAGATAAAGCGCAACAACTTTGTAAGCGAGGACTCCGTTTGGGTGGATACGCCGAATCTCATATACTTTGACGGCGCTATGCGCTTCGACGTTGACGGAGCGGAAGAGGATTGTTTAAAGTTCATAGAAGGCTTAAAAGACCTGTACCGGCGCACATTCGCGGAGGATAGCGTCTTGTGCAGCGACGTGTTCACCGCCCGGCGGGAAGGCTACGGCATGTTCGGCGGACTGCTGTTCTTAGGCGCATTCTTCGGCATACTGTTCCTCGCAGTAACGGTGCTCATAATATACTTCAAGCAGGTGTCGGAAGGGTATGAGGACAAGGAACAGTTCGCGATACTCCAGAAGGTGGGCATGGACGACAGGCAGGTGAAATCCACGATAAACCGGCAGGTGCTGTGGGTGTTCTTCATACCGCTGGTGATGACGATACTGCATATGGTGTTCGCTTCGAAGATAATGGCGCGCATGCTGCAGACTTTCATGCTCTACGATTTATGGCTGGTGCTTGGCTGCATAGGCGTCGTCTGCGTGGTATTCGCGCTGCTCTACCTAGTGGTATACCGCCTCACCGCCCATGTCTATTACAGGATAGTGAAATGGTAAACATATATAAAGCTGACGGCTTTTTATAACTCTGATTACCCAGGATGGGCTGCCCTAAAAAATAACTCACAAGGGCAGCTTGTGCTCCCGGGATGGAGGCTCTGCAAACGAAAAGCCCACAGAAATTTCTATGGGCTTTTTCGATTAATGGGGAGATGAGTTTAGTCAATATCCCTTCTCTATATCAATGACGCTTCCGTCTATGGCGTTGATGGTCAGGAGCGGAAGATGATCATACTCCTGTACTCTCGGGTCATCCCCGTCATTTTGTGACGTCTCCGTGCCGAAGAAGTTCCACACAGGCACAAGCAGGCCCTTCGTATACGAGTCGCGCTCCATTATACGCCTTAGTGTCAGCGATACGCGCGTAATGTCTATTACAGTTGAATATGTATTGGAGCTAGCGGCATACTCTTTATGTATCACTATCATCTTCTCAAATATGTTCTCTATCTCGCTCCATGGCCGTATAGCCGCATCTTCCGTAATTATGTCCGTAACAACGAGCGGCGCTTCCCAGTAGAGGTCAGCTATGCCTTTATCGTCCACGGCGATGCTCAGCATCTCATATGTCCATTCTTTCCCTACGTCCATGCCGTCCACATTGCTCTGGCTGCTCCACCTCTCAACGCTCTCCACATTAACGCCATTGACCCGCCGCAGCAGACGGAACACGTAGGCCTGTGTCTCCGGCGTTGTGTCTTCTATATACCTTCCCTGTTGCTTCCAATGCTCGATTATTTCAGGCGGTATTTTCTGTTTGCTTGAATAAAGCGAAACGGAGTCGTTTACCATATCATCCGTTCCCGTCTGCTCCATAAACGTTTCCACCGTATTTCTCGCCTGCTGAGGCGTCGTATTTAGCATGCAGCCGTCGGCAGTGCCGCCGGAAACAGAAAGCTTTGTTACGTCTTCAAGTTTTCTACCGCGTATACCCACGCCATACGAGGTATAACTTCCTTCGCGCTCAAATTCGAGTCGGGATCTGCTCCACGGCGCTATTATCTGCGTATTTCCCTCCTCGTCGAGAAACGTATATACGCCGTCGCTTTCATAAAAAGGATCATTTTGAACATAGAACTTCATAGCGTTTTCCTCGAACGGCGCCGAGCTTGCGTAAAACATCGTGAAGCTGCCGCTTATAGTATTCGTATCATCCTGAATCTCCCGAGTTTTAAGCGTACCGTCGGCTGGCACAAGCTCTACAGTTTCGAGCGCAGATTCATAATCCTTCTGTGAATTGGCGATCGCTTTCTTGAGAGATTCAATTATTTTTTCGTCCGATACTGACGCGAGCTTTCTCTGATATTCCAGTATCTGGTTCTCATAATATTCCTTGGGTGCTTGTTCGGGTATCAGATACATCTGCTTATCGCAGCACAGCGCATTAAAAAGCGTATACACCTGCTCCTGCGAAAACCGCCCGGCCTCAACTTTTGCCATAGGCAGCTTTTCGGTTTCCGGCAGTTCTATTTCCACGTCGCAATTTATCGTCAGGTTCCCTTCGGTAATGCTCGCCTTATGCCGCTCGGGTACTCCGTAGTGCGCGCAAAGCTCGGCGTATGACGCAGCGGTCGGCTCCGCTTCCTGCGAAGTAGCTTTCGCCTGTGAAGCCGTGCTCCCTGCCATGCCCTTCTCTATCATCTGCTGCATGTCTTTTTGCACGACTACAGGCTGTTCAGGCGTAGACTGGCAGGCTGCAAGTAATACCGCCATTGCGACAGCCAGGCAAACGGTGATTACTCTTTTCATGTTTCACCTTCTTTTTACCCCGACAGGCGCTAATACCCAAGACCCCTGTCTATCACGGTGCCGTCTATTGCGTTGATGGTAAGCAAAGGTTCTATATTGTCGGATATTTTATGCGGTTCGCCTTTATCGGGCACCTTGGTTACTTCACCGTAAAAATCCCAAACGGGAATAAGCAGGCCTGAATCGCGGCTGTTCTGCTCGGTAATGCGCATCAGCCCCAGCCGGACTTCGGTTATGTCCGCCTGCAAGCGATAGTCCGCCGCCTCTTCCTCCAGATACCCGAACGCTATAGAAAACATCTTTTCAAACACCGACGCAGCCTTGGCAAACTTTAATAGCGACGCGTTATCCGTTACGGTATCTTCGATAGCATAAGGCGACATATAGTCAAAATAGACAACGCCCGTTTCATCGACTATGATTTTGAGGCTCTCGTAAGGCCAGGGTACAGACATATCGTCTTCATGCGCTGTCGAATTGCCCGCATAATCCGTCGGCGTGATGGGAATACCGTTTACGGTCCGCTGGTAACGCAGCTCGTACGCCCACTCCCCGTTCTCGAGCTGCTTCGGCTCGGGCGCGGCATTGTTCATGCCTTGTGCTGGTATTACGGCGTACTTAATACCGGAGCACGTCATATCCGTTATGCCAAGCTCTTTGAGAATACCCTCGCCAACGCTTTGCGCAGCCTCCTTTGTGAGCGTAAACGTCTCTGGAATACGCAGCCCTGCTAACTCTTTGTCGCTTAAAATGGTGTAAGGGCAGGAGTAGTAATGTCCGCCTGCAGGCTGCTTTGAGTTTACGAACACGGCTTCAACGTCGTTGACGTTTGAATGGCCGTTGTTCATAAACAAATACGCGGCTCTTCCGTTGACAGTAGCCATGCCCTCTATCACTCTTGCGTCCGGGTTCAGCGCCGTTTCAGAGGCATGAAATTTCGTCTCCGCCGGTATCTGCTCCTTTGTTTCGGGCGCGGCAGCCAGCTGTCTTTCATAATCTTCAATGGTTTTATTAAGCTGCTCGTCAATATTGTCCGTATTAAACCCCATCGCGCTTAAGGTATCCTCAGGCACGGAGCCGTCGCGTATACCGTAATACCTGACGAGTATATCCTGAATCTCCGATTTTGTAAGCGTCATGTCCGCTTTATATAATTCAGCGCCCTGTAAAAAGACGTTTATCATTCTGTCCGCTTCTTCCTGCGTAAAGTAACGTTTTTTTACGCGCGTTACCGATATGCCTTCCGAATCGGGAATCGTTACTTTTGCGTCAGCGTTTACTGTCAAACTTCCGTTATAGCCGTCAAATAACGCAGTATATGTTTTTGGCGCATTCAGGTATTCGGCTAATGTCGCCCCTTCCTTCTTGCCGTCTTCCGAAGCGGCCTTCTCTACCATCTGCTGCATATCCTTCTGTACGACTATCTGTTCTTCAGGCGTAGCCTGGCAGCCCGTAATTATAGCGGCAGCGGCAATGACGCCTGCCAATATTAAACATGCTTTTCTCACGATATTACCTCCTCTTACTGTTGCTTCCAGTCTAGCCGCCGGCAATAAACAAGTATTCAACAGTTTGTAATCATGTTGTAAAAACGTCAATACCCAAGGCTCCTGTCTATCACTGCGCCGTCTATCGCGTTGATGGTAAGTAAGCTGAGCCCTGTATCGCTTATTGTATGCTGCTTGCTTTGGCCGCCTTCCTCGTAATGCGTGGTTACGGTACCGAAGAAATCCCATACGGGTATGAGCAGCCCCGACTTTAAATCGTTCTGTGCGGTTATGCGCGCAAGCCCCAGCCTTGCCTCATTTATGTTGATTTCCCCATCGTATTCCTTATAATATGAATTGCCGACTATTATCATCTTCTCGAACACGTTTTTTATATTGTCAAAGGGCAGCATAGCCGCGCTTTCCGTCACGGTTTCCTTAAGCCGGTACGGAGCTTGCCATTTCATACCCACAATTCCGCTGTCGTTAATTATCAGCGTCATTGCTTCGTACGCCCAGTTCCATATGAAATCTTCCCCGGTCGTCGCGGTAGTCTCGATATTCGTATATGTAACGGGAACGCCGCTTACCTGCCGCACATACTGCAGTCGGTACGCCTTTAAAAGGTTGCCCGTCCTCACATCGTCTCCGTAATGCGAAGATGAACCGCCCACTACAAGTTCGTTGCGCTCACATGTTAGATAATCTATACCCATCTGCGATAAAAACAGCTCCGCCGTCTGTCGCGCTTCTTCGGGTGTTATGCCAGCAGCCATCATTTTCAGTTCTTCCTGCTCTTCCGCGTTCGCCATTGCATGCCGCATGTCTTCCCATTCGTACCCGGAAAAATACAACCCGAAGTCCATGTCGAAGTCGCCGCGGTTTATATATTCTATTGTATACATATTGGTAACTTCATTGTTTGACGCCGCTATCGAACGCATGCCGCCCTGTGGGCAAAGCTGCCCGACCTGCGCGAACTCGACGAGCTTGCCCTCATATTTCTTGCGTTCGTCGCCCGTCAAGCCTTCGGCGAGGTTGAGCGCAGTAAACTTCCCCGATACTTCCACGAGTTTCTTCTCTTCGGGCGCGGTCTTCGCCAACTCTTCGAGAGAATATATCGCTTCGTTCACCATATCAAGCCGGTTGCCGCTCGACGCTATTGAGACATACGAGGATTCCTGCGGTTCGTCGGGTGCGATTGCGGCTTCCGGATCTCCGGTGTCAGGCAGCGACGGCTTCATTCCCTGCCCCTCGAGCTCAGCCTTTCTCGCGGCCAATTTCATAAGCATGTCCGATATCTCCGCCTTTGTCATTTCGGATAACGGGTATGGATCGTAAAGCTTACCATCCTCAAACAGCAGTTCTATAAGCTTATCCACCGTCTGCTGGTCGAACGGCCGCGCTTCCACGCGTACGATGGGTATACTGTCCGCCTGCGGCAGAACAATATCCGCGTCTATCGTTACCTTAAGCTTTCCGGTCGCGTCCTCTATATACGATTCATACCGCTCCGGTACGCCGAGCCGTGTTTTAAGGTCTCCAGCCGTGTTCTGCCCGGACGTCGCCGCCTTTATCATCTGCTCTAGGTCCTTGCCCACAACCGCCGCTTTTTCCGGCGTCGGCTGGCAGGCCGAAACAAGCAGCGCGGCAGCCGCAGCGATAAGCAATAAACTTAACTTTTTCATAACCTGTTACCGCCTTCCCTGCTGCCAGTCTAGACCGTAAAAATGCAACAAGTATTCATCGGCCTGTAAGCGTATTGTAAATTGACATCTGCATATGCAGTTACTCAGGCAATATCGCTACAGCAATGCGCGCAGCCCTTCAAAAGACTTAACCTGCAGCCCTTTGTATGCAATATTATCCCTGTTGAACAGTATCGAAGCTATGCCGAGTTCGGCGGCAGCGTCGACGCGCTCGGGAGAATCGTCTATGAACACGCACTCGTAAGGCTTTGCGCCCATAGCATGAAGCGCGTAATCGTATATCTTGGGGTCGGGCTTTCTTAATCCCAGGTCGCCGCTTATGAACGCATAGTCTATATAGTCGTCTATATGGTGGCGTTTGCGCAAATATCGGCTCCATTCGGATACGTCGTTGGAAAGCAGCGCCAGCCTGTATTTTTGCTTTAAGACTTTTGCGCATTCTATAAACCCCGGATCCAGCGTAAGGCGCGTGTCGAGATAAGTTTTTTGGGCGGCCTTAATTTCGTCCGCGGAAAAGCCGCACCCTGTCCAGAATTCGCCCGAATGTATTCTGCCAAGGCTCGCCTCTAGGTAGAGCCGCTTTATCGTATCCTTTTGCGTCTGCGGTTTTCTTTCGAGTATGTACGGCACAAGCAGGTCGTTCGTGTCGTCCCCTACGGTAAATATGACGCCCATCACATCGAAGATAATAAACTCTTTCATATATGATACTCCTTAAAATTAATATCCATATGATCCTCGCCCCTGTAGCCGCAGACCCGGTATGGCATCTATCCCCTGTCATCGGCAACCGTCACTATTTTGCCTTTAGTCTCGTTCATCGCATCCATTGCTATTTTGGGTACGGCAAACAGCGAAAAGAGCAGCAGCACAGCCAGCACAACAAACAGCAGCGTCCATCTATTAATCTTCATAACGCTCAAACACCACCTTTGCTTTTGTTCCCCTGCCTATTTCGCTCTCAAACTCGAGCCTCGCGCCGTGCAGCCGCGCTATCTCGTCCGCTATCGCAAGGCCAAGGCCCGTGCCTCCCGCTTTGCGGCTGCGGGATTTATCCACCATATAAAACGGCTGCGTTATCTTCGATATCTCGTCCGGCGGTATGCCCTTGCCATAATCTTGTACGCATATCTCCCCGCCCCTAACGCATAGCTCTATGGTGTCGCCCGGCCGGGAGGCCTTGCCAGCGTTGTCAATGAGGTTTAAAAGCAGGCTCGAGAGCAGGTCTTTATCCATAACGAGCTTATCCATGCTGTTTGTTACTTTAAGCTTCAATCCACGCTGCTTCAACTGCTGCGCGCACGACGCTTCCACGCTTTTAAGCAATTCGTTTACGCTTCCCGGCTCAAGCCGTATGCTGTCGTTCTGGTGCAGCACTATAAGCTGCATAAGCTTCTGCGACAGGCGCTCCACCCGCAGGCACTCGGCGTCTATCCGCATAAGCGCATCCGAGCGCTCGTCATCGTCCATCTTTGTGCGCAGCAGCGTCTGCGCGTTGCCGGATATAGACGTCATAGGCGTCTTAAGCTCGTGCGTCAGCGCCGACATGAACATCTCCCGCCTGTCCGCCTCGTTTTTAAGCTCGTTTACGCGGCTTTCCACCGCCTCCGCCATGCTGTTGAAGTGCGCCGCCAGCTCGCCCACCTCGTCGTTTTCCGCTATCTCTATACGCTTGTCGTATATGCCCGCCGCTATCAGGCCGGCGCTGCGTTTGAGCGCGGCTATAGGCTTCAGCACTAGCCGTACCGAAACGATTATTATTACTCCGGCGCAAATTATAACTGCGAAGTTAATGAGCGCGAACTGATAGGAGAGCGCTTCCACTCCCGCATAAACGGCGCTTAAATCCTTTATTATATAAAGCTTATATGGCGTATAGTTGATATTGATATTGCTTCCCGCAATGATATAAGTACTGCCGTCTAGGTCCGTTATTATGTACTGCTGGCTTTCCCCCTGCACAGGCAGGTATTCCGCGGGGTCTATATGCGTGGTGTTATATATAAAGTCGCTGCCCGACACGAGTATAGTGTTCTCGTCGGCGAACTTGCCAATAAGATATTTCGCAAGTGAACGCTGCGCTGTCGCGCTGTATCCCCCAGAAGCCGTGTTGCCGTTCATAGACTCGCTCCACGAGGCCGCCCTCATTTGCTGATCGGCCAGCGCGTTGCTTACCGCCAATTCAAGGCTGTTCTGCCCCGCGCGTAGCAGCATTACAAGGCTGCAGATGCCGGTAGCGAGCGTCACCATTATAATCGCAATAAGCGAGATTTTAAGCCACAGCTTCATGTCAGTCCTCCAGACGGTAGCCCATCTTGGAGACCGTCTTTATGTTGCCCCAAAGCCCCAGCTTCTTTCTTAATTGCCCTATATGCACGTCCACGGTGCGCGTCTCGCCCGCAAAGTCCACGCCCCACACACCGCTCAGCAGCCGCTCGCGCGAGAGCGCTATGTTCTTGTTCTTCGCCAGCATTACCAGAAGGTCGAATTCCATGGGTTTTAGGCTTATCTCCTCGCCGTTCCTGCGCACCGAGCGCTCTAACAGGTTAATCTCTATATCCGCGGCGTTTAATACCTGCTTCATCCTGCCCGTGCGCTCGAGCACCTTCTCTATGCGCACAAGCAATTCCAACACCTCAAACGGCTTTACGATATAATCCTCCGCCCCGTCTTTGAGCCCCTGCACCTTCGAGCTTACGTCAGCCTTGGCAGTCAGGTATATCACAGGGATGTCGTAATGCTTCATATATGCCATCAACTCAAAGCCGTCTATGCCGGGCAGCATCACGTCGAGCAGCGCGAGGTCAAAGTCCGTGTCCGAAGCGAGCAGCTTTGCCGCCTCCGCGCCGTCGTAGCACGCGGCCACCGCATAGCCCGCCGCCGTAAGGTTCTTCCTTATCACCTTGGATATAGGTTCGTCGTCCTCAACGACGAGTATCCTGTTTCTTGCCACATCAACACCTCCTGTATATATCTTATTTTACCATATATGCCGTAAACAGATATTCAACATTTTGTAAACGGATTGTAATTACAGGAAGAAACCTGTCTAGACGCAGTGAACGAGGATCTTATGGAAATAGGCTTATTATAAGATTCCTCACATACGTTCGGAATGACATATGAAGGGATTGTTTAACACTCTGAGTCTTAACACTCTGCGTCTTATGCATTGCAAAAGCTAGGTTACCGATTAAGTCTCTTTTGTCATTCAAAAGGAGCGAAGCGACTGAAGAATCTTTGAAATAAATAATATTCCCGTCCCTTCGGTCATCGACACTCTATACACGGGAAAACCTTACGTCATTATAATAAGAAATGAAAATCCGAATTTATTGCGCGGGTAAAGCTCTCAAATAATGCGGCTCAGCCTGATTGCATCTATGCCGAACGCGCTAAAGTATTCCGCCTGTCCGCTCGCCAGCGTATATGTGTTTTCGGCGACTTCGCAATTGCTTATTATGTACTCTTTAAGCGCGGCCTGCTCCAGCGTCAGCACCTGCGCGTTCCCAACCGTATGTATCTTGTCCAATAAAGCGTTCAGATTATCTAGCAGTATCGGCTCGTACCCGCAGTCGGGCGAAGAAAGCTCTGTTAAGTTCGAAACCGCCGAATGCCCCGAAAATACGATATTTTGTCCCGCCGATACACATTCCTTCACCGCGCCGAACATCTCTTCCGGGCTCGAATTCGACCTTACGCCAAACCGCACCGAACCGTGCAGCGTATTCCTCGTTTCGAGGTGGTATTGCCTTACAAAAGAGAGCGTACGCTCGTCAAAGTCGTGATACGGAAACGCGAATGTGGAAGGGTACACGCCAATGCTCTCGAATATGCCGTCCGCCGACGCCTTTATCTGATGCTCCAGCTCTTCATCCTTAAGGCCGGTAAGGCGCACATGATGATAGCTGTGGCTGCCTATTTCAAAGCCTTCCCCGGCAAGATCGCGGTAACCGGACGCGAATTTCTCGCTGTAGCCCTCTTTTCCGGGGTTTATATAAAACGTGCACTTAAGGCCGCGACGCGCAAACTGCGTAGCAATCAGCTCGATATGCGCGTAGCAGTTGTCGTCCCACGTAAAACAGACGGATATCTTGTTTATATCCGCATGATTAAAGTACAGTTTTTCCTGTTGCATAAGCGCCCCCGTTTTTTAAATAGCACCGCGAACATATCTTATCACGCGTTCCCGCGCCATTAATGAGCGTAACGCCTTAAGTTTTTCTTACGCCCGTGAGGTAGAAGTTTTTATCAGACTTTACGATTTCCAGCTCTCCCGCTTCTATCATATGCCGTATACGCTGCGCGTACAGCCAATCGCTAAGCCCCAGCTTACACATGCCAAGCGCCCGCCCTATTGCTTGTGCCACGGTAAATTCACCGTCCGCAAAGTACTTCCTCAGCGTATGGTCGTAAAAATCCCCGGGCGCGGATACGAGCCTGCCGTTTACGACCGCCCGCAGCGGCGCGTTCTCGTACACAAGCTCGCCCCACCTGCACGCTATGGCGCGGCACAGCGCGGGGCTTACGTCCTGCTCCAGCGGCAATAGCATATTAAGCATATCCGCGTCTAAGCTCTTTAAGCTGTCGTGCACGCGGATGCTTTCACCCTCTTCAAAATACGGCGGGAGCTTTATGCTTCTTATGAGCGCTTCTGAATTTTCAAGCAGGCTTACCGCAAAGTAAAACCCGCACGTCTCCGCCGGACTGTCGCTCCACCATATTCTTACGGTTTCTCCGGCGGACGCCACTGCGAGAGCTTTAAGCGCGCTTTCGTTTATCTCCCGCACCGCTCGCAGCGAATCTTTGGCGTCTTCTCCTTCGGGACCTTCGAGCATCGAGAGTATGACGCCCTTCCTGCACCCTATATCCGGCAGGCCTCCTATATCCCCCACGTCGAGTTCGAGCCATAATGATTGTATGTTTGCGCCCGGTTTCGCGATTTCAAGAGCCGCTCTTACGCTGTCGCTGAATACGAGATCCATTATTTCAGCCTTCCCCTTTTACCATAATTCACATAGATTATACCGTATTATTACATCAGGCGATATATATTGTACGCAAATGTTTACTCCTGACTTAATCATAATCGTCGTCTTCGTTATCGTCACTATCATCATAGTCGTCATCAGCGCCATCGTCTTCGTCATCCTCATCGTCGTCTTCATCGTCTTCATATATGTCTTCGATAAACGAACACTCAGCGCCCGCTCGCCCGCGTCAAGCGTTCCGTCGCTATCAATGTCAAACATACCGCCGAATATATCTAACATGCTAACTACTCCTTTCCCTTTATACATTATTTATACAACTCTTTAAGTACGATAAATGGTACTTCTTAAAACAGTATGGCGGGATTTAATGACGGGCCTTTCCGCTGAACGTCAATAATCAATGTATCCGGTGCATACATTTTCGTATATATACACCCTCTCGATCCGCCCGCCCAGCCTGCTCAGCAGCTCGTTGGGTATCGTGCTTGCGCACTTTGCGGCCTTAACAGCCGTTATCTCCTCATGCCCGTCGGCGCCTATCAGCGTCGCAATGTCGCCGCGCGCCGCGCCAGGAATATCAGTTACGTCTATCATCAGCTGATCCATGCATATGCTGCCAACAATGGGCGCACGCCTTCCGCGCAGCAATACATAGCCGTTACCATTCGACATGCTCCTCGGTACGCCGTCCGCGTAACCGACGGGCAGCACGGCGATGCGCGTATCCCTTGAGGCCGTAAAAGCGCGCCCGTAGCCTGCGCTCTCCCCTGCCGCTATTGTCCTTACCAGCGATACCCGCGCCTTGAGCGCCAGCACCGGCTTTAAGTCTACATACCGCCCGCCGCTTTCAAGCCTGACAGCGCCGTACAGCGCCAAACCAGTGCGCACACAGGCGCAGCCTTCGCTGCACCCAAGTACGCCATAGCTGCTCTGCACGTGCGTTTTGGGAATGTCTATGCCCCGATCCTTAAGCTTTTCAAGCAGTTCGCCGAAGCGCCGCTCCTGCATCCGCGTAAACTCAACGTCGCCGGCAGCGGCGCTGTCCGAAACGCATTCATGCGTGAATATTCCGACTATTTTTATATGCCTTAATTTAAACATCTCCTCTATGCGGGATACATGCTCCCAGCTCTCGCCCAGCCTGTGCATGCCGGTGTCCACCTTTATGTGCGCCCTCACAAATTTCCTGGCGCGCTCCAGTTCGAGCGCGTAATCATAGTCCACAATAGTCTGCGTCAGGCGGTATAGGGAAAGCTCCGCGGCCCTTTTAGGGCCTGTGTATCCGAGTATCAATATCTCGCCCCTTATGCCGTTTCTGCGCAGGCACAGTCCCTCGTCTATAGTTGCTACGGCAAATGAGCTTACGCCCTCGCGGCTGAGCGCCCTTGCGGTTTCAACGTCGCCGTGCCCATACGCGTCTGCCTTAACGACGGCCATTATATCGCATCCGCGCGGCAGCACACCGCGCAGCGCCCTTACGTTATGCACAAGGCTCCCAATATCTATTTCCGCCCATACGCGTCTCTGCTCCTCCTGCTTACTGCCCCGCGGCAGTATCGCAAACAGTGCGGCGGCCGCCAGCGAGACAGCGCATACGGCGAGGTATCTAATAATGCTGTTGCCGCTCAGCCACTGCAGCTGTGCAAGAGCTGCAAACTTATATACGAACGCTATCGAGATAGGATGTACGATGTATACTACAGCCGACATGTCTCTTAAGCGCCTTTGGCTTTTGCCATTCCAAAGCAGCAGGCTGCGAAACAGAAACAACATGCACGGTATAAGCATTATATACATGCTGTCATGTCTCTGCACGCCGGCCGCTCTTAGCAGCAGCCCTTCGGCAATCATCAGGCACAACGATATAAACATACCGGCGAGGCAGGTTTTGAGTTCGTATCTTTTTTCCCGTCTTGAAATAGCGCCCAGTATAAAAAACACCGGAGCAAAGAACAGGCCGTTTCGAGTGTAGCTCGAAAACGAGAACACCGCCTCGTAAAATGATTTCAGCGCGGGCAGCTTCTCCGTAAAGCCATAATAGCTGTCGCCCAGCAGCCCGACGGCGTACAGCGTAAGCGCGATTATCAGCGCTCCTTTTTTCTTGAAGCGCTTAAGAAGCAGCCATGATATAAAGGCTGCCGTCATAGCGGCGGGCAAGTACCAAAGATGCAGGTACGTACCGTCAAAAAAAATGTCTTTCAATATGCCGCCAAGGCTTGTCCATTTCATGGGTATGCCGTGATAGACATTAAGCGGCAGGTACAAAATTATGGCGGCGGCGTAGATTATTGCCGTCTTCTTTATAAACGCCCATGGCTTTCGGGCGTCCATGAAAAATCCGGAAACCATAAAGAAAAACGGCACCGCTACGCGCGCGACAACGCCTGTAAGTATGAAATCCGCCGTGGGGTCTACCAACGCCAGCGGAGATTTATGAATGGCAACGACAAGAAGCGCCGCTATCATCCTGAAGCGGTCGATACCGGGGTATTTCTTTTCCGTCATTTCCTTGACCCCCACAGCGTCACGACGGCGCCGTCGTCGTTGTTGCCTGAAAGCTGGTACGGCACGCCCTCGGGCAGCTCTATGCCGCGCGCTCCCTGCGGTACAAAGAATATCTCGAACCGCCGCCCCCTGAATTCGAGCTTAAGGCGCTCGTCGCCGTACCGGAACCGCTTTAAATACTCAGTGTATTCCTCCAGCGTGTCCCCGCGCGCTTCCATTATCGCAGAATGCGGGTAACCCACATACCTGAAGTGCCACGGCTCGTGCGCTATATGTGTTATATGCTCGCGCCCTTTTGGGTAGCGCTCTACAAACCCGTACTCAGCCGCACATTTACGGAAGCGTCCGCATACGCCGCTGTACGGAAAATCAGGCCGTATGAAATCTATGTTTTCCTTGTTTTCCGCCAGGTCAACGGCGAGTCCCGTATGGTGTTCGCTGCATCCGGGCAGCGCTACATATTTGCTCGTAAAGCCGCTCCCGTTGCCGCGAAGCGACGCCGCGTATATACTCTTCTGTTCTTTCATAGTGCGAAAGCCGCTCACCGCCACGATGCTTTCCTCTGCACCCGCGTATGCAATCGCCGCTTTAAGCATATTGGCGGCCTGCCTTACCAGCAGCACGCCGCCCAGCAGCACAAGGCTTTGCGTATCCGGCTCGCTCTCAAACGGCAGCGACTCGTTCACGAGCACAAGGCTGCCTTGTTTTACGTCGGCGGCGCGTATATCAAACGTACTCATTCTTCAACCGCCAGCCTTATAAGCTCGTCGAGTATCTCGGTAAAGCTTAAGCCTATGCCGCTCATCATGGCGGGATACCTGCTGTGCGGCGTAAACCCGGGTATAGTGTTCACCTCGTTGAATACTATGCCCCTTTTCGGCGTCAGGAACATATCCACTCTCGCCATGCCGCGGCAGCCGAGCGCTCTGTAAACTCTGGCTGCCGTGCGCTTGATTCTCTCCGCCGTTTTTGGCGTCACGCGCGCGGGCATATATATCCTCGACGTCTTGAGCGTGTACTTCTCGGTATAGTCAAAAAAGCCCTTTGAGAGCTCTATCTCATCCACCTCGCCTATGGTGAGCCTGTCGTTGCCCAATATAGCGCAGCCTACCTCAAAACCTTCGATTGCTTCTTCTATGATTACCTTCCGGTCGTACGCCAGCGCCGCCCCAACAGCGGCGGCGAGCCCTTCCGCATTCTCCACCTTCGTAACGCCCAGCGACGAGCCCGCGTGTGCCGGTTTCACAAACAGCGGGAACTTTAGCGCTCTTGTAAGCTGCGGCAGCTCCTCTTCGTCTGCGCCGCAGCACACTACCGACTTCGGCGTTCTTACTCCCGCCGCCCGCGCCAGCCTGTGCGCAACGTCCTTGTCCATGCAAACAGCCGAGCCAATCATTCCGCACCCCACGCACGGTATGCCCGCGAGCTCGAGCAGCCCCTGCACCGTGCCGTCCTCGCCGTTTTTTCCGTGCAGCACGGGAAACGCAGCGTCTATCTTTATGGTGGTTACGCCGCCGTTCTCCAGCACCAATATGCCTCTTGTGCTCCTGTCGGGCGATATTAACGCGCGCAGGCAGGAAGCATGATTCATCCACGTATCGTCCTCGATGCCTTGAGCCGTGCCGCCGTATTTAAGCCATTTGCCTTCGCGCGTGATGCCCAGCGTTACCACGTTGTACTTTTCCTTGTCGAGATTCCGTATAACGGAGCTTGCCGACATCAGCGACACCTCGTATTCGCTCGAGCATCCGCCGAATATCACGGCTATCGTCTTTCGTTTCATAGCTGTCTCCTTAAAGCAATATTCCACCCCAAAAAGTCTCACAACTTTTTGGGGACCCCGTATAAAAAGCCTGTCCCTATACTGCATGTTAGCGGATACGGCCAGGCCATGTTTGAATATCAGCTTATTAATATCTTAAGGAGTTGTTATGAAACGCTTATTTTTTAACCGGTTTTCCGGACGGCAGCACGACGGTGAATGTAGTGCGTCCGCCCTCGCTCTGCACGGATATCGTTCCTCCGTGCGCCGTTACTATCTCTTTTGCTATCGCGAGCCCCAGCCCCGCGCCGCCCGTGTTCGTTGACCTTGCGGAGTCCAGCCGGAAGAACTTCTCGAATATCATATCGAGCTTTTCCTTCGGTATGGGGCTGCCTTCGTTGGAAAACGTTATTACGACATTGTCTCCTTCTTCAAACGCGCAGATGAGTATCTCGCAGTTGTCGTAGCTGTACGCTATAGCGTTCTTTAATATGTTGTTGAACACGCGCGAAAGCTTGTCCGCGTCGGCCCATAGCGTTAAACCATCCGGGGCGTTTACTATTGCCGTCTTATGCTGCGGCTCCATCATAGGGTAAAACTCGTCCGCCATCTGCCTGAGCATAACCGAGAGGTTTATGCTTTCCCTGTTTACCGCGATGTGCTGCAGGTTAAAGCGCGTTATCTCGAAGAACTCGTCCACTAGCTGGTCTAATCTATAAGCCTTTTCCAGCGCTATGCCCACATACTTAGCCTTCTGCTCAGGCGGCATGTCGGGCGCCTCGTCGAGCAGTGAGAGATACCCGATTACCGACGTAAGCGGCGTCTTTATGTCGTGCGCGAGGTATACTATAAGGTCGTTCCTGCGCTGCGCCTCGTCGCGCGCGGCGCGCGCGTTCTGCATCGCAAGCTGCTTTATTCGGTTCATCCTGTCTTCTACGTCCCGCAATACGGGCGGCAGATGAACGGCCACGTCGTCCGGCACTATAAGTACCCTGCTCGCCTCTACTATGTCCTCCATATAGCCTACGATCTTACGCCAGTAATGGCATATTATAAAAAACAGCGCTACAAGCCAGGTTAAAACGAGCACGGATATGATGTTGTTTTGTATACCGGAAAAGAAGTCGTAAAGCGGCCCCGGTTGCCATATTATCGAACGCGCGAGCACATACGAGAGGAACGCCGCCAGTATGAGTATTACTGCCGCTATAGCCGCAGCGAGTACGCACCTCACTGCCATGCTCCTCATTATGCCCGATTTAAAGCTTCTGTTACTCAATTTTATAGCCCACCCCCCATACGGTCTTTATGTATTTAGGATGCTCGGCGCTATCGCCCATCTTTTCGCGCAGGTGCCGTATGTGCACCATCACCGTGTTATTGCTGCTCGTAAAGTACTTGTCGCCCCATACCTCGCCGAACAGCTCCTCCGAGCTTACGACCCTCCCCCTGTTTTGCGACAGTACCCAGAGTATGGAGAATTCCGTGGGCGTCAGTGAGAGCGGCTTTTCATTGAGTGTGCATTCATGCGTATCTTTATTGAGCACGAGCCCGGAGAACGCCAAAGTATGCCCGTTATGCGGCTGCTCGCCGTTGTATTTCGTAAAGCGCCTAAGCTGCGCCTTAACGCGAGCCACTAGTTCCAGCGGCCTAAACGGCTTTGTGATGTAGTCGTCCGCGCCCAGCGTCAATCCCGTTATCTTATCTATCTCTTCGCTCTTCGCCGTCAGCATTATCACGGGGAAGTTATACTTTTCCCTTATGCGCTGGCAGACGGAAAAACCGTTACCATCGGGCAGCATCACATCGAGTATCGCAAGGTCTATCCTCTCGCGCTCTATGCACTCAAGCGCGTCCTTTGCATTGTAGTATTTGTAAACGTTGTAGTCCTCGTTTTTAAGATAGACTTCAATAAGGTCCGCTATGGCCTGCTCGTCGTCTAAAACGAGTATGTTAGCGCTCATGTAAGCCCTCCTAAGCTGCATAAATTTCCACCATTATCGTACCATGAACAGTGTATATTTTCACAGTTTTTCTCTTATAAAAACCTTAAGATTTTCTAAATAACGCTAAAGCAAAATGCTTTTATCATTCTGAGCGAGCAAAGCGAGTGACTGCGCAGTGGACGAAAATCTTATATGAAAAGCCATTGTTATGTTACACTCCTGCGCTTTTCCTATACCGTTGCTTGTACCTATTATTATGGCTCTTTTCATTAGAGTGCCTCCAGTATTTATACCGATTTGTGAGAAACAGGACTGTGTGATAGGATTCTATGCTTTGTTTAAATCGATTATATCATTCGCCTGCTAAACTTGACATCCCTCATTTTACTCCATATACTTGTTACAAACATAAACGGGGTTACAGGTATTGATTGTTAAAAAGGCGAAATCTCTGTTGTTGATATTTGGTTTGATGCTTGCGCTTGTTTCGTGCGCCGCTCAAAGCACCGTATCCATAGTGGTAAACACGGCCGCTCCCACGCCTTCACCGACGCCAACGCCAACCGCACCGCCCACACCTTCGCCCACCCAGGCGCCCACGCCATCCTCTTCGCCCACGCCCGCCGCAGACCCTATAGGCGCGCTCATTTCGCAGATGAGCGATAAGCAGCTGATCGGCCAGATGGTTATTATAGGCTTTGAAGGCACGCAGGACATGGACGCAAACAGCATAAGCCTCATGCAGGAATACTCGGTAGGCGGCGTGCTGCTTTTTGGGTGGAACACCGACACGTTCGAACAGACAGCAGGGCTAATAGCCAACGTTAACTCGCACAATCCGAGCTCCGTTCCGCTGCTTGTTGGCATAGACCTTGAGGGCGGCAGCGTAACGCGCTTTATAGGCCAGTGGAAGCCCGCGCTTTATTCCGCCCAGAGGCTGGGCAATAAAAACGACCCGGCGCTCGTGTACGACCAATACAGGCGCATAGGCGACCAGCTCAAAAGCATAGGCATCAACATCAACTTCGCTCCGGTGCTCGACATATCGCATGACCCGGCTGCGTCGTTCCTCGGAAAGCGCATGTTCGGCAGCGACCCGAATGCCGTTGCGGCGCTTGTGCCGCAGGCTGTGCGCGGCCTGCAAGACGCCGGGCTGGCGTCTCTCGGAAAGCACTTCCCCGGCCACGGCGACACGGCGATGGATTCGCATGAAACGCTGCCTGTGATCAATTCAACCCTTGAAGAGATGCAGAGCTTTTCTCTTGTGCCTTTCCAGGCCGCGATAAACGAGGGCATAGACGCTATGCTCGTTGCTCATCTTTCGTATCCTAACGTAGACGCCGGATATATAACGTCGCTTTCTCCCACTGTGATAACGTCGTTGCTGCGCGAGCAGATGGACTTTAACGGCGTAGTGTGCTCGGACGACCTTCGCATGCAGGGGCTGCGCAGCCAAAGCTCGGTGGGCGACGGCGCAGTGCAGCACATACTCGCGGGCGGCGACATGGTACTTATAGGCAGATACTACAATCTGCAAAAGCAGGCGCTCGATTCGCTGCTCGCCGCGCTTGAAAACGGCACGCTTACCCGCCAGCGCCTTGAGCAGAGCGTCCGCCGCATACTCGAATTAAAAGCAAAATACGCCGGACTTATCATCTGATAAAGCTTTTTCTCTCCTACGTTTCTACCATCTGCAAGGGCGAAACATTTCCGCCTACGACGCCTCATTTCGACAGCTATTTTATCAATCCGCAAATCGGGGCATAATTATTTTCATTGACCTGTTGACAGTGGAAAATACAGGTGATATCTTAATTGCGAATGGTATGCATTTGCAACAAGTGATGCATTTATAAGGAATACTATGTTAAAACGACTAATTTCGCTGGCGCTTTTTTCGCTGCTGCTTATAACGGCCGCGGGCTGTGCGAATACGCCTTTACCCGGCGGCGCGTCTGATAAGTTAAGCGTAGTCGCGAGCTTTTATACGATGTACGATTTTGCAGGCAAGATAGGCGGCGATAAAGCTGAAGTCTCTATATTGGTGCCCGCGGGCGCCGAGCCGCACGACTGGGAGCCGTCAACGTCGGATATCGTTTCTCTCGAGCAGGCGGACGTGTTTATTTACAATGGCGCCGGCATGGAAGGCTGGGTGGAAGATATACTCTCGTCTTTGAGCAACAAGAGCCTTACAGTCGTCGAGGCCACAAAGGGCGTCCCGCTTATCTACAAAGACTCAACGCCCGACCCGCACGTGTGGCTTGACCCAAAGCTTGCAAAGCTTGAACTCGCGAATATCAAAGACGCGCTTGCAGCCGCCGACCCCGATAACGCCTCCTACTATCAGGAGAACTACGATAAATACGCCTCAGAGTTCGACGCGCTCGACAGCGAGCTGCGCGAAGGCCTCTCGGCCTGCCCCAAAAAGGACATAGTCGTTGCCCATGAGGCATACGGGTACCTTTGCGAGGCTTACGGGCTAAACCAGATAGCGATAGAG
>JAEZIZ010000044.1 GCA_023415915.1 Bacillota bacterium | reverse complement strand
AATCATCCAGATTCACGATCTCAAGTGTTTTTCTGTTCTCTTCATTCTTGTTAAGCAACCTCAATCACCCTATTTCATTGTACCAAAAAAACCAGCTCTACGCTGGCTTTTTTGACAGTCTGAAACGCCGCAGTGCGGCGTTTTTAGCGAGACGGCTTGTACTATTTTTGTAATATTTGCTTGTGTATCATTTGTGTGCCAACGTGTTTCTACATACTTAAAAATGTTTTCTAATTCCGGCTCTTCAAAGATTTAATCATTTGGTAATGATTTACCTCAACAATGTTATTATAAATTATACTTTGCGCTATCAGGATTTACGATCGTTACATTGCCGTCCACACAGACAATAATAATTACGCATGGCTACGTTTGCCAAGCTGAATATCTTTTTGCAGAATTATAACAGGCACCTCTTGATATGGTTTCGTTATTACTGTTTTTGTGTATACCATCAAGTATTAATCCAAACTCATGGCACTTTCCATATGGGATCGCAAAGAACCGCATCATCAATTGCTGTAACATTCATTTTCATCGTTAAATATGGGATGGGATCAAATTACATGCGACAATTAGATCATTTCTACCCTCTGCTTCTGTAGCTTTTTCTAACTAACTTATTAAAGGTTGTTTCGATAATTGTTTGATAATAGTGTCAAGCCGACTTATCAAATCGTCATACGTCATTATATCAATGATGTTTTTTGTGCTGACACTTAATTATTTCAAAATCAAAGAGATGTTCGTCAGATAAGTTATCGCTTCTTCCCATAAGTAACATTCCTTGCGGATTTGTAATGTGTATCTTCATTCCTATAGGAAGTTCTGACTGTAGGTTTTTTATATTCTCAAATCACATGAAGGGAAATAGGACATAAAAGCATAGAAATCTCCGATCAACATGCAAATTAACTAGACATGTGAGGATTTTTCACTATAGGTATAAGGTACTATGACAGGAGGATACCTATTTCCAGCAGGCTCGCCGACTTCTATAATTCGCCAAGTTAGTAATTAATTTTGGTGATTTCATTTCTTATATGAGTATTCTGATTAGAAAAGCAAGGCAGATCACAAAATATGTTTGTATTAGAGGACTTCGTAGGATATAAAAAAGATAGAATTAGCAGTAGTGATGTACTGCGTATCTATAGACGAGTATAGTGCGTGTATTTATAAACTCCAGCTAAAACTACTGGACCTGCCAGTTTGCTTATTTCTTTTTTGGAACAGAAGAAACAGATTCTCTTTCAATTAATTCCACATCAAGAACCAATGACTCTGTAGGAGAGCCGGAGGTCTTCAGCTGCCTAAAAAGCACATCCACAGACAAGCTTGCCTTCTTCTCCAAGTCCTGTGATATCGTAGTGAGCTGCGGAGTTATTTGTGTGCTGATCATCAAATTGTCAAATCCCACTACGGAAAAATCATTTGGAACGGATACCTTGTTTTGCCGAAGGCCGCGGATAAGATAGGACGCTATCTGGTCGCTTGTTACAAATGCCGCCGTCACGTCCTTATATATGTTTGAAATCTTTCTACCTATTTCAATTATGGCTTCCGGCTGTACGTCCGACTCCAATACGAACTGGTGATCAGGATTTAATGACAGGCCGCTTTCTTTTAATCCGTCGCAAAATCCTGCAAAACGGTGCTGTATAACTCCGTTATGCTTTGTCGGTGGCCCGATGAATGCGATCTTGCTATGCCCGTATTTTGCAAGATATTGTGCGGCAAGCTTGCCTCCTTTGTAATCGTCAATGCCGATATTCGACAGACGCCGAACGTCACTGTAACTATCTATAAAAACCATAGGCACGTCATTGACCTGGTATATTTTTTCTATTTCGTCGTCAAACATTCCTAAGAATATTGCGCCTTCCACATTCCAGGTGCGAAGGCTTTTTGAAATATCCTCCTGGGATTGTACTATGTTGACCATAGTATAATATCCAAGCTTCTGTATCTTTTGAATCATCGTACCGACAAGCGTGGCATTATGAGGGCTTTGAAGCGAATTTTCATTTTGGTCGCCGCGCAATATAATCGCTATTATATTAGAGTTGTTTTTAGCGAGACTCCGAGCCGACGAATTGGGGACATATTTTTTTTCGCGTATAATTTTTTGAATACGCTGTGCGTTTTCTTTAGACACTTTTGAAAGATTACCATTTACGACATTGGATACTGTCATAACGCTGACGCCGGCTTCTTTCGCAATTTCTTTTAATGTAATCATCTGCTTTAAGACCCCACTAGTTTATTGCTAAACTTTATAATACACGCTTTACAACCAAAGTTCAATCGATTATTAGTTTTATTTTAATGCTAAAAAACGTATAGCGTTATACATGCCGCTGGTAGAGTTGCAAGAAAAAGTGGCGCATTTTAGGGATTAACGGCTCGGTATAGCATATTCTATCACTGATGCTTGACAATATTGGAAAAGAAGCGTATAATCATAATAGTTTAACGTTAAACCTTTTTTTAGACCTCAGGACCATTATTAATAAGGAGGAAAGTATGAAAAAGATACTAACACTTCTCTTCGTGTTTATGCTTGCCTTTAGCCTTGTTGCCTGCAACGGTACTCCCGCATCAGACAAATCGCCGGAGACCGAGTCGACTCCCCGCATTGCGCCCGAAACTGAACCGCCTCCGGAAACGAGCCAAATTCCGACGATTGGGAATATCGTAAAGTACGACCCGAATCAGCCTGTAAACGGCGGTAAAGACATCACTGTGGAATTATGGTTTTGGACTGGAGCAGCCAATCTATTTCAGTCGCTTGTAGATCAGTATACCGCCATCCATCCTAACGTGACCATTGATCTGGTAGAAAATCCATGGGATGATTATTGGACAAAACTTCCGCTGGCATTACAGGGCAATGACGGCCCAGCGATATTTAACTTCCATAACAGTCAGCATGACAATATTATAGGATATATGGCGCCGTATGATATTCCGCTTGCCGATATCGAAGCGGACTTTGTCGGCGCGTCAGGCCATGTTGTTGACGGAAAGATATATTATACCGATTATGGCCTCATGACAGCTACGGTTTATTATAATACTAATATGTGGGAGGCGGCAGGGCTTACAGAAGACGATATACCCAAAACATGGGATGAATTTCGTGAAGTCGCCAAGAAACTAACGATTCGTGACGATAAAGGGGAACTCGTACAGGCGGGCTTCAGCTATAACGGCGGAATTCAGGGCGACGTGTTGGGAATGAACTATCAGTACGGCCAGAATTTATTCACGAGCGATAATAATGTTACTTTAAACAATGACGCTATGAAAAACGTGATACAGCGCCTGAAGGATATGTATGAGATTGATGGCATTTGTGACTATAACTTTGGCAATAATTCCGGAGATAATTTCGGCCAGGGTATGGTGGCTATGTACCTTGGATGGGGATTTATGACCAACGTACTGTCGCAGAATTTCCCGGATACGCCTTTTAAGTGCTTCGAGATCCCTACGCCGGCGGAAGAAGTGCCCTATGCATATCACCGCTATAACGGCGAATCGACATTCGGCGTCAACAAGAATGCGTCCGCCGAGCAACAGGCTGTCGCTCAGGATATTGTACGTTTCTTCTTTGCAAACGACGGGATACAAAAGGAGTTTTGTCTTGCTAATGCGGTTTTTCCGGCAAAAGTAACGCTTAAGGACGACGCCGACCTTCTTGCCATACCCAGCATAGCCGTGTTGGCCGACCATATCGACAGGTATATTTGGCCCGGTTCCATGCCAAGCACTGTAGAAACCAACGTTAAAATCATGCTGGAGAATATTTTCTATAACAACGTTGATATAACAAAAGCGCTTACCGACGCGGAAACCGCCATAAACGAAGATCTCGCAAATTCGGATTTCGCATCTCAGGAACCCATGTACAAATATGCAAGCGAAGCGTTAAAATAATACATAAATTACATATATGCCATAACGTCGGCGGGGCGTAATGCCGCGCCGGCGTTGTGGCAGGCGGGCAGATAAAAAGCTTAAAGGAGCAATCGATTAATGCGGTTAAGAAAAAGTACAACTCATCCGCTGCGCAGCCGAAGCGAAGTTATACTGCGCAATGTTATGGTAATTTTACTGATTGCTTTTTTTGTGCTGTTTTTCCTGATACCTATAATTATGGCGTTGATAGGCAGCTTTTATCAATGGAACCCGTTGAGGCTTCAGTTCAATTTCCTGGGGCTCGATAACTGGAAGAGAGTTTTTGAGAGCGACCTTTTTTGGAGATCGATAGGTAATACGGTGCTTTTTGCGGCAGTGGCTGTCGTGTTTCGGGTCGTAATAGGACTCGCTATTGCACACGCTCTGTATTCAAAGCTGATAAAGCATAAATCGTTTTACAGAACGCTTTATTATCTGCCTACCATTACGCCTATGGTAGCCGTCGCATTTGTATGGAAATTCATTTTTGACCCGCAGTTCGGTCTCCTTAATGATCTGCTGGGCACGGATATAAACTGGCTGTTTGACGGCAGGTATGCGCTTATCGCCATCATAATTCTGACTATTTGGAAGGATTTCGGCTTTGCTGTAGTAATATTCCTGGGCAGTATGTATTCGCTTCCGAAGGATTGTTACGAAGCTGCCGAAATGGACGGCGCGGGATCATGGCAGCGCTTCAGAAAACTAACACTTCCGCTGTTAAAGCCGACCATATTGTTTATTGTGATAGTGTCTTTGATCTCATACTTTCAGACATATATACCTGTCATGGTGCTGACGCAGGGCGGGCCGGGCACCCAGACGTATCTTGCGACGTATCTGATATATGACGAGGCGTTTGTAAAATACAACTTTGGCTACGCTTCCGCGCTGTCGTTTGTATTATTCCTGTTTATCGCCATTTTTACCGGGATTTCATTCAAGATCTCCGGAAAAAGGAACAACGCTTGAAAGGAGCGCCTATGAAACAAAAGGTATATGCAGTTATCCTTAACGCAACATTGCTTTTTTTCAGCCTTATGACCATTCTTCCGTTTATATGGATGCTGCTGTCCTCGTTCAAAACAAATGTTGAAATAAGCGCTCAGGCGCAGTCTTTCTTTCCGCAGAATTTCACGTTGCAGAACTATACTGATGTGCTAGAAAGGTTCAGCTTCCTGCGTTACTTTATAAACAGCCTTGTATATGCGCTTTTGATTACCATCATTACGATCTATACAAGTACGGCCGCCGGGTTTGTTCTTAGCAAATATAAGTTTAGGGGCCGCCAGCTGCTGTTTACCTGTATTTTACTCACAATGATGGTTCCCGGCGTAGTAACTATTATACCGCGCTACAGCATTATGCAATCTGTGGGGTGGATCGATTCGTATAAAGCGTTGATCGTGCCTTCTTCTTTTACCGCGTTTGGAATTTTTATGATGCGGCAGGCGTGTTTCTCGATACCCGATGAAATGCTGGAAGCCGCCCGTATCGACGGCGCTAACGAGTTTTATATATTCCACAGAATCGTATTTCCACAGCTGCGCAATTCCGTAGTAAGCATAGCCATTTTCCAATTTCTCTGGGCATGGGACGATTACCTCTGGCCTTACCTTATGATACGGACGGGAGAAAAATCTATGCTTTCTGTTGCTTTGAATCTATTCAACGGGCGTTATTCCACCGACTACGCGGGGCTATTTGCCGCTACAAGTATTGCTATTATACCTGTCGTAATATTCTATATAGTTTTTCAGAAACAATTTATCGAGGGCGTATCTTCCTCCTCCGTTAAAGGCTGATATGCGTTTATAAGTTAAAAAGGTGTGAATTAATATGGCAAATAGTACAACCAAAGAGTACCGAAATCAGGTTATGTATTCGATTTTTGTACGGAATTACAGCGAAGAAGGAAGTTTTAACGCCGTAAAAAAGGATATCGGCCGTATAAAAAAGCTTGGCGTCGATATCATTTGGCTGTTGCCGATACACCCCATCGGGAAGGTGGCGCGCAAAGGGCAGAATGGCAGCCCTTACGCCGTTTCGGATTACCGCGAAATAAACCCGGAGTACGGCACTCTGGAGGACTTTACAGCATTGGTTGAGGTCATACATGAGTATGGTATGAAATGTATCATTGACGTGGTGTACAACCATACCTCGCCCGACTCGTGGCTGGCGCAGAACCATCCCGAGTGGTTTTATCATAAAGATGACGGTTCGTTTGGTAATAAAGTAGGGGAATGGCCCGACGTTATCGATCTTGATTATTCAAATATGGAATTGTGGGAATACCAGATCGAGACTTTAAAATATTGGGCCGGTATGGTTGACGGCTTCAGGTGTGATGTTGCGCCTTTAATACCGCTCGAGTTCTGGGTGAAAGCCCGCCGGGAGGTAGAGGCCGTGCGGCCGGGGTGTATCTGGCTAAGCGAATCCGTTGAGCCGGTATTTATAGTAGAAAACCGCGACCGCGGCATTATCAGTCTCTCGGACTCCGAGATGTTTCAGGCATTCGATGTATGCTATGAATACGACGTGTTTTTATATTTTAAAGGATACCTCGAAGGGCGATGCTCGTTATCCGAATACGCGCAGATGATAAATCTGCAGGAGGCTATTTATCCCGACAATTATGTAAAACTCCGTTATCTTGAAAACCACGACAACCCGCGTGCTTCCTTCATTATTCCGGACAGATTGTCCCTTCTTAACTGGACGGCGTTCATCTACTTTCAAAAGGGAATGACGTTGCTATACGCCGGCCAGGAAGCAGGGGACAGCAATCGGCCCGACCTCTTTGACAAGGATTTGGTGCGTTGGAATAATGGCGCAGATATGTCTGCGTTTCTTTCCAAATTATATGCGATCAAAAAGCATCCAGGGTTTACAAACAGCCGCTACGATGTACAGGCTTTTCCGGGTGAGATTCTATATGCGCGGCATCGCTATGGAAAACGCCAGTTAACGGGCGTTTTCAGTGTAAAGGGGAATAGCTCGCTGCTGCCTACCCGAATATCCGACGGCGTATATACTAACATGATAGACGGCGGCGAAGTAAGGATAAAATGTGGAAAGATAGCCTGCAAAGGGGAACCTGTAATCATTGAATCAACAAGAGAGGATAATCGTTAAATTATGAGAGCAAATCATTTATATAATATAAACGGCAAATGCCGCTCCGGCAGCGTTGTTGCGGGAGAGCGCTACAGGTTTACAATTTTAACGCCGAGGCTGGTTCGCATGGAGTATTCTCCTGACAGTGTTTTTGAAGATCGGCCCACACGGGTCGTTTTAAACAGAGATTTTGATACGCCCGATTTTGCCGTATTCGAGGAAGAAAATCGTATAGAGATCGACACCGAATGGCTTAGCATTTCTTACGACAAGAAAGAATTCTCGAAAGGCGGGCTGAGCATAAAGGTGCGCAGCGAGTCCTGCGGGATATACAGTACCTGGCGTTTTTCAGAACCTGTATGGGAAGGGCTCTGGGGAACTGCGCGCGATCTTGACCAGGTAGACGGCGCTGTGCCTCTGGAGCCGGGCTTGTTGTCGCGTCTCGGCGGATTTGGCATTATAGACGACAGCCGCTCTCCAATACTGCTGGACGACGGCTGGGTGGAACCTCGTAGGCAGGGCGTACAGGATGTCTACTTTTTTGGTTACGGGTATGAGTATAAGCAGTGCTTGAGCGATTTTTTCCATCTTTGCGGCGGAACGCCTATGCTGCCGCGCTATGCGCTCGGGAACTGGTGGAGCAGGTTTTATCCGTACAGCGAGGCGGAGTATGTTGAACTTATGGATCGCTTTTCTGTCGAAGGGATACCATTGTCTATAGCGGTGATAGATATAGACTGGCATGTAAGAGACGTTGACCCAAGATACGGTAAGGGCTGGACGGGTTATACCTGGAACACGAAGCTTTTTCCCGATCCGAAAGCTTTTATGAAAAGATTGCACGAACGCAATCTGAAAGTAACGCTGAACCTTCATCCGGCTGAAGGTGTGCAGCCCCACGAGGAAATGTATGACGCAGTGGCATATGCCCTGGGGAAAGACCCGAAGCAGAAACAGCCAGTACATTTCAACTTTTGCGACAGGGCGTTTGTAAAGGCGTACTTTGAATATCTTCATCATCCTCAGGAAAAAGACGGCGTTGACTTCTGGTGGATCGATTGGCAGCAGGGCACTGCTTCCGAGATTCCCGGCGCAGACCCTTTGTGGATGCTCAATCACTTTCACTTTATTGATAACAGTAAAAACGGCAAGCGCCCTTTGATAATGTCCCGTTATGGTGGGCCGGGCAGCCACAGGTATCCCATCGGCTTTTCCGGCGACAGCATCATAAGTTGGGAGTCGCTGCGGTTTCAACCGTATTTCACAGCTACGGCAGCGAATATCGGGTTTTACTGGTGGAGCCACGACATTGGAGGACATGCGGGCGGCTCAAGAGACGACGAGTTGATGGTGCGGTGGGTGCAATTCGGAGTGTTTTCTCCGATTATGCGCCTGCACAGTACATCCAATCTGTTCAATGGCAAAGAGCCATGGAAGTACGGCGAACCGATAAATAATATATTGAAACATTTACTACATTTGCGGCACCGGCTCATACCATATCTGTATACTATGAACTGGCGCAGTTATAAAGAAGGCGCCCCGCTGGTGCGCCCAATGTATCACGGTTATCCGAGAGAGTCGGAGGCTTATAACGTACCTAATCAATATGAATTCGGAAGCGAACTTATTGTATGCCCTATAACGAATCCGATGGATGCCTGCCTGCAATTGGGCTCCGTAAAAGCCTGGCTGCCGGAAGGAACATATATTGACTTCTTCACAGGACTGCGCTATAGCGGCGGGCGCAGTATGAATCTATACAGGCCTATTTCTCAGATTCCCGTACTCGCACGGGCTGGAGCTATTGTGCCAATGACGGGGGATGAAGAAGCCCGGCAAAACGGCGCTTCGTTGCCGGTGCAGATGGAGATTAAAGTCTTTGGCGGTGCGGACGGATGCTTCGAACTGTATGAAGACGATGGTGTTACCGAAGATTATAGGGGTGGCAAGTTTACAATCACAGCCTTTGATTTTCTATGGAGGAAGGACGATGAAACGCTATTAACCATTACGCCGGGCGTCACGATGGTGGATGCGATGCCGATACATAGGCAGTATACTATTTGCTTTTTAGGCGTGTGTGATGCGGAAAGCATAGCGGTTACGGTTGATAATTTGTCGGTTGAGTTTGTAAAAGAATATGACAACATATCGCATACGATAAGACTTGAATTGCCGTATATTGAAACAGGCAGCCAGGTGGTAATAAGATTTGCGAAGGGTTTATCGTTAGCTGACAATTGCATGAAGCAGCGGATTTTTGACCTTTTAAATATTGCGCAAATAGAATACGAACTGAAAGAAAAAATCTATAACAGCGTTTGCACCAACGACGCGGGAAGAGCTATTTGCGAACTGGAGACTATGGATATATCTTCAGGTCTATTAGGGGCCATCTCGGAAATCCTATTTGCTCAATAATAGATATTATCAATGTGTTCTTGCCGGTAGAGCAAATAAATTCCTGACAGTATCCAACGTTCCGAATCCCTATTGAGTCTCTTTCTCCTTTGGTGTGTGTTGTACTAGCGCTAAATATCAGGAGAAAAAAGAATGAAATAATAACTGCAGAAACATAACTAAAAAAGATTATTGGGTCGCTGACTTTCAAAAAGATCGTAAGCGACCCTCTTTTTTATGATCAGTAGGTCTTGGTATTAAACAATTTACTGCACATACGAGCCAGTGAAAGGTAGCACTTAGAATTGAAAACAAGACTGATAAAGAGAATGATGGAAATTGGGTGGACTTGGACAATGTGTAGTAATAGTTTATACTTAAACAAACTATCTTTATAAGTTGACGGCTCTAGCTGAATATGTAGTATGATAATTAACACCGAGGTGCTGCGAATGAGACAAAAGTTATTTAAGCGGCTTAAAGCTTTGATAAACAACATAACCAGCTTCAGAGGAAAAATCGTTGCATTCTTTTTAATATTTTCATTTATTCTAAGCATCACAATTGGTTCAGTATGTTATTTCATGGTATATAATAAAATGCTAAGCAATACGATTGATTACGTACAGCAACTGGCATCTCAAATCAGCCGGAATACTGAGTTGATGATAGAAGAAGCCAGCAAGGTATTTCAATTGGGTAACAGCGATATATCGTTTAAGTTCTTATATGCAACCGGTGACCGTCAGGAAGAGACGATGGAGCTGATTAAGCTTTTTAAACTTTATAGAGATTCTTATGTTTTAAGCAAAGATATTAAAAATGTCTATATTATGGGTACTGACGGCGTGGGGTTCAGCGAAAGGCACGGTATCAATAACATTAATACAGATAAGAACAGCCGGTACTTATATGATGTCGTTTTGCAGAATGACAATGAATTGCTTGTATTAAGCGAAAAAGAGCTAGGCGGAAGCGATAACAACAGCATTATTATCGGTAAGGCGATCACTCAGCCGGGTACGCATAAACAACTGGGCATTACGGTAGTGGAATTTGAGACTAAAGCCATCCAGTCTCTGTATGAGAATGTGACGCTTGGGTCAACAGGCCGATTCACTATCATTGACAATACACAATCACAAATTATTTCTGATAATAACAATGTTGACCTAGGAGGCATCAAGGACACCGTGTCGAAAGAGGATTCTGGCCATTTTTTCTATGGTCCGAATACAAACCAAACGCTATTTATTTATGAAACAATACCGAACACAAAGTGGAAGATAATCGGTAAGGTGCAGATCAGTGAACTGATGCAGGAAACATACGAACTTGGCCGGATCTTTGCATATGCTATTTTATTGATACTGATATTTCTTGTGGTACTATATATAATTATGTCTAAAAGCTTGATTAATCCAATTACCAAGCTGCGCGATAATATGTTGCTTGCTGAAAAGGGAGAATTGAATGCCCGCGTGGATGTAACAGGGCATGACGAGATCTCGGTACTTGCGAAGCAATATAACAGGATGTTATCCCATATTCAAAAGCTTATGGATGAGAATATGCTGGAGCAGCGGAATCTGCAAAAGGCGGAACTGAAAGCGCTGCAGGCCCAGATTAATCCTCATTTTTTGTATAATACTCTCGACACTGTCATTTGGCTCGCGGCTGCGAATGAAAACGAAAAGCTTATTAACGTTGTAGATCAACTGGCTGTATTTTTCCGGCTCAGCCTGAGTAACGGCGTGGAATGGATTAATGTTAAGAAAGAAATTGAGCACGTAAAAAGTTATCTGTCTATACAGCAGATAAGATATAGTGATATGCTTAAATATGATATTAATATAGATCCGCAAATATATGACTTTACTATGCTGAAGATGGTTTTGCAGCCCATTGTTGAAAATGCTCTTTATCACGGAATAAAGCAGAACGAGAATGGAGGCAAGATATCGGTTAAAGGAAGACTAATCAACCAGAACGATATCATATTCGAAATATCAGATACAGGCGTGGGAATCGAAGAGAATGTTCTAAAGGATCTTATGAACTCCATTCAGGAAAATAAAGATACATACAGGGATAATGAAAACGGCTTTGGCTTATATAACGTAAACAGGAGAATCAGATTATATTACGGGGAGAATTATGGCATAAGCTTGTGGAGCCAAACCGGTGTGGGGACAACGGTAACAGTACGGATCAGGGGTGAAGAGAATGGAAGCAATGACATATAAAATTATGCTTGTCGAAGACGAAAGCATCATTCGCGAAAATATAAAGAAGAGTATAGAATGGTCAAAATACGGATACGAGTTTTGCGGCGAGGCGTCTAACGGAGAGCAAGCCCTTGAAATAATTGAGGATATTATGCCGGATGTTGTTATAACCGATATCCGTATGCCGTTTATGGACGGCATTGAACTCAGCAGGACTCTGAAGTCTCTGTACCCTAAAATGAAGCTGCTTATCTTAAGTGGCCACATGGAGTTCTCTTATGCAAAAGAAGCAATAGGCATAGGCGTATATGATTATTTGCTTAAACCGATTACTCCTATGAAGCTGATTAAAACCTTGCTTAAGCTTAAAGAGGTATTGGATGATGAGCAGGAAGAAATAAGAATTATTCAACTGCTGACTGAGGAAATAAAATCAATCGAAGCAAAAGTAATCAATGATTCCACTGTTCTGAGCGTAAAAGATTTAATGACCGAGACAGAAAGAGAGCAGCAGTTTATTGAGTTTTTAAGGTGCGGGCATCTTGAGAATGTTGATGAGTTTGTGGACGCTTATGTATCTGATCAAAATAAGGCGTTTGCGTCTACTCTTTATTGTGCATATTTTGGGATAAAAATGGCGGCAACGTGCATTCGCGTGATCGAAGAATTTGGTGGTATTGCGGAGGCGGTTTTTTTGGATTTCAATAATATAAATGATTATGTAAAAAAGCTTGCCAATAACGGACAGATCGTTGCTGAAATGAAGAAGCTCATCACGGCTGTTATCGAGTACCGAAATAAAACAATAGATTCGTGTGCTCTGACTGTTGAAGAAGCGAAAAAATACATTATGGGCCATATAAGTGATCCGAATTTAAGCCTTAATGATGTGGCCGGCCATGTTGGCCTGAGCCCCAATTATCTCAGCTCAATTTTCAAAAAAGTGACAGGCGAAACGTTTGTAAGAAACATAACGAATATGAAGATGGAGCATGCCAAAGAACTGCTGCGGACTACAAAAATGACAACGGCGGATGTGGCTGAAAGTGTGGGCTATAGTGACCCGAATTATTTTATTTCGGTTTTCAGACGAAACTGCGGTATGACAACCAAAGAATACAGGCGTAAAATTCAATCGTAAGATTTTACTGTTTTCAGTAACAATTTAAACATATTGTGAATGAAACTTTGATGTTTCTAGTTTTATCGTGCCTTTTTCTATTCATTATCAATACACAAACACTTAAAATGAAATAGTCGTAACAATTAGTTTTCGAAACTTTTTAACAAGGAGGAACAAGATGAAAAATCCCAAAATTCTGTTGGTCACGCTGGTTTTGGCTATGGCTTTTTCATTGGTCTTAACCGGGTGCGGAACGCAAAACAGCCCCGCCAGCTCTCAGCCTGCTGATGCATCGCAGAGTGCGGCCGTATCACCGTCTGAAGCTCCCTCTGCGGCTGCATCGGCAGAGACTGCAAGTACGGGTAAACTGACATTTGCTATCGTTATTCCGAACATACATCCTTTCTTCGACCCGATTACTGTGGGTGCTCAGGATAAGCTCAAGGAAATGGGCGTTGATGCTGAGGTAGTATGCGAAGGCGCAATGAATGGCGACATATCTCAACAGATCCAGATCATGGAGGACCTGATCACCCGTAAGGTGGACGGCATTGCGATTGGGGCATGTGATTCTGATGCGCTGACTCCTTATATAGATAAGGCTGTAGATGCAGGTATCCCGGTTGTAAGCTTCGATACGGATGCGCCGAAATCTAAACGTATGGGATATATCGGTACTGATAACTATAAAGCCGGACAGGCGATGGGCGATATTCTTGGCGAAGCGCTCAATGGCAAAGGCAAAGTGATATGTGAAACCGGCGTCGTATCCCAGGCAGGTCTGATACAGCGTATTGAAGGCGTACAGTCTGTGCTTGACGAGAAATATCCGGACATCAAGATTGTTCAGCAGCAGGCGAGCGGCGGCGATGTATCCAAAGCTCTTTCGGATATTGAGAACATGATCACATCTACTCCTGATTTCGACGCACTAATTATCATGGACGCGGCAGGAGAGAACGGTGTAACGGCGTTTAAATCGCGCGGCTGGACAAAAGACGACAAGAAGCTTATTACATTCGATGATCTTGAGCCGGTTATTAAAGGCGTAAAAGACGGACAGATATATGCCACTGTTACACAGGGACAGTACAACTGGGGAGTAAACATTGCCGAAAAGCTGTACGACTTAGTTCAGGGAAAACAGATTCCTGCAAATACAGATACGGGATTTGTTATAATCAACTCCGACAATGTAGACGAAAAATATCCAGATAAATAATGACAGAATAGAGTGACAGTGGCACCCAGGTGGGACAAGGACAAGGGCCTAAAGCCCACCTGGGTATTTTGTTACAATGGACAGGACGGTACGACTATGAGTAAAAGGATATCACTTAAACAATTTGGAAGGCAAAGGGAAAGCGGCTTAACACTGATCGTACTGCTTATGGCAGCTGTGCTGGCAATCGTAGCTGACGGCTTTCTCACAACGGATAATATTTTCAATGTGCTGAAGCAGACTACATTGGTTATGATCGTTGCAATCGGCCAGACATACGTCATTACGTCCGGCGGAATTGACTTGTCGGTCGGGCAAACGATGACATTGTCGAGCATGGTTTTGTCCTATCTGTTGTCATTTAATTTCGGTTTGCCTTGGGCGATATTAGCAGGTGTGCTGGCAAGTGTATTGGTTGGGGTATTAAACGGCGTTATGGTAACGGGTTTAAATATTCCTCCGTTTATCATTACGCTGGGTATGTCCAATATCGTTAGAGGTATTATCTTAGTAATGTCCAAAGGATACATCGTATCCCTCGATAATCCGTTTATTGCTGAATTGGGACAAGGCAGCGTAGGCCCGGTGCCAATCATGGTGCTCTTCATGCCTGTTGCCGTGATCATTATGGCGTTTACACTCAATAAAACAGTTTTCGGGAATAAAGTAAAAGCCGTAGGCGGAAACGAGACGGCAGCTACACTATCCGGTATCAAAGTAAAAAGAACGAGAATACTCGTTTATACTATTTCCGGTCTGCTATGCGGTATTGCCGGAATCATCGTAACAGGAAGATTAAACGGCGGAAATCCAAATGCGGCCGGAACATACGACATGGATTCTATAGCAGCCGTCGTTGTGGGCGGAACCAGCTTCTCCGGCGGGTCGGGAACGGTTGTCGGCACAATGCTGGGCGCGCTGCTGATGATATTGATTCGCAACGGGCTTGTACTTTTACAGGTCAACATGTATTGGCAGACTGTGGCTATCGGATGCGTAATAATAATGGTCTGTGCGTTGGACGGGTATACGCAGAAAAACAAGGGTAGGTAGAAGAGGAGACAAATGACAGCAAATTCTCTACTTAATATGAACCATATAATTAAGGAGTTCTCCGGCGTAAGAGCTCTTGATGATGTCAGCTTCGATTTGAATCCGGGAGAGGTTCATGCGCTTGTCGGGGAAAACGGTGCGGGAAAAAGTACGTTGATCAAAGTGCTGGGCGGCGTGTATATGCCCGATGCGGGTGAGATATTCATAAACGGTGAAAGAATGAACTTTGCCAACGCAAAAGACTCGTTAAATAATGGCGTAGGCATTATTTATCAGGAGTTCAATCTTGTCCCGACGTTATGTATCGCAGAGAATATCTATCTTGGAAAAGAGCTGAGAAAAGGCTTTAAGATGGATAAGAAAACGATGATACAAAACGCAAACGCTTATATGAAAAAAATCGGTTTTGAGACACTTGACTGCGGACGGTATGTTTCTGCCTTGAGCGTGGCTCAGCAGCAAATGGTAGAGATCGTAAAAGCGCTGTTCAACAAGTCAAAAATACTTGTAATGGATGAGCCGACAGCCGTGCTGACGGAAAAGGAGAGCAAAAAGCTATTTGAAATCATAAAAAAACTGAAGAGTGAAGGCGTAGGCGTTATCTATATCTCGCACAGGCTTGAAGAAGTTTTGGAAATGGCAGATCGTATCACCGTACTGCGAGACGGTAAACTTATCAGTACGCTGAGTAACAGGGATAGAAACGTTACAAAACAGCAACTGGTTAATGCAATGGTGGGGCGAGACCTCGATCAATATTTTCCGGAACGTAAATACTGCGTAAAAGACGAGATAGTATGCGAAGTAAAAAATCTGACAAAAAAAGAAGTATACTCAGATATTTCTTTTTACGTAAAACGGGGAGAAATATTGGGCATAACGGGCCTTGTTGGCGCGGGAAGAACAGAGGTAGTCAAATCGATATTCGGTGCAATGCAGTACGACTCGGGTGAGATTTACCTCGAGGGGGAACAGGTAAAAATCAAAGACCCGTATGACGCTATACTCAAAGGCATTGCGTTCATTTCAGAAAATCGCAAAGAAGAGGGACTGCTGCTTGACAGGAGCATTGCGGACAACATGGTACTCGCAAACTTTAATAAAGTCAGCAAAAAAGGAGTTATCAATAATAAAATCAAACGGAAGTTCGTCAATGAATACTTTACACAGCTGGATATACGTCCGAACGAGCCGCTTAAGTTAGCGCGTAATTTCAGCGGCGGTAATCAGCAAAAGGGTATTATCGCAAAATGGATAGCAACAAACCCACGGATCTTAATCGTGGACGAACCGACACGCGGTATCGACATCGGCGCAAAAGCTGAAATATATAAGCTGCTTAACAAACTGGTCGAACAGGGACTCAGCGTAATAATGGTATCTTCGGAAATGCCTGAGGTTATAGGGATGTGTGACCGGGTTATGGTGATGTGGGAAGGAAAGATCACAGGTGAATTCTCTCGAAGCGCCGGATATACCCAGGGAAGCATCATGGCTGCAAGCTCGGGAATTATGTAAAGGGGGTGTTATCATTGAAAAGATATGAAATGTTGTTTCAACCGCCAAGGGGAGGTTTGAAAGAAGGATTGTCTTTTGGTTATGTGGATGTGCCTCAAAAGATGACGGAGGCAGACCGTCCCTTTCTCGATAAGCTGACGGATGAATCATTAAAGCTTCAGCAGAGAATAAGAAAAGGGAAAGAAATATATATAGAGACGCAGGATACCACATTTTTAAGCCGCGGAAAAGAAATAAAGCTAAGGATATTTACACCTGAAGGAAACGGGCCTTTTCCGATCGTGTTATATTATCACGGCGGCGGTTTTGCTCTGCGTAATATCGAGTGTTTTGATTATATCGGACGCTATATTGCAGCGAAAGGCAAGGCCGTTGTGTTTATGCCCGAGTATTCACTTTCACCGGTGAATAAATTCCCTATAGCTGTCGAGGAATGCTATGACGCGCTTCTCTGGGCAAGAAAAAACGCTGATCGATATAAAGGCGACGCAGACAGGGATATAGTGACCGGCGATAGCGCAGGGGGTAATGCCTCAATTGTTGTCTCAATGATGTGCCGTGACCGCAGCATGAGGGTTCCTAAAAAGCAGATACTCGCATACCCTGTAGTGGACCAATCCGAGTTAATTGACCGCGAATCTCAGAATATATACGGAAGAAATTATAATCTTGATTACGCACATATGCTTTCGTATGGCAAAGCATATGTTAAGGATGACGCCGATTTGCTAAATCCATACTGTTCGCCGCTGTTTGCGGAGAGTCTCACCGGTATGCCTTCCTGTACTATCATTCTGGCAGAGTGCGATATCTTGATTGATCAAGCGCTGGAGTTTGCAAAACGTCTCGTTGATGCTGATATTGAGCTTGACTACAAATTATTCAGGGGAATGCCTCACGATTTCCTGTTCTATGGTTTTGAGGAATCGTATGAGGCATACGATCTGATATGCGGAGAGATAGGAAAGCTTAAATAATACTACAGAACTTTCACGGCTAAAATTGTATGTCTGATCAGAATATTTTGTTTTGGGAAGCGTAAAAGCAAAAAGGAAATACAAAAGAGGGCGATCATGTATAAAGAATATCAGGATATATATGACTTTATTGCTTCCATTAAGGCAGTCAATACACATTCGCATCATTATGAAGATGAAAAGTTTCAAGGCTTTGACCTGAGTCGCATATTGGAGAACTCATACGTAGCCTGGTGTGGTCAGAAATTCGATCGGGGAAAAGAATCGCGGAACAGATATTTGCAAAAGGTACGCTATAAACACTATTTCAGAGCATTGCAGAAAAGCTTTATGGAGATATATGATTTTAAAGAAGAGCTGACATGTGATAACTGGGATAGGTACGACACTATTGTGGCGCAGAAGTATTTGGACCCTGATTGGCATCTTGGCATATTAAAGAGATACGGGAACTATGAAAAGATTATACTGGATGCTTACTGGCAGCCTGGTTCTGATAACGGCCATCCGGACACGTTTGCTTCCACGTTTCGAGTTGACCCATTATTCTTTGGCTATGACAGAAATGCTTTGGATCATGACGGTAACAATGCCTGTGTATTGTATGGAAAAGAAAGCAGCAATATCGACGAATATTTGGAGTTTATTTACGAATTGATCAAAAGCAAGATAGTCTCAGGCAGCATATGTTTAAAAAACGCTATTGCATATGACCGCGATGTTGCTTATAGAACGGTAAAAAAAGAAGACGCAGATAAAGTCTTTCAAAAGAAAAATTATACTGCCAAGGATATAGCTGATTTTCAAGATTACCTTTTTGATGCTATCTGTAAGATTGCCGCAGAATTGAATGTTACTATTCAATGCCATACTGGGATGGGCTGCTTGAATAACACGAGAGCCATAAACATGCTTGAGTTGATTCGTGCGAATCCTGCTACAAAGTTCTCGCTTATGCATGCCAGCTTTCCTTGGTGCGGAGATATTCTCGCATATTTGGATATGTTTACGAACGTTTACGCTGATGTTGCTTGGCTGCCGCTGTTATCGCCAACAGCAGCCGAGTATGTAATCAATCAACTTATAGAGGTCGGAACGTCTGAACGTATTGTATGGGGTTGCGATACATGGACTTCTGAAGAGAGCTATGGTGCGCGTCTGGCTATGAATGAAGTTTTAGCGCGTGTTTTGGGAAGTAAAATACAGAAAGGCCATTTCGGAAAAACAGATGCGCTGTTTATGGCACAGAACATCATGCATGATAACGCAAAGGAATTGTTTAATATATGATGAGCTTTGGGTTGGTTTAATTTTGATTGGGGGAAATGAACATGTCAAAGATATATAAGTTTTGGTTTGTGGTAGGCAGCCAGCATCTGTACGGCCCGGAGGTTTTAATAGAAGTGGCGGCGCACGCTCAGACGATGGCCGATGGGTTCAATCAGGATAAGAACCTACCGTTTGAGATATTGTTCAAGGGCGTAGTCACTACGCCGGACGAGGTAAAGAGCGTATGCGTTGCAGCAAACAGTGATTCGGACTGCGCCGGAGTTATAACGTGGATGCACACGTTCTCGCCGAGCAAGATGTGGATAGGCGGGCTTACGATACTTAACAAGCCGTATCTGCATATAAACACGCAGTTTAACAGGAACCTGCCGTTCGATACGATAGACATGAACTTCATGAATACGAACCAGTCGGCCCACGGCGACAGGGAGCATGGGTTCATAACCGCAAGACTGCGTATGAAGCGGAAGGTCATATGCGGCTACTGGGAAGACGAAACGTTCAGAACCCGTATAGGGAACTGGATGCGCAGCGCCGTGGGCGCGATGTTCAGCCGGAATCTTAAGGTTATGCGTCTTGGCGACAACATGAGATACGTCGCCGTCACGGAAGGCGACAAGGTGCAGGCCGAGAAAGACCTCGGATGGAGCGTAAACACGTACGGCGTAGGTGGTTTCGCCGAGAGGGTAAGTAACGTTACTACGGACGAAGTCGATAGGAAGATAGAGGAATACAGAAGCAAGTATGCTTTTGGTACGGACAACATAAGCTCGGTAAGGTATCAGGCAAAGCTGGAGATAGCGCTCGAACAGATGCTGGCCGAAGGCGGCTTCGGGGCTTACACCGATTCGTTCGAGGACCTGTTTGGCCTCGAACAACTGCCGGGTCTAGCGTCGCAGAATCTAATGAGCAAGGGCTACGGTTTCGGCGCGGAAGGCGACTGGAAGCAGGCGGCGTTGCAGTCCATTATCGGCGCGATGTCTCAAGGACTGACAAAAGGCTATTCGTTCATAGAGGACTATACGTATCACCTTGAAGCCGGCAACGAAGCTGTGCTGGGCGCGCATATGCTTGAGATATCGCCCGCGATAGCGAAAGAGAAGCCCGCTATTGAAGTACACCCGTTGGGTATAGGGGGCAAGGCTGACCCCGCGCGTCTCGTGTTCGAGGGCAAAGAGGGCGATGCCATACTCGCGACTATAGTGGACATGGGCGGACGTTTCAGACTAATAGCACATGACATACATGCGATAAAGCCCATGAAGCAGATGCCAAACCTGCCGGTAGCAAGCGTGATGTGGAGGCCGACGCCCGACATGATAACGGGTAACGAAGCGTGGATACTCTGCGGCGGTACGCACCACAGCGTGATATCGTACGATCTGACGGCGGAGCATATGAGGGACTTTGCGGAGATAATGGGCATAGAGTTCATACACATAAGCAGCAAGACAACGATTCCGGAACTAAGAGACAAGCTCGCGTTGGGTGATATAATTTGGAGCTGACGAGTAGTGCAAGAAACATTGGAAAAGAGGTGTTCGAAGCCAATCTGTGCCTTAAAATATGGACTCGGGATGCTCATATGGGGCAACGTGAGTGCATAAGAAGAGTCGGGGCTTGTGGTGATTAAGCTGAGCTGCGTGAGTTATGACACCATGACCGCGGACGAATCTATATGGCAGCATACGTGTACAAGGCAAATGTGATGGGCAAAAGCACCAAATAAATGATATCTACTTAAAAAAGGTACTGTGACAGGGGGTACCAACCTTTTGCGGGCTCGCCGACTCCAAAAAAAGCGTAGTCAGCGTAAAAATTTTTAATGCACTTTAATTGAAAAAATGGGGAGTAATAAACTTCCAATTTGAACAGATCAGTACTTTGAATGGTTAATCGTTATTAAGTATGGTGAAAAGATAGGCTCGGTAATTGCAAATGGAGGTGTAAAAAGTATTATCTTCAGTCTCATTGTGTGTTATATTTCACCTCCTCTTCACCATATGATTCGTTCAATCTCTAAACGTATTAAGCAATTTTAGTGTGCCAATTAGTGTGCCAACGGGTACGAAAAAGGCGTATTTAGCGGTCCAAACACCCCTTGGAAAGCGAGGAACCCCACTGTTTAAGCGGGGTTTTTGCTTCTATGAATACTTTGGTTGGCATTTTGGTTAATAACTTTTTAATCGCGTATTTCCATTTTCCATGATTATGCTGCATTGCATATCTGATGATTTGGGAGGATGCAATGAAAATTCGAATCGACATTCAAAATAGGCGCTATAAAAGGGAAAGGCAAAGGTTATACGGCAGTCTCATGCCGAATGGAAAATATATTGAAAATATATAGTATAACCCTTGACAATAATAAGACACAAATGTACTATAGGAGTAAAGCTGTAGTACAGGTATACAGAAGTAGAGTACATCGGCAATACATAAATGTCACATTTGAGATAAAAATTAAGGAGGCAAACATGAGGGATGACTTTACGCTGAAGGAAAAGATCATGGCGGATATTAAGCGTAGCGGTGTTTTGCCCTGCATCAAATTACACGAAAAGGCGGATTGGGTAGCCTATGCGCAGGCGATGTACGACGGAGGCGCGAGGGCAGTGGAGGTTACAATGACGACTCCATACGCGCTGGAAGCTATAGAAGCCATATCTTCTCACTTCAAAGGGAAAATGCATGTTGCTGCGGGAACTGTACTGGATGGGGCGACGGCAAGAGAGGTTATACTTCACGGAGGCAGTATTTTGGTGAATCCCTGCGTTGTGGACGAAGTAATCGACATTGCCAACCGTTATCAGGTCGCATGTTTTACCGGCGCGTTCACTGCAACGGAATGCTTTACGGCTATGCGGAAGGGATCGACCGCGATTAAGGTATTCCCGGGTGCGCTGGGTGGGCCGAAGTATATGACGAATTTACGTATGGTGTTTCCAGAAGTCAACCTGATACCCAGTGGCGGCGTGAACGAAAACAATGCAGCGGAATTCATTAGGGCAGGCGCATGCGCGGTATCCGGTGCACGGACGTTCATGAACTTCGAGATGATTGAGAAGGAGGGACTTTCCTGGATCACAAAGCAGGTGGCTACGTTCGTGAAGCTCATTGCCGAAGCCAAGAAGGGTCTGCCGGATATTCCCTGACGATAACGAGGAGGAGAAAATGGAACTTACGTGGCTTTCCTATCCCATGAGTGCAACTGCACCGAGACCGCCGGCTATACCGGCGCCCAGCATAACTGAGTTTATGTCTATCGCGGAAACGGGTGCGAATGTACAGTTACTTCAGTGTTATAACCATACGGGGACGCACCTTGACACGGCGGCCCACGTTTTCGAGGATGGTGTAGCACTGGATCAGTTTCTGCCTTCAGACCTGGTATATGAGCGGGTGCTGTTTATAGATATGTCCGGTACGCCGGACGATACGGTGATCATGCCCGAGCACTTGGAACCTTACCTGGCAGGAGGAGCTGATCAGGAGGCGCTGGTTATAAGGTTTGGCGTAGAGGAGTGGAGGAAGAATGAGAAGGATCGGTTTTCCAACCACTGCCCTGGATTCGGTCAGGAGGCGGCCAAGTATATTCATTCCAAAATGCCTGGCCTCCGGTTGATAGGTACAGATGTACCTTCCATCGCCTGTATCCATTCGCTTGATGAGACCATGTATGCACATAATGAGTTTTTTGCCTGCGCGAAGGTGGATAAATTCATTATTGTTGAGGAAATGAAGCTACTCTCCAATATAAAAGGCATAAAACATATGACGGTTTCCCCTTGGATGGTCGAGGGGATGAACAGCGGGCCCTGCGTCATATGGGCAGTAACGACCTAAAAAGGAGTCAAAAAAACGAAAGCGGTTTGTGCATAGTCACAAAAAATAGAAGTCGAAAGAGAGGAAATGGTAAATGAAAAAAATAGTAGCTGTTTTAACGGTGATGCTGCTGTTGGCGGTAGCATTAGGTGCCTGTTCCTCAGGACAGGAAGCACAGGAGCCGTCGGGACAGGCTTCCCAGTCTGCCGAGCAGTCAGCTGAGCCCCAGGAGAGTCAGACAGCGTCTACCGAGACTGGCGACAAAATCGTTATCGGGCTTATCCAGCAGGATCTTCAACATCCCTTCCATCTTGGCGAGGTAGACGGCGCGAAAGTGTGTGCGGCGAAGTATGGCTTTGAGCTGGTCGTTACCTCCGGCGACGGTGACGTAAATAAGCAAGTTGAAGCGTTTGATAACCTGCTGGAGCAATGCGATATCATCTCCATCAACACGCTGGATGTCACTGCGTTTGAGAATTCCTTCGCAAAGGCTGCCGAGAAGGGCGTCAAGGTGGTCGTACAGCACAGCTGGTCGGATCAGACGCTCGGTACTATCGGATTCGATGAGTACAACATGAGCTACGAGGTGGGACAGTACGCGATAAATATACTCAAAGCACAGGGCGGAGAGCTCTCTGATAAAAAGGTTGTGCTGCTCACCGGCAACGAGGGGCAGGGCCTGAATGAATACCGCATTGGCGGCTTTGCCAAGGCTATGGAGGAGAACAGCGTCGAGATATTGGCGGCAGAACCTACCAACTGGGATGGCACGGTGGCGGTCACCAAGATGGAGAACTACCTCACGACGTATGATCATATTGACCTGCTTTACGGTCTGTCCGACGGCGTAACTTATCCTGCCGCACAGGTGATCATCAACGCGGGCCGGGATGACGAGATCGCGATCTGCTCCATCGACGGCAGCGCAGACGCCATTCAGGCAATCATTGACGGCACCATGGACTGCACTTACCTGCTGGCTTCGCAGTATACCGGTTATTATAAAGTGCTCATTCCGTACCTTTGCATGACCGGCAAATATGACTTTGAATCCCAGGGGGATTACATACTGCCCGGCTTTATCGTGACCAAGGATAACGCGGCGGCAATGCTCGCGCTGGCACAGGATATGGAGAGCGATCCGACCAGCATCAACTATGACAAGTCACTGGAAGAGCTTGTGAACGAATATCTCGCGAAGTAAAGACCGGTACGGCGTAGGTTATTATGGCCGGGAGGCCAAACTCAACCCCCCGGCCATTCAATTATCAGCAACAATCAGGAGGAGGCCATATGGAACCGGTTCTTGAGATGCAAGGTATTTCTAAGCGGTTTACCGGCGTTCAGGCGCTGAAGAACGTGGATCTTAAGCTTTTCGGCGGTGAGATACACTCTATAATAGGACAAAACGGTGCGGGCAAGTCCACGCTCATGAAAATACTCAGCGGCAACTATCAGAAGGACGAGGGCAGGATACTGATACACGGCAAGGAAGTGGAGATCAATAATACCGCGGATGCGGCGAAGCTGGGCATCGGCATCGTATATCAGGAACTGAGCCTGCTTAATAATCTCACGGTAGCCGAGAACATATTTCTCGGCAGAGAGATCGTGAACGGGATAAGCCTGAATAATAAGAGAATGAATGAGCTGGCACGGGAGTACCTTGCCAGTTTCGGTATAGACAATATCGATGTGGATAAAAACGTGGAGATATACTCGCTGGCCAAACAGCAGCTCATCGAAATCGTCAAGGTGATATCCCAGAAGCCTGAGATACTCATACTCGACGAACCCACGGCTGCGCTGACAAACGAGGATACCGAACGGCTTTTTAAAATATTGTTCAAACTGAAAGAACAGGGCATTTGTGTGGTGTTTATTTCCCACAGGCTGAGAGAAATCAAAAAGTACTGCGATTGCGGCACGATCTTGATGAACGGGCAGGTTACAGCTCATGTGCGGATGGATGAGGTGGATGAGCTGAAAGTCATTGAATATATGCTGGGCGACACGTATAACAGCTTTAAGCGGGAGGGCAGGGGTACAGCTGAGCATGTTGAGCCGGTCATAGAGATTAAGGACCTCTGCATTGAAAATCATCTAGATCACGTGAGCTGCTCCATATATCAAGGGGAAATAGCCGGATTCACCGGACTGTTGGGTGCAGGACAGGATATGCTCTGGCGTGCAGTGTACGGTGCAGTAAAGACCAGCGGAGGCGAGATCTGGGTACATGGGAAAAAGCGGCGGATCAGCAATCCGGCAAAAGCCGTGGCCTGCGGCATCGGGCTGCTTACGGAAAACAGGAAAGAGGAGGGCTTATTCCCTCAGCTTTCCGTGTTGGACAATATTGCGCTGCCTTCGCTCAGATTCTACCACATACCGTTGCTGCCCTTTCTCAGTTACAGGAGGATCACAAGGGACAGCAGGAAACTCGCAGACAAGCTTAAGGTAAAAATGAGCAATATAAAGGCCAAGATCAAATTCCTCTCAGGAGGAAACCAACAAAAGGCAATAGTTTCCCGCTGGCTGCTCAGAAGCCTCGATATTCTCATATTCATAGAGCCTACGCGGGGCGTGGATGTTGGCGCCAAGACGGAGATCTATAAGATACTCGAATCTCTGGCGAAAGACGGCAAAACGATTATTGTTATATCCACGGACACGACAGAAATACTCCAGATATCCGACAGGATATTTGTTATGTATGACGGCAGGATCAGTGCGGTCCTTGAAGACCATGCGGACGAGGAGACGCTTTCCAGACTGATTCAGGGGAAGGGGGAGGCAGCATGAGCAACGCTTTTGAGACAAGAATCAGGCGCAAGGAGATGACGCGCGGCTTTCTGGAACGCTTCGGCATACTATTGGTCTGTTTGATCATGTTCGGTGCGTTTTCACTGCTGTCGTCAAAATTCGGATCCGCCAACAACATATTCAATATATTCAAGCAGGTATCGCATATTGCCGTGCTTTCGATCGGCATGACCTTTGTATTCCTGATAGGCGGCATGGATCTTTCCGCAGGTTCGAACATTTTCCTGGGTGCGGTGACGGTTGCGGCGTTGCTTGAAGGGGGCATCGTGACATCATTCCCCGCCATGCTCATCGCGATATTGCTCTGTACGATGATGGGAATGCTGAACGGGCTGATCATCGAAGGACTTCATATCAACTGCGTCATCGTGACGCTGGGCTCTCAGCTCGTGATACGCGGCGTGGCTCTGCTGATCATAGCGAATTATAATCAATGGATATATGTGAAGGACCCCACGGTGAACTATATTAATACCGGCGCGATTGCCGGTCTGCCAGTATTGATCCCGATTATGGCGGTGCTGTATGCGATTGCATATTTTGTGTTGCATAAGAGCAATTACGGACGCAAGGTATATGCAGTGGGCGGCAACGAAAAAGCGGCCTGGCTTTGCGGGCTTAACCCATCAAGGGTCAAAGCGCTGTGCTATATGGTATCGGGTCTGTGTGCAGGAATCGCCGGTGTGATCATCGCCAGCCGCCTGGGAATGGTCAACACCACGGTGGGCGATGGTATGGAGTTTGACGCGGTGGCCGCGGTCGTGCTGGGAGGCTGTTCGCTCAAAGGCGGCGAGGGCAGCGTGCTCAAGACATTCATCGGCGCATTCATCGTGGGTATGATCGCCAATTTTATGACGCTGTTCGGAGTGAACGAGCATTTCCAGGACGCCGTCATGGGCGGGTTCATACTGCTGGCGGCGTTGTTCAACCGAGTCACGCAGCAGGACATCGGATAAAGGAGGTGCGGTATGAATAAGAGCAAAAAGGTACTGAACGGGATCGTATACAGGCTTGATATCATAACCGTATTTGTGCTGACTGTGTGTCTGGTGATATTCTTTCTGAGCAATAACGCTAAGTTTTTGACTCTGAATAACATGTTCAACCTGCTTCAGTTCAATGCGGCCTTGATTATTGTTGCTGTAGGTATGACGTTTGTTGTGATGTCAGGCAACATGGACCTTTCATCGGGGGCAATCATTGTATTGACAGCTTCCATCATGGGTGTGATCTTCCGCGCTACGGACAACATGTGGCTGGGTATAGCGGCCTGTATTGTGACCGCAACGCTCATAGGCGCAATAAACGGCTTTCTAATTGCCTATCTTAAAATCAATGCCGTGATCATAACGCTTTCTTGCATGATATGGGCGAGGGGGCTGGCGCTGGGGATAACGAACGCAAAATCCATCGTGGTATCCTCGCCGGTATTGAAGGCTATATACAATACGTTTGCGTTCAACTTCGTGAACATATCGCTGCTGATCGTGATACTGTGCGTGGCAGCGGGCTGGTTTATGATGACGCGAACAAAGTTTGGCAGGTATACAAAGGCGCTCGGTGAAAATGAAAGGGCAACCGAGCTCGCGGGTATCAACACGCGCTTTGTCAAGTGGAAGATATTCACGTTTGCTTCGCTGCTTACGGGCATAGCCAGCGTGGTGGATCTTGCGCGTCTGGGCAGCGCTGTGGTGACAATTGGAGACGGCATGGAGCTTAACGCGATCGTTGCGGTGGTGATAGGCGGGAACAAATTGTCGGGAGGTGAAGGATCTTTCGGAAAGACGCTGGCCGGTTTGCTGTTCATTTGCATACTCTCGAACGGTCTTTCCACGATGGGTATCACCGACGACCTAAAATACTTGTTAAAGGGTTCGATTATACTGGGGGCGCTGGTGATACAGATGCTCTCCAACCGCTTCCGTATCATTTATCTCAAAAAGCAGAGTTGAGGAGGACAGTATGTTGGAAGATACCTACGGACACAGCCCGATTAAAAAAATGTTTGACAATGCGGATGTATACGGTGTGGCATACGACGCGGAGCGAGCTGCAAAAAAGCGTGTGCGCCTTGCCATTATAGGCTATGGCGGTGTGTCAATGTCAAAACATATACCGGCGATCATGCGCCTGAAGACCATCTGGGAGCCGGTGGAGCTCGCGGCGGTATGCTGCCGGCGGGAGGTTTACGGCAGGCATGCCGAGGAGATGTACGGCTGCAAATGGTACGCAGATTACCGCGAAATGCTGCAAAACGTGCGCCCGGACGGGGTAATCGTGACGTCAGCCGATAGTGTACACTGCGAGCACACACTTGAATGCCTGCAGCGGGGTATACATGTGCTGGTAGAGAAACCAATCACAAGGGATTTAAAGCAGGCATATGAGATGTGCGAATTTGCTGACAGAGCGGGCCTTACACTGATGACGGTGGCAAACAAACGGTATTCGCCGCCGTATCTGCGCGCGAAGAAGCATGGGATCGAAAAACCGGCAATGTTCATCGGCCGATTCAATCTGGGCTATGACTATGTGGATCTGCTCGAGGGCGGCACGGTGCATATGTTTGATCTCGCACGCTACTTTATGGGAGACGTGAAGGCGCTTTCCGCCATTGCCACGCACCACTACGATTTTAACAGGACCGGCTATCTGTTTGATAATTGCTGCGTCAATTTAGAGTTTGAAAACGGAGCTGTGGGCCAGATATATACAGCCTCAACCGCGCTCAGCCTGCATCCCTGGGAGCGGGTAGAGATATACGGGAAGAAGCACTGGCTGGCGATAGAGGATCAGGAGCGGCTGACGATACATGACAGCGAGCAGGGGCCTGCGAAGGTATATCAACCGGTATTCCCCAATACCCTCATATTTGACGAGGAATTCGGGGGCTTCATGGGCATGATCGAAAACTTTCTCGAATGTATACGCGGGGACGCTCAACCCCTGGTCACAGGCTGGGATGGCCTTAAGGCGTATGAACTGGTGGAAGCGACACACCGGTCGGTACAGGAGAGAAGAAGAGTTGAACTCAGTGAATTCGGCATGCAGACAAGATGATATGCACAGAATGCATGTCGGTTTGCTTCTAATTTGGAAATATGCTATTTTAAATGTAATTTAATTGAAAGAGGGGTAACTATGAAAATGTATACGCCAATACCCAAAAACAATCTTTCCAGCCAAATCGCCGAGCATATTGAGACACTTATACTTCAGCAGAACCTGAAGGTGGGCGACAAGTTGCCCGGAGAGATTGAGCTTGCCGAACAATTCGGTGCGAGCCGTAATGTTCTCCGGGAAGCGCTCGCCACGCTAAAGGAACGAGGCCTTATAGAGGTGAAGAATGGAAGCGGCGTATATGTGGCGCAGGTTGGCTCGGGAACGTTGGGCAAGGTGGTCGACAGACTCGTGAAAACCGGTACCGCTTCGCCGAGAGAGGTATACGAGATCCGCCTTGCTCTGGAGGTGCAGGCGTGCGGTCAGGCGGCGAAACGGGCCTCGGACGAGGAGATCGCGCAGCTAAAGGAGCTTGTTGCCAGAATGGAGCGCGACTATAAGGACGAAGCGCTTTGGTCGGAGTACGACTCCGAATTTCATCACCAATTAGCTATCATGACGGGCAATTCACTTTACCCGGTGATACTGCAGCCCCTGATCAATATCGTCAGCGAAATTCGGGATGCGCAGCCTCCCACACAGGGAGCCAGAGCAAGAGGCCTTGAGGACCATAAGATGATCGTTTCAGCCATTGAGGCTCATGACAGGGCCGCTGCGCAACAGGCAATGGTAAACCACCTCAAACGCTTCCTGAACGACTTGATGTAAAAAAGCTTAAGCAAAAGGAGGAATTGTACTAAGTGAAGATTACAGATATAAAGCCCTTTATTGTGACCGCGAATAATGACAATTGGGTGTATATTAAAGTCTATACCGACGAGGGCATTACCGGTGTTGGTGAATGTTCGCTTGAGACACGGGAACAGACGGTCGCTACGGCCGTGCTCGAACTGAAAAAGAGTGTTGTGGGCTGTGATCCGCTGGATACCGAGCGGTTGTTTTATCTTTCTTTCAGAGACGAATACTGGGGCGCATGCTGTGTATTGACAAGCGCGCTTTCAGCCCTAGATATGGCGCTTTGGGATATTAAGGGCAAAGCATTCGGCGTTCCGGTATATCAGCTGCTGGGCGGTAAGTTCCGTGAAAAGCTGCGCGTATATGCCAACCGCTGGTTCTTTGGGGGAGATACGCCGGACAAGCTTGCCAGGCTCGCAGAGAAGACCGTAAAGCAGGGGTATACTGCGATGAAATGGGACCCCTTTTACAAGGCTGAAAATGTGATAGACTCTGCGACGATGCGCGGGGTGGTGGAGCAGGTCAAAGCGCTAAGGGAAGCGGTAGGCTGGGATGTGGACCTTCTCATAGAGGGGCATGGCAGGTTCAACCCATATACTGCTCTTCAGATAGCCAACGAGCTTGCGCCATATAAGCCTTATTTCTTTGAGGAACCCACGTTACCTGAAAACTTTGAAGCCTGTGCGCATGTCCGCGCTCGCTCTCCGATCCCTATAGCCTCCGGCGAAAGGTGGTGCACGAAGTCAGACTTCCGCGCAGCGCTTGAAGCGGGCGCGATCGACATTGCGCAGCCGGATCTTCGCATATGCGGCGGTATCACCGAGGGCAAGAAAATCGCGGCGCTTTGCGAAGCCAATCAGGTGCCGCTCGCTCCTCACAACATTCACGGGCAGATAGGCACTGCTGCATCGCTACATCTCGCGTGTGCCATACCAAACGCGATAATACTCGAATATAGCGTGGATGACAAGATGCTTAAAAAAAGCCTTTTCGACTATCTGTATAAGCCGGTGAACGGGTATATGTATATCAACGACAGGCCGGGTTTGGGCATCGACTTCAACGAAGAAGTAGCGTTGGCCCATCCGTTCCGTAACATTTCCATGGTTCAGACGCTTTATCCGACGGAGTTTTGATTTTGGGCCTTCGAAACGCGAAGCTTTTAGGGGTATATATCAGGGGAGGTACATCATGATATTGGATTCAATTGAAAACGCTGCAAAATACGAAGGGATCAGCCCTGCGTTCAAGACAGCAATGCGTTTTTTATATGAAAACAGGAAAGGCGGGCTTACTGAGGACAGATATGAGATCTGCGACGACGTTTACGCTCTGGTAAAGCGTTATAACTCCAAGCCCGTTGAAAGCTGCAAATATGAGGGGCATAGGGATTATATCGACATACAGTATGTCGTCAGCGGCAGGGAATGTATAGGCTGGGCGCCTATTTCGGATATGAAGGAGCAGGAGTATATCGAAAGCAAGGATCAATATATCATGCGGGGCGAAGGGGAGCTTATTCCCATCCGTTCACAACAGTTCATGATACTGTTCCACGACGACATTCATATGCCCTGCGTGATCTGCGGCAAGAGCGAACCGATAGAGAAGATCATTATCAAGGTAAGAAGGGGGGCATAGGGTGTGAAAATCGTTACAATGGGAGAGATCATGCTCCGTCTCATGACGCCGGGCTTTCTGAGGATAGAGCAGACGGATCATTTTGATGCGATATATGATGGCGACGAGTGTATCGTGGCCACCTCGCTGGCAAGGTTTGGAATGGATGTGTCCTATGTGACCAAGCTTCCAAATAACGCCTTGGGGGACGCCTGCCTTAAACGCATACGCGCGGAAGGTGTGGATTGTTCGCATGCGGCGCGCGGCGAGGGAAGGCTGGGCGTGAACTTTTACGAGACGGGCGTAGCGATGCGCCCGCCCAGAGTGGTGTACGACCGCGCGGGTTCTGCCTTTGCTTGCGCATCGCCCGAGGATTTCAACTTTGACGCTATATTCGAGGGCGCGGACTGGTTTCACTTTGCGGGGATAACACCGGCAATATCGGACAATACCGCTCAGTTGACCCGTCTCGCCGTGGCGGCGGCAAAAAGTCATAATGTGACCATAAGCTGCGATCTCAACTACAGACGCAAGCTTTGGAGTCCGCAAAAGGCGCAGGCATTCATGACGGACATCATGAAGCATGTGGACGTATGTATTGGCAACGAGGAGGATGCGGAGCTTTGTTTGGGCCTGAAACCTGAAGGTACGGACGTATTCAAAAGTGAGTTGAATATAGAAGGGTATAAAAAGGTTTTTGAGCGAATGCGCGAGCTGTACGGCTTCAAATACATTGGCTGCACGCTGCGCGAAAGCTACTCAGCATCGGACAACGGCTGGTCTGTGCTCTGCTACGACGGAAAGGAATTCTGCCGCTCCAGGCACTATGACGTACGCCTGGTGGATCGCGGCGGCGGCGGTGCTTCCTTTGCCGCCGGCTTTATATACGGCCTCGCAAACGGGTTGCCCCTGAGCACGACAGCTGAGTTCGCGGGCGCGGCATCAGCTCTCAAGCACACCATTTATGGCGGTTTCAATCTGGTCACACTGAAGGAAGTCTGGGAGTTGGCAGGCGGAGACGCCTCGGGCAGAGTACAGAGGTAAAACCGATGGAGTACATGGAAGAGCGAAGGCTCATCATAGATACCTGTCTTGCATTGGAGAACATGGGCTACTTCCTCGGGACATGGGGAAACATCAGCGTACGCATCGGCGACCATATACTGCTGACTCCCAGCCGGGTTAGCTATAGCGCCATGAGTCCGGAGGATATGGTCGTCATCGACATGGACGGCGAAAAAGTACAGGGGAGTCGGAAAGCTACCTCCGAAAAGGAAGTGCACCGGCTGATATACCGGCAGCGGGACGATATTAAAGGTATCATCCACTGCCATTCTTTATATGCCACAGCGGCGGCCTGTGCGAATTTCGACAGGGTGCCGCCCTTGATGGAGGAAATGAGCCAGCTTCTTGGGGGGGAGATCCCTGTCACCAAACGGTACGTTCCTGCGGAACAGCACCATGAGCTTGGACTGGAAGCGGCAGGTACGATAGCGGATAAAAACGCGATGCTGCTGAAAAATCACGGGCCAGTCTGCTGCGGAAGAGATCTGAATGAAGCACTGCTTGTGAGCCGGGTCGTGGAAAAAGCATGTCTGATCTTTCTGACACTTAAGAAAGACCTTTCCCCAGCGGAGATCGAAAGCAGGTTTGTGAAATCTGAAAGATACCGGTATCTGTATAGATACGGCAAAGAGAATACGTGAGCGTTGCTGCGTAGGGAGACAATATGAATGAATATATGGTGAAGCAGGATATCCTCGAGGTCGGCAGAAGGATGTATAATCGGGAGTTTGTCGCGTCCAACGACGGCAATATCAGTGTTAAGGTTTCTGACGACGAAATCATCATTACGCCGACCGGCGTATCCAAAGGATACATGCGGGCGGAAGACCTAATCAAGGTTGATCTTAAGGGAAACATCATTTCGGGGGAGAAAAAGCCTTCGTCCGAGATGAAAATGCACCTTGCTGTATATAAAAACCGACCGGATGTGTTTGCGGTTTGCCATGCTCACCCGCAGAAAGCGACTGCCTTCGCCGTGGCCAGGCAGATCTGTGAGAAGATTACGCTACCCGAAGTGATATTTTCCATTGGCAGCGTTGCGCTGGCGGACTATGCCACCCCCACCACCGAACAGGTGCCCAACTCGATCTCAGAGATCATTAAAACAGCAGACGCGGTACTGCTGGCAAACCATGGTGCGCTGACCGTAGGTAAAGATGTCTTCGACGCGTATTACAAGATGGAGACGCTTGAGCACTCCGCGGGCATTACGCTTTATGCGCGACTGTTGGGCGGAGAAGTGGGGCTCAACCCGCAGCAGGTATCCGAACTGATGCAGGTGAAAAGAGAGAAGTTTGGCAAACTCGACTGGGGTTATTTAGGCGACGGATATTGCGGTGGCAAGGCTTTCGATGACTGCGAAGCGCAAGGAATCAGGAATCTCGTTGAACAGATTGTTCGAGAGACAATAAAAAATATATAATAACGTGTTTATGGGTAGTGACGAAAATTTATGTATTCTCCGCAGATCAGATTATTATAAGCAGTTCGTATGGCTGAAGCTTTTGAAGGCGAATCATACTGTTCACAATAATATAGACATTCTGTTAATGGTCGCTTAAAGTTATAAGATTATTTTAATTAAACAAATGTGTTGCCTGCATAGATTTAATTTTGTTACATGCCACTATTGATCGTTGGAAAACGTTACAAAATCGTTCTATTGTCAATGTTCCTTTACCAACACCCAGATTGCGTCGGAGCAAAGTTCGTATTGCTCCGTTTTGCATTATTGCAAAACTCCACCCGCTCCCTTCCACCCCGTCCAAGCCGCACGTAGGCCCCGGTTGCTCCTCCTCTTCCCCTCAAAGCTTCAGGTTTTGCGGGGAGACAATTGCTTGAAGCAAAGGCTTTCTTTGCTTCCCCAGCACATATTCATGTGCTGGTTTTTTATTATAAGCAGAAATATAAAAATATAATAAGGAGAACACAGTTCAAACAAGTGAAAGATT